>CADAPN010000042.1 GCA_902789835.1 Oscillospiraceae bacterium
ATGATGTTGCCGCTGACGATGAGGGTGGTCTTTTCGGGCATGCAGCCCAGCGTGTCCCGCGCCAGAGCTGCCGCGTAGGCGACCGCAATCGGCTCCGTACAGCCCATGGCGGGGACCAGTTCTTCTCTCAGAATATCCAGAAAACTGTCATATATCAGTTTGTCCATAATCGGGCACCTCACTCCCATGATCAAAAACAGCGATTTTCTCTTTCCTGACAGAACCTATATTACTATTTTTCGATGAAAAGTCAACGGAGGAATTCGCATGTCTGACATGAGAGAAGAGATGATCAGGACTTGTCGGTGCTTTCTGCGGCGGGTTCTTCTTCAGCCGCGTCATCAACGTTCACGGCGTCGATTTCTTCTGTGGGGACATCCTCTTGGGCAGAGGCTTCCTCTTCTGCCGCATCAGCAGCGGGGGAGGATTCCAAAGATTCTTGGGTTTCTGCAACGGGGACCTGGGCCTTCAGCTCTTCCAGAAGCAGGCGGAATTCCTCTCTGGCGGCGTTCAGCTCATCCGCAGCGGAACGGAGCGCGTCTTTCGCTTCGACCAGTTCGTCCGTCGTGGCGCGGAGCTCATCCTTTGCTGTGTTCAGTTCCTCGGTTGTGGCCTTGAGTTCACCCTTGGCGGTATCCAGTTCCGCGCTTGTGGCCTTGAGTTCACTCTTTGCCGCATCCAGTTCTTCCGTGATGCGTTGAAGTTCTTCTCTGGCCGCATCCATGGAGCTGCCGGTTTCCTCAACAACAGGCTGCTCTTCTTCGGCGGCTTCCGCGCTGATCTCTGCGTCCGCGGTTTCTTCGACACCGGCTTCCTCAGAGGCAGGTTCTTCTGTCGCTGCTTCTGCTTCATCCGCTGCAGGGGCGGTATTGGCAATCAGCGCTTCCGTGGCGGCCTGAAGCGCTTCCGTGGCGGCCGTCAGAGTGGTCATCGCCTCGACCATCATGCTGCTCTCCGATGCCGGTTCTGCGGCGACGGGAACTTCCTCCGCGGCAGATGAGGCGGGCTCGACAGCGTCCGGAGCAACAGCTTCAGAGGTCTTAGCGGAATTTTCTGCAGCAGCTTCGGTGAGCTCCGAAGCGGGTTCTGTATCAGCGGAATTGACAAGCTCTTCTTCGACCGCAACCGCCACGTCAACAGGATCTCCGACAGAAGGCGTATCGTCAGTCAAGGTTTCACTGTCAGCAGCATCAACAGGGATGGGTTCCTCAACGGACCGTTCTGTGACGGGAAGCAGAGAGGTGGTAACGAGAGAGTTCACGAGGAGCGTGTCCTCTGCTGTAGGCTGATAAGGAAGATCTTCACCGGCCCATTTTGCAATGAAATCGACATCTCCCATAACGCAGAAGGAATCAAATGGGTTGCAGGCTTTTACAGTTTCATCATCCGTATGCCAGAGCTCAAAGGCAGATCCGTCTTTCTTCGGAGCGTCAATCAGGCGCAGCCAGGTCCCGACGGGGACGCTCCTGATGACAGGCCCCGGATTTCCGGTGAGCGTATGGCCTCCGTTCAGATCAAAAGTGATGGTGGCATACTGCACATTGCTCGTATATGACGCATAGACATATTCATCCCCGGAAGAGTATGAACCGGAACCGCCGGTCCCAATCCAGCTCAGGTCTGCCCTCAGAAGAATGCCGCCCCCCATGGGCATGATCACATAATAGTCGCCGGTATTGGGATCTATCTTCAGGGGAAGCTTTCCACCGTCATAACCGTAAGCTCCCGTCAGCTGATATCCACCGGGAACATTCACTTTCACAGCAACATTTTCACCCTGTTTCGCGGTATATTTATATCCCTGATGCTCGGTGGCACCGTCTAAAGTGAAAATATTCTCCTGAGAGGGTTCGATCTTGATAATATAATGGATATTTGCTTCGACTTCTTTTGAGGTTGCCGTGGAAGTCCATTCTCCTGAATTCTTCTCCGCGACAACATGATCTTCTGCTCCAATTTTGGATGGATCGATCTTCCAGACTGTGATATCCAGGTTATCTGACGTGATTTTATCCTGCAGTTGAATACCGACTATGCCTCCATGCACAGTCCCGTCAACAACAAAGGAGTTCTTCCCATCTTCGTTAAATACGAGGCCTACTTCCGATGCCGTGATATCGCCGATTACATCGACATCTACAAGGCTGCTGCTGTCAGAATTACTGTAAATCCCAATGCCGTCAGACTGGATTGAGCCTTCGACGGTGACATCGACCGTTCCGTCATTATATGACCAGATTGTAATACCGCTGGCATCTGTTTCGGACTTAGCCTTGATCAGGGCTTCTTCTGATGAACCGCCTTCCGGTGTTACGTTCAGAACAGAAGTGCCGCCGTCGTATGCAGTGATCGTTGCTCCGTAAGCATACTCTTGTCCTGTAACGGTTATCGGACCATTGACATTGACGGTGCCGGTGCTGTTTGCTCCATCAGAAGTTATGTTAATGCCATGAGCGAATCCCTTATCGGCCTCGGCTTCAACCTCATCTGCTGTTACCGAAACAGTACCATCGTAAGCATGTACAACAATCCCCCGGGCGGCACTAAAAGTTTCATTTTGCTCCGCTTCCGCCTCAACCTTTCCGACTGTGACGGTTGCAGTTCCGCCATCTGCTCCGTAAGCATTAATACCGATTGCCCTGCCGGTACCTTCAGCGCTTGCTTCCACATCCTGAGCATTCACAACAGCAGTTCCGCCAAGGTCTACACTCACATCAATACCTTCTGCAGTCCCTGAGCCGTTGGTTGTTGCGACAACATTGCCGACGTCTTTGATGTCGGAATTTGACCCGTCGCCAGAAGTCCGTGTATAGACGCCGTATGAAGCGCCGGCGCCTGCCGAAGTGGCTTCCACATTTCCGGCTTCCAGAGTAGTACTACCGCCTCCCAAATCACGGGTAGCGACACCGACAGCATAATTGTCTCCATTGGCCTCTGCAGTTATGTCGCCTGCCGTGATTTCGGAATGGCCTCCGTCATTATTGGCTGCGAATACGCCAGCGGCGTAGCCGTCTCCTTCGGAAACCGCGGTAACATTGCCGACATCGGCCGTGGCGGTTGAATTGGCGTTGCTGCCCGGCGGCGTTACAGTGTGGACACCGGTCGTGTTAGCATCGCCGGTTGAGGTGGCGCTCACGTCACCTGCAGATACCTCAGCGGTTACTACGCTGTCTGCGGGAGAATTGGCTCGAACATATGCTCCGAATGTGGCTCCGTCACCTGCGGAAGAGGCTTCAACCGTACCCGAAACCTCAACAGTTGCTTCTGCCGGTCCGGGAGACTGTGCATTGGCTTCTGCGCCGATTGCTATGGTGTTGCCGGAAGCGGTGGATTCGGCGCTGACAGATTCAGCGGTTACGGAGGCCTCGCTTCCAATCTGTACGGCATTGGCTTGGATACCAGTGGCATCTCCGCCACTGTTTGTCACATCAATCGGCCCATTGACAATAATTTCGGCACTGCCGCCGGGATTTATCGGAGAAGCAAATGCCCCGCTTTGACTCGATGAATTCACATCGGCGTCCACGTATCCGGCTGTTACCGGCTGCGGATCCGTGCCGTTGGTCGAAACCGGATCACCTTCCCCCGCCCAGGCGGAGACGCCCCAGCAGGGGATCAGGCTCAGGACCATGATCAGGGCCAGAACTTTACGGAACACTGTCTTTTTCATGTCGCATCCTCTTTTCCTTGTTATTATCGTATTACAATACTATAAATGTGCTATATGTTATTATAAATGTGTTATTGTTATACCCGCTATCGCTCAACACCCTGCCTGCGGTCGTGGTCACTCACCACAATGTGCAGCTCGCGGGCGTGGACGGCAAGCTCCAGGCGGTCGGTAAAGCCGGTCTTGTCCAGCATGTTCTGGATATGGCGCCGGACCGTATTGACCGAGATACAGAGGGATTCGGCGATCTGCTGATTCGTGCGGCAGGCGGTCAGTTCCCGGAGAACGTCCAGCTCGCGGTCTGAGAGCTCCGTCTGGGACACGCGGCCGATGGGAAGCTGCGGGATGTCCGGGTAGACGATCTCGCCCGTCATGACCCGGTCCATGACCTCAGGAAGCGGCACTTCGCTGTCCTTGTACCAGAAAGCCTCGATGCCGAGCTTCCTGGCCTCGTCCAGCCATTTTGCCTCTGCCATGGAGGTGGCAAGGATGATGCGCAGGTCGGGAAGACAAGCTGCGGCGGGTGCTCCAGGCACCAGCTGACCGCCGCGCCGGCGGCAGAGAAGGAAGCCGCCAGTTCATAGCCTTCACAGCTTCGGACCGTGAGCTCAAAAAAGCCGCGCGGCAGAGGGCGGTCGTCAGCGACCACCACCCGGATCTTCTCTTCAAACAAACGCATCACCGCCTTTCGGTACCCGGTTTGGGAGAAAAGGGTACAATCCCCCTACCCCTAAATATACTATTATTATGTTAACATGGACACCAGATCTTGTAAATGGTCCAAAAGGACCAAATTTAGATATTTTTCACAAAAATGACAGGATAGAATGTGCTGAAAAGTAATAAAATAACCATTTTGAAACCGAACTGCATTGAAAATGTTAATAAGCTATGCTATGATGTAACCACCAGACCGCTGCCCGGCATGGCAGCGTCATGAAAGAGAGGAGGGAGCGACGTGGAGCAGTCTATCACGGATCATCACCTGCAGAGATCAAGCGCTCTGTTTCTTGCGCTTCTCCTTCTGGCCGGAGTACTGCACCTGATCGATAACAGTTCCTCAGGCTTTTTCACTACAGTTCTCTTCTGCTGCTATACGGGCATTTATGCGGGGCTGCTTCTCTTCTGGCTGCTGTCAATCCAGCGAAGGCTTTTGCCCTGCCGCGCAAGGGAATATCTGCTTGCGGCAGGCGGGATGATGCTTTTTTATCTGGCGCTTCGCTGCGTCAAATACCGGGTCATCGGCAGCTCCAGTGAAACGCTGACCCGCTGGGCGTGGTATACCTTTTATGTGCCGCGCCTGATGATTCCGACGCTGTTCTTCATGAGCTGCATCGGTTTTTACGCGGAGGAGCGAGACAGAAAATGGGATGAGCGATGGCTGCTGCTTCCGGCCGCGGCTCTTGTACTGGGCATCCTGACAAACGACCTCCACCTGCTTGCTTTCATGCCGCTGGACGAAATCGATACCCTCAAAGGAGATGCCGGTACCTATACTTACGGCGTCCTGTTTTATGCCGCATATGGGTGGATCATCCTGATGACCGCGGGAGGGATCCTGAGACTGGTCCGCGGCTCCCGCCGGACAGGCAGATGGCGTGAGAGCGCGCTTCCTCTGTTGTGCCTGCTGATGGTCCCGATCCTGAGCGCGGCAGAGAGGTGGCTGAGTACGCATCATCTTCCGCTCCTGTATACCGTTCCGGAAATTGACAGCTTCTGCATGCTGGGCTGCCTGGAATACTGCCTGCGGAACTATATGCTGCGCCTTGACCGGGAGCATGAGGAAAGGCGGGCCCGCCTGGAGATAGCCCGGCGCGTTTACGCTGCGGCTTCCGACGAGGTCAGAGACGTCCGTCGTCAGATCGGCGACGAATTGGAGGGGCTCACACCGGAAGACCCTGACTTCCGGATAAAAATCGAACAGCTCAGCGTCCTCTATGCCTGCGTCAAGCGGAAAAGCAATCTTGCTTTGATCGGGGAGGAGCAGGGACTGATTCCGGCAGAGGAGCTTGTGCTTTCTCTGGAAGAAATGGGGCGCTATCTCCGCCTCTGCGGGATCGCGGTTCTGGTGGAGAGCCGCACAGCCGAGCGCTTTGGGAAACGGGAGGGGCTGGACCTCTTCGAGGGATTCTTCCGTATCGCCCTGATGCTGATACCGGGGAGCAAAAACCTGCTGGTATGTCTTGAACGGGACCGCCTGACGCTTGAGGCCGACTGTACCGCCCTGCCGAGCTGGCCGGATCTTCCCGGCTATCTGGAGCAGGGGGAAGAGGACGGGCTGATGTACCTGATGCTCTATGCCCGGAGAGGAGGAGCACCATGAGACCCTTTGATGAGATCATCGGAACGCCCGGCGGAATCCTGCTTGCCGGATTTGCGGTTCTTCTTTTTTTCGGACAGCTGTGCGCCGTGATCATGCTTTTTCCCGAACGAAAAGAAAAAAAGAGCGTTCTGCCTGCTTTGCTGCAGCTGGCGACGGTTTCGCTTTGGTTCGCGCTGATGATGGACGGGAAACCGCCGGTCCCTTGGTATAAGGGAGAGAGCGTACAGCCGGTTTTTATGACGGCCTTTCATGCTGTCCCCTGGGGCGCAATTCTGTGCTGCGAACTGGTGATGGCGGCGCTGACCGCTTTGAGCCTGCGCGCGGCCTTTGCCCGACTGCCGAAGGATGAGGCAACGGAGCGCTATCAGGCGCTTCAGGAAGTCCTGAGAGAGGAGGCCCTGCTTCGGACTCGGGTGCGGGTTCACGACGAGCTGGGGGAACTGCTGCTGTTATGCCGACAATATCTTGATCACAATGACGGAGCGGATGGGCAGGAGCTTCTGGACCGGATGCGGAAAACGAATCAGGATCTTTTGAACCAGATGAAGGAAAACAGCGCGGAGGATGAATTGAATACTGCCCTCATCCAGGCGAAGGGAATCGGGGTTGCGGTCCGGATTGAAGGAACGGTTCCGAGGGATCCCCGGATCCGGAGAATCCTGGGCCATGCCGTGCGGGAATGCGCCGCGAACACGGTCCGGCATGCCGGCGGCGACAGGCTGGAGGTTTTGCTGCTGCAAAAGGACAGCCGGCTGAGAGCGGAGCTTCAAAACAACGGCAGCGCGCCGGACAAGCCGCTCACGGAACACGGCGGACTGAAGTCTCTTCGCCAGATGACGGAAGCCTTCTGCGGCAGCATGAAGATCGAGTATACTCCCGTGTTCCGGGTGATTCTGGAACTGCCCGTGCAGCCCCAGCAGTAGGAGAGATGGTGGGACAGACGCCGCATCACCGCAATCCATTTCGTTCAAAATGCTCAAAATCGACCTGACGGATTTGCCGCTTTTACCGGTTTCTACAAAAAAGCTGGAAATCACACTTTAGTGATTGACATCACTGAAGCGTGGTGCTATGATACAGCCAAATTGAATCGCTTTAGATAGAGGCGCGGTGTTCATCAGTACCGACCGGCAAGGCCAGGCAGCCGTCGGACGGGAAAGGGTTCATCGCCGAAGATCCGGCAGGAGGCCTGCTCCTTCGGTTCTGGGCTGTGCAAGAAGATTGTACCACCGGCGGGGAGGAACAGCCGGAGAGTCATCCGACTCAGAAAGGAAAACCCATGAGAAGAACGATTGCAATGCTGCTGGCCGTCATGATGCTGTTTGCACTGGCCGCCACCCAGGCCTTTGCGGCCGATGCCGAAGTTCCCAGCGGCGTGGAGGACGGTGTCCTCACCATCGCCATGGAATGTGCCTATGCCCCGTACAACTGGACCCAGACCGACGATGCCAACGGCGCCGTTCCCATCGCGAATGTCCCCGGCTCCTATGCCAACGGCTATGACGTCATGATCGGCAAGAAGATCTGCGAAGCCAACGGCTGGGAACTCGAGGTTATCCAGTCCGACTGGGATTCCCTGGTTCCCGGTGTCCAGACCGGCACCTTTGACGCCGTCATCGCCGGCCAGTCCATGACCGCCGAGCGCGCCGAGCAGGTCGACTTTGCCGGCCCCTACTTCTATGCGACCATCGTCTGCCTGACCAAGGCGGAGAGCCCCCTGGCCTCTGCAACCGGCATTGCGGACCTCGCCGGACACAGCTGCACTGCACAGATCGCCACCATCTGGTATGACACCTGCCTGCCCCAGATCGAAGGCGCCAAGATCATGACCGCCGCCGAGACCGCCCCGGCCATGCTGATGGCGCTGGAGACCGATACGGTTGAGTTTGTCTGCACCGATATGCCCACTGCCCAGGGCGCCGTGGCGGCCTATCCCGACATGACGATTCTGGACTTCTCCGGTACGGACGGCGACTTCCAGTTCACCGAGCAGGAGCGTGCCGAGAACGTCAACATCGGTGTCTCCATGATGAAGGGCAACACCGTCCTGAAGGAAGCCATCGACGAAGTGCTTTCCACCATGACGGCGGATGACTTCAACGACCTGATGGCCGAGGCCATCTCCATCCAGCCCCTGAGCGAGGACTAAGTTTCGGAGAACAGATTCTTCCCCGCCTCCGGCGGGGAAGATGCGGTGTGCCAACCGACAGACCGGCCCCTGAGCGAGGACTGATCTCAGACAGGCGAAAACCATCCCAGAACAAAACCGGGCGGGAGCTGAACTCCCGCCCTTTTGATGACAGAACGTACAGTAAGGAGCAGACGCATGAACAAGTTTGCACAGCTTGCGGCAGACATTACCAAGCTTTGGACCAAATACGGCTCGGCGTACCTGAGCGGTATTGAGAACACCCTGATTCTCGCGCTTGTGGGCACGGTGATCGGGTGCCTGATCGGCTTTGTCTGCGGAATTCTCAACACCATTCCCCGGCGAGAAAACGACCACCCGCTGAAGAAGTTTATCCTGACCCTGGTCCGGGTGATCATCCGGATCTATGTGGAGGTCTTCCGCGGCACGCCGATGGTGCTGCAGGCGGTGTTTCTGTTCTACGGACTTCCGTACTTTACGGACAACGCGGTGAAGTTTACCTCCGTCTGGGCGGCCGCCATCGTCGTCGTGTCCATCAATACCGGCGCCTACATGGCCGAATCGGTCCGCGGCGGCATCATTTCCGTTGACCCCGGCCAGACCGAGGGCGCCATGGCCATCGGCATGACCCACGTGCAGACCATGACGAGCGTGATTCTCCCGCAGGCGCTTCGCAACATCATGCCGCAGATCGGAAACAACTTCATCATCAACGTGAAGGACACTTCCGTCATGTTCATCATCGGCTTCCCCGATTTCTTCGCGGCGCACCGCGCCACGGTGGGTGCGAGCTATCTTTACTTCCCCTCGGCCACGGTGGAGATGGTGGGCTATCTCACCATGACGCTTCTTGCGTCCTTCCTGCTGCGCTGGGTGGAGAAGAAGATGGACGGCTCCGGCAACTATGAACTGGTTCAGGAGGATCAGCTTACCATGACCGCCGGAACCTACCGGCATCCGGACAGGGGAACGCCCTTTGACGAGCGCAGTAAAGAGTACGAGAACCGTGAAAAGGAGGCGGAATAAGATGGAAGACATGATTCTGCAGATTAACCATCTCTCCAAGTCTTTCGGCTCCCATGAAGTGCTCAGGGACATCGACTTCACGGTCCGACACGGGGATGTCATCAGCATCATCGGCGCTTCCGGCTCCGGAAAATCCACGCTCCTGCGCTGCGTCAATCTCCTGGAGACACCCACCTCCGGCGAAATCCTCTACCACGGGAAGAACGTCCTGCAGCGCGGGACGAATCCGGCGGAATACCGGGCGCACGTGGGCATGGTGTTTCAGTCCTTCAACCTCTTCAACAACATGTCGGTCCTCGAAAACTGCATGGTGGGACAGATCAAGGTGCTGAAGAAGGACAGGGCGGCGGCACGGGAGCACGCCATGCACTATCTGGACAAGGTCGGTATGACACCCTATATCAACGCCCGTCCGCGGCAGATTTCCGGCGGCCAGAAGCAGCGCGTCGCGATCGCGCGGGCAATGGCGATGGATCCGGAAGTGCTGCTGTTCGACGAGCCGACCTCGGCCCTGGACCCGGAGATGGTCGGGGAAGTCCTGACGGTTATGAAGGATCTGGCCGAGAGCGGCATGACGATGCTTGTCGTCACCCATGAAATGGCCTTTGCGCGGGACGTGAGCAGGCGGGTCGTCTACATGAACGACGGCGTCATCTGTGAGCAGGGAAGTCCGGAAGAGATTTTCGGCAATCCCCGGAAACAGGAGACCATCGACTTCCTGTCCCGATTCCGGGGCTGAACAGAGGCAGAGCCAGAGGCTTTCGGAGCCGGCGGATGATATTGATTCCGCCGGCTCCGCGTGTTATAATCGGATTCACCAATCTGAACGGAGGCATGCCGATGCGCCCAATTCTGAGTTTGATTCTCTCGACACTGGTCTTTTTTGCCATGATCCTTGCCCTGGTGCTCAAGCCGACGGCTGCGCGCCGACTGAGCACGGTGTTCATGACGATCGGTGTCATCGGCGGCCTGCTCATCTACGGGATCGGATACACGGAGGCGTTTCAGGGGGACCTGGCCATGACGGTGATCCGCACCCCGATGACCGTCATCCGCATGTTCATCGGCGTCAATGATCTGGACACCATCAAAAACACGGCCCCGGTTTCCACCCGGACCGGTCTGAGCGTCTTCTGGACGGTACACCTGATGGCGTTCTATTCCATGGCCAGCGCCGCCATGTACACCATCGGCGCGGGGGTGCTGCGTTACCTGCGCTTTGTGCTGGCCCGCCACGGGGACCTCACGCTGATTTACGGCATCAACGAAAAAAGCGTCATGCTTGGACACCAATGTATCGAGAGGGGAAAGACCTCGGTGGTTTTCATCGCCGAAAGCGCCGACGAGGCCACGGTGAACGACCTGAATACGGCGGGAATGTCCGTCCTGACTGGGAACGCGGCGGTGCAGTGTGAACAGTCCGTCATCCGCAAACTGCGGATCCGGAAACGGAGGCTCACGGTCTACGCCCTCGACCGCGCGGAGGATGAGAATCTGTTCTACGCGCTGCGGCTGAAGGCGGCACTGGAAAAAGCCGGTGTTCCGGTAAAAAACACCCAGATTACCCTGCCCGGGGCCGAGGATATTCTGGCGCCCATGCTCCAGGCTTCGGAAGCGGCCTACGGTTTCGGCTATGTCAATGTGTATGACGCGGCGGATCTGGCGGCACGCGCGCTGATCCGAACCTGCCCGCCCTGGAGCTTCATGCATTTCAATGCCGAAGGCTTTGCGACGGAGGACTTTGACTGTGTGGTGGCGGGCTTCGGACGACATGGACAGGCGGCGCTGAAGAAGCTGGTCATGAACGGCCAGTTTGCCGGGAGTACCTTCCACGCGGCGGTGTTTTCGCCGAATGTGGAAAACGAAGCGGGCTTCCTGGAGGAGGACAGCCCGGAGCTGCTGCGGCAGTATGACATCCGGCGCTATGCGGCCGATGCGCGAAGCAGTGCGTTTTATGAATACATCCGGACGCATCTGGGCAGCCTGAAGATCATTGCCGTCTGTACCGGGGACGAGGCCATGAACCGGGAGATCTCGGACAATCTGATGCTCTATCTCCGGCGGAATCACGCGGAGCGGATCTGTGTCGTGCAGTGTGATGACAGCGGTGTCCGATATCAGGAGACGCTTGGCAAACCGATCATCCGGACGGAGATCTGCGCGCTGGATTATCTCTCGGCGAAGGACGCGGACCGCCTGGCGATCCTGCTCAACAGCACCTATGACAGCTCGGAGCGGAGCGACTGGGAGAAATGGATGGCCTGCGACAGCTTCGGGAAAATGTCTTCCCGGGCCTCGGCGGACTTTATCCCCGCCTTCATCCGCATTTCCGGCAGCAGCCGGGATGAAATCCTGTCCGGCAAATGGAATCCGGATGAGAGCCTGCGTCAGGTGCTGGGGCAGACCGAGCATCTGCGCTGGTGCGCGTTTCATTATGCCATGGGCTATGTCCGGATGAGCCGGATGGAATTCGAAGCCAACATCGAAGCGTTTACCCGCCTGAAGGCGGAGGGAAAGCAGCCCGGATTTCGGATCTCGAAAAACCCCGGAGAGAGAAAGCACGCCTGCCTTATTCCATGGGAGGATCTGGACGCGCTCTCCGAGGAGGAAAACCGCGTGACCGGCCGGAACGTGGATTACAAACAGGTCGACATCAACAATGTGCTGGCCCTGCCGAGGCTGCTCCTTGCCGAACAGGAAGCGGCAAAAAAGTGAAGAAGCGGTTCCGTATAAGGAAAACACCGACCTCTCCGGTGTTTTCCTTTTTTCTGCGGGGATAATCGGCGCGAATTTACAGACTCTTTATTGCAACCGAAGAAAAAAGAGCGTATAATAAAACAGTTACAGAATAAGCAGGTAAGGAACCGGATTGCATGCAGGAAAACATCGTTATCAAAGGCGCGAGAGAGAACAACCTCAAAAACATCGACGTGGAGATTCCCCGGGACAAACTGACGGTCGTCACGGGACTTTCCGGAAGCGGGAAATCCAGCCTGGCGTTTGATACCATCTATGCCGAAGGGCAGCGCCGTTATGTCGAGAGCCTAAGCTCCTATGCGAGAATGTTTCTCGGACAGATGGACAAGCCCGATGTGGACTCCATCGACGGACTCTCGCCGGCCATCTCCATTGACCAGAAGACCACGTCAAAGAACCCCCGTTCCACCGTGGGAACGGTGACGGAGATCTATGACTATCTCCGCCTGCTGTACGCGCGCATCGGGATTCCGCACTGCCCAAAGTGCGGGCGTGAGATCCGCCAGCAGACCGTGGACCAGATCATCGACCGCCTGATGCAGCTTCCGGAGGGAACAAAGCTCTCCCTGCTGGCACCGGTGGTGCGCGGCAAAAAAGGCGAGCACAGAAAAATACTGGAAGATGCAAAGCGCTCCGGCTATGTTCGGGCCCGCGTGGACGGCCTGGTCTATGACCTGGCGGAAGAGATTCCGCTGGACAAGAACAAAAAGCATACCATCGAGGTCATCGTCGACCGCATTGCTATCAAGGACAGCATCCGCCGCCGTCTCACGGATTCGGCCGAGACAGCGCTGAGCCTCTCCGGAGGCCTGCTGACGGCGGAGCTGAAGGACACCGAGGAGGAGCTCAGCTTCTCCCAGAACTACGCCTGTCCGGACTGCGGAATCTCACTGGAAGAGATTACCCCGCGCCTGTTTTCCTTCAACAATCCCCACGGCGCCTGCCCGACCTGTTCGGGACTTGGGATTCAGATGCTCATCGACCCGGAGCTTATCATGCCCAACCGAAAGCTCAGCATCGAAAACGGCGGCATCAACGCCTCGGGCTGGGGAAATGTGAAAGCGGACGGAATCTCGAAGATGTACTTCGACGCCATGGCAAAGAAGTACCATTTCAAGCTCTCCGACCCCATCGAAACCCTGTCGCCGGAAGCCATCGACGCGATCCTCTACGGAACGAAGGGCGAACCGCTGCAGCTGCGCTATGAAAAGGCGGACGGCCACGGCGTGATCAAGAGAGAATTCGAGGGCATTGTTCCGAACCTGGAACGGCGCTATCGCGAGACCCAGAGCCCCGGAATGCGGGCGGAGATCGAGTCCTGCATGTCCGAGACGCCCTGCCCCGCCTGCGGCGGCCAGCGCCTGAAGCAGACCGCTCTCGCGGTGACGGTGGGCGGCAAGAACATCGCCGAGCTTACGAAGCTCTCGGTGGTGAATGCGGCGATATTCCTCAACGGTCTGACCCTCACGCCGAAGGAACAGCTGATCGCGGCCCAGATCATCAAAGAGATCCGCAGCAGGCTTGACTTCCTGAG
Organism: Oscillospiraceae bacterium; assembly: GCA_902789835.1. Next base: position 13,460 of record CADAPN010000042.1, read on the forward strand.
CAGTGTGGGCCTGGGCTACCTGACGCTCTCTCGGGCCTCGGGAACGCTCTCGGGCGGCGAGAGCCAGAGAATCCGTCTCGCGACCCAGATCGGGTCGAGCCTCATGGGCGTGCTGTACATTCTGGACGAACCGAGCATCGGCCTGCATCAGCGGGACAACGCCAAGCTCCTGAAAACGCTGTACCGCCTGCGCGACCTGGGAAACACCCTGGTCGTGGTGGAGCATGACGAAGAGACCATGCGCGCGGCCGACCATGTCATCGACATCGGTCCCGGCGCCGGCATCAACGGCGGAAAGGTGGTCTGCGCGGGAACCGTGGACGACCTGTGCGCCTGCCCGGAGTCGGTTACCGGCCAGTATCTCAGCGGGCGCAAGAAGATCCCCGTCCCCACCGCGCGCCGGCAGGGCAACGGCCATGAGCTTGTCATCCGCGGCGCAGCGGAGCACAACCTGAAGGGGATCGACGTACACTTCCCCCTGGGCGAACTGATCTGTGTCACCGGCGTATCCGGGAGCGGAAAGTCCTCCCTGATCCAGGAAATCCTTTACAAGGTCCTGGCATCGGAAAAGAACCGGGCCAAGGTGCATCCGGGCAAATTCGACAGCATCGAGGGCCTGGACTATGTCGACAAGGTCATTGCCCTGGACCAGAGCCCCATCGGGCGAACCCCCCGCTCCAACCCGGCGACCTACACGGGGCTGTTTGACGATATCCGCAATCTGTTCGCCGCCACCCAGGACGCAAGGCTGCGCGGTTACAATCAGGGGCGTTTTTCCTTCAACACGAAGGGCGGACGCTGTGAAGCCTGCTCCGGCGACGGCTTGGTGAAGATCGAGATGCACTTCCTGCCGGATGTATACGTCCCCTGCGAGGTCTGCGGCGGACGGCGCTACAACCGGGAGACCCTGGAGGTGCGCTACAAGGGAAAGAACATCTCGGAGGTTCTGGAGATGACCGTGGAAGAGGCCCTCGGCTTCTTCACCAATCAGGAGAAGATCCGCGATCGGCTCCAGACGCTTTACGACGTCGGCCTCGGCTACATCAAGCTGGGCCAGTCCAGTACGACGCTCTCCGGCGGCGAGGCCCAGCGGGTCAAGCTGGCGACGGAGCTCTCAAAACGAGCGACGGGGCGTACGGTCTATATTCTGGATGAGCCGACCACGGGCCTGCACGTTGCGGACGTCCACCGCCTGACGGACATCCTGTCCCGCCTCACCGACGCAGGGAACACCGTCATCGTGATCGAGCACAACCTGGATGTGATCAAAGTTGCCGACACCATCATCGACCTGGGCCCCGAGGGCGGCGACGAGGGCGGCGAGCTGGTCTTTGAAGGAACGCCGGAGGACTGCGCCCGCTGCGAGGCGAGCTATACGGGGCAGTACCTGAAACAGGTGCTCAGCCTGGAAGAATAAAAAGCCGCTAAGTTTTTGGAATACCGGATTTCCCGCGCCGCTGGCGCGGGAAGACAAAGAGCCGATCAAGATTGGGAGTCGGTAAGCTTTTGGAATACCGGTCTTCCCGCGCCGCAGGCGCGGGAAAACAAAAAGCCATAGAGATTGGGAGTCAGTAAGCTGCCGTGGATACTATCAACAACCAGGAACCGAATCAAGAGGAAGAGATTGACGTACTCAGCTGTACGGTCCAAAGCGTTATCTACAGCAACGAGGAAAACGGCTACGCCGTGTTGAGCGTGACCGACACCGACGGCGCCGAGCAGAAGCTGACCGGGACCTTCCCCTATGCCTGGCCGGGAGAGACCATCACGGCCTACGGGCACTGGGGCCTGCACGGAACCTACGGGCGTCAGTTCGAGGCGGAATCCTCGGAGCGGAGCACCCCGGAGGACGAGCGCTCGGTATTTTCCTATCTGGCTTCCGGCGCCGTCAAGGGAATCGGACCGGTCATGGCGGGACAGATTGTCGAGCGCTTCGGAAGAAACGCGCTGCGCGTCCTGGAAGAGGAACCCGTGCTGCTTGCCGAAATCCGCGGCATCAGCCTGAACAAAGCGGAGAAAATTGCAAAGGAGTTCAAGCGTCAGGTCGGCCTGAAGAAGCTTGTGCTTCTGCTGAGCGCCTCCGGAATCGCGCCGGAATACGCGGTGCGGCTTTATCGCTTCTATGGCGATAACGCGCTGGAGCTCCTGAAGGAAAATCCCTACCTTCTGACCGTCGACGGGATCGGAGCGCCGTTTGCCGCGGCCGACCGTCTGGCCGAGGAGCTGGGGATCGAGGACACAGACCCGAACCGGATCCGCGCCGGCGTCATCTTTGTTCTGCGTCATAACGAACACAACGGCCACTGCTTCATCCCCTGGGCGAAGCTCTGCACCGCGGCGGCTCAGCAGCTGCAGCTGGAGCAGGAGGACATCTCCGCCGTTATGGAGGACATGGCGGAACAGGGAGACCTGGTCCGCGATCCGATTGCCGGACAGGACGCCTGCTATCTGCCCGACATGTATCGGGCCGAGAAGGAGACCGCGGAGCGGATTGCCGCCATGGTCCAGAAGCTGCCCGAAGGGAAACTCAATCTGGATCAGCTGATCGAGGAATGTGAAGCGGAGCAGGGCATGCGTTTTGCCGAGCAGCAGAAGCAGATCCTGCGCTATGCGATGCAGAACCGCATTCTCGCCGTGACCGGCGGCCCGGGGACAGGAAAAACCACATCCCTGCGTGCGGTGCTGAAGCTCTACGACCGGCTTGGCCTCAGAACGATGCTGGCCGCACCCACCGGGCGTGCGGCAAAGCGCATGACGGAGCTCACCGGGGTGGAAGCGGCCACGATTCATCGTATGCTGGGTGCAAAGCTCTCCGAAGACAATCTGGATCTGGTCTTCACGAAAAACGAAGAGGATCCTCTGAACTGCGACGCGCTGATTATTGACGAGTGCTCCATGGTGGACATCCGCCTGATGCACGCGCTGCTGAAGGCGCTGCCGGCGTCCGCCCGCCTGATGCTGGTGGGAGACGCGGCACAGCTTCCCGCGGTGGGGCCCGGAGATGTGTTTTCCGCCATCCTGCGCAGTGAGGTGGTGCCGTCGGTGCTGCTGACGGAGATTTTCCGGCAGCGGGAAAGCAGCCGCATTGTCCGCAACGCGCACCTGATCAATCGCGGTGAGCACCCGAACCTCTCAGAGAACGCGGGGGACTTCTTCCGGCTGCAGCGCCTGCAGGCCGGTTCCGTCGCCGAGACCGTGGTGGAGCTGTGCAGCACGAGGCTCCCGCAAAAAATGCGGATCCCTCCGGAGGAGATTCAGGTCCTTGCCCCCACAAGAAAAGGCGAATGCGGCACAGCAGCCCTGAACAAGCTCCTTCAGGCGGCCCTGAACCCGCCTGCGCCCGAGAAAAAGGAACGTCCCGTCGGGGACGTGATCTTCCGGGTGGGAGACCGCCTGATCCAGAACCGGAACGACTATAACGTGCTCTGGGAGTGCGCGGACGGAAGCAGCGGCCTTGGCGTCTTCAACGGCGACATCGGAATCCTGAAGGAGATTAATACCGAAGAGCAGACGATGACGGTGGACTTCGACGGCCGCGAGGCAAAGTATGACTTTGAATCGCTGGGCGATCTGGAGCACGCCTGGGCGCTTACGGTGCACAAGTCCCAGGGATCGGAATACCGGGCCGTGATTCTTGCGCTTACAGATTCGTCCCGTCGCCTTCTGACGCGCACGGTCCTGTATACCGCGGTGACGCGGGCGCGGGAGCTTCTCATCATGGTCGGAAACGAGAACATCGCTTTTCGCATGATCGACAATGTCGCCCCCAGTCGGCGCTACAACGCCCTGCGCATCCGCATCCGTGAGGCCTGCGGGAAATGAACCGGCTTGGAGAGCGCCTGCTGGACCTTTTGTACCCGCCGAAATGCGCCTTTTGCCGAAGGCTTGTTACAGACGGAAGGATGCTTTGCCCGGCCTGTGAAAAACAGCTTCCGGCACCGGAAAAAGAAATGCAGAGCCGGAAGATTTCCGGGCTTGCGGTTTGCCTCTCGCCGCTGTATTATACAGGGGATGTGCGGCAGTCTCTGCACCGGTATAAGTTTCAGGGTGCGGCGGCCTATTACCGCATCTATGCCGAGCTTATGGCAGATTGCATGAGGGAGCACGAACTGACGGTCGACCTGGTGACCTGGGTCCCGCTCAGCCGGCAGCGGCTCCGCCGCCGCGGCTATGACCAGGCGCGGCTTCTGGCGGAGGAAGTGGCCAGACTGCAGGGCCTGCCCTGTGAAAGAACTCTGGAGAAAATCCGGAACAATCCCGCGCAATCCGGAACCTCCGGCATAGCGGAACGGCAGAAAAACGTCCGGGGTGTCTACCGTGCGGTGACATCCTTTTCGGGGGAGCATGTCCTGCTCGTCGACGACATTGTGACGACGGGCGCCACGCTCAGCGAAGCGGCGAAGGAGCTCCTGAATGCAGGAGCGGAACAGGTTTCCGGCCTGACCCTCGCCCGAACCGAGAGAGAAGACAGAGGCTTCACTACAGAATCGAACGGAGAAAGCGATTATGCAGATATTTGAAAAAGACATCGCCATTGATATGGGGACATCTACAACCCTGCTGTTTGAGCAGGGGAAGGGAATCGTCGCCCGTGAACCGACGGTGGTTGCCGTGGACCGATTCAGCGGAAAGATCCAGAAGGTCGGTCAGGACGCCCAGAGGATGCTGGGGCGGACCCCGGCAAATATTGTCGCGATCCATCCCATCAGCGCGGGCGTCATCTCGGACTATGAGATGGCGGCGCAGATGCAGCGGGAACTGGTCAGCCGCATCACCTCCTTCAGCCTCTTCAAGCCATGTGTGCTCTGCTGTGTTCCGAGCAGCATCAGCGGCGTTGAGGAGCGCGCGGTGATTGACGCGGCCATCGAAGCCGGTGCACGGAAGGTCTATCTGCTGGAGCAGGGCGTGGCCACGGCGCTTGGCGCCGGCGTTGACATCAGCAAGCCGGACGGGCACATGGTTGTCGACATCGGCGGCGGAACCACGGAAATCGCCATGATCTCTGCCGGCGGGGTGGTGGAATGCGAATCCATCAAGACGGCCGGCGGCAGCTTTGACGAAGCGATTGTGAAATATGTGCGAAAGAAATACAACATGCTCATCGGCCTCACGGCGGCGGAGGAGCTGAAGAAAAACATCGGCTGCGTCATGCAGCGGCCGGATATGGGAATCGAGGAAGTCAAGGGCCGCAACCTGGCAAACGGCCTGCCCAAGACCGTCCGGGTCAGCTCCAACGAGCTGATCGAGGCCTTTGTGGAACCCATGAACGACATCCTCGAAGCAATCCACGCGGTGCTGGAACGCACACCGCCCCAGCTCGTGGGAGACCTGGACCAGAACGGTATTATCATCTCCGGCGGCGGCAGCCTGGTGTACGGCATGGACCGCCTGATCGAACGCAGCACCGGCATCCGCACGCTGCCGGTGGACGACCCGGTTTCCTGCGCCACCTACGGAGCGGGAAAGATGCTGAAGCATCTGGATGAGATGAAGGACGGCATGATGAACTTCTACCGGATGCGTCAGCTAAGATGATCCGGGAACGAACGGAGTGGAGAACATAAGATGGACCTGGTTGCGGCATACAAACACCTGAAAAAGGAAGAAGGCCCCCTTAGCTGCGCGGCGGTAGTTCTCGGCGCGGGCAGTGCCCAGCGCATGGGCTTTGACAAGATGACCGTGATGCTGGAAGGGCAGCCCGTCCTGGTCAGGGCGGTAAACGCGTTTGAACAGTCTCCGCTGATACAGGAGATCGTCGTGGTCACGAAGGCAGACCGGATCGAGGAGATCGCGGCGCTCTGTGATCAGTACAACCTGAGCAAGGTCACCGCAGTGGTGTGCGGCGGAAAGACCCGAACGGAATCCGCCCTCGCCGGAGTGATGGCCCTGAAGAAGAACTGCCGTCTGACGGCGATCCACGACGGGGCGCGGCCTCTGGTCTCCGAGAAGCTGATTGAAGCATGCATCCAAAGAGCCGGGGTTCAGTTTGCGGCGATTCCGGTGGTCAAGAGCACGGACACGCTGCGCGGGGTGGATGAAAAAGGAGCCCTGACGGGCATCCTTGACCGGGAGCGTGTGGTTCGGGTCCAGACGCCGCAGGTCTTCCTGACCGAAGTGGTCAAGGCGGCGCTCACCGATGCGGTGGAAAAGGGACTGACCTTTACGGATGACGCGACGGCGGTGGAGCGGCTCGGCATGACGATCCAGGCCGTGGAGGGAGAAGAAGAAAACCTCAAGCTTACCACGCCGCAGGATCTGGTGATTGCCCAGGGCATTCTGGAACGCAGGAGGGAAGCGGGAAGATGAGGATCGGACACGGATATGACGTACACCGGCTGGTCGAGGGCAGAAAACTGATCCTCGGCGGAGTGGAGATCCCCTGGGAAAAGGGCCTGCTGGGGCATTCGGATGCGGATGTGCTTACGCATGCGCTGATGGACGCGCTTCTGGGCGCAGCGGCGCTGGGC
>CADAPN010000043.1 GCA_902789835.1 Oscillospiraceae bacterium
AGACGCGAGTAGATGAAGCCCGCTTCCTGTCCGGCAAAGCGTCTGCCGCCTTCCTCGACGGAAGCAAACTCAAAGGTGGAGGTCTGGTAGATCGGCGGGGTCAGGGCACCTGCCGCGTTTTCATGTTTTCCGGCGTGAATCTGTTTGGTGGCAAAACCGCATTTTTCAAGATCAATCATGACACAGAGACTCCTTTCCGGTTGTATAAATGGGTTGGGAAACGCTTCCGCCTCTGCTCAGCGCAGACCGGCGGCCGTTTCATAGATTTCAAAGTGCGCGGCGCGGTCGAGACCGACATAGCCGCCGGTGACGCCGTCGCCGATGTTGTTCATCTCCACAAGACGGGGGATGGAAGCGGGATCCGCGCCGACCTCCGCAAAGGTCAGGGGCATATTGAGCTCGCGAAGGAAGTTCTTGAAGGCCTCGACGCCTTCGCGGGCGGTGCGTTTGGGGTCGTCAAAATCCATCTGGCAGCCGAAGATGCGGGTGGCCATCTGGGCAAAGCGCAGGGCGTCGCTGTGCTCCACGCAGTAGCTCATCCATGCGGGCATGATGACGGAGAGGCCCGCCCCGTGGGCGCAGTCAAAGACCGCGGAGAGCACGTGTTCGAGATGGTGGCTGTTCCAGTCCTGTTTCCGTCCGACGCCCATCACGTCGTTGTGCACGACCATGCCGGCCCACATGATGTTGGCGCGGGCTTCATAGTCGTGGGGATCCTTCATCACGCGGCGTCCCTCGTGCATCATGGCCAGCACGATGCCCTCCAGCATGCGGTCCGTGGTCTCGACATCCTTGGTCGGGGTGAAGTAGCGTTCGAAGGCATGGGAGATGATGTCCGTGATGCCGCAGGCGGTCTGGAAGGGCGGCAGGCTCTCGGTGAGAACCGGGTCCATGATGGAAAACTTCGGGCGGATGCAGTCGGCCTCCGCGGCGGTCTTTTCAAGGGTCTTCTCGTTGGTGACGATGGCGTTGGGGGATCCCTCGCTGCCGGAAGCGGCGATGGTCAGCACCACGCCGACGGGCAGGGCGGTCTCCGGGGTCTTGCCGGAGAAGAAATCCCAGAAGTCCCCGTCATAGGGAACGCCCATGGCGATGGTCTTGGCGGTGTCGATGACGCTGCCGCCGCCGATGGCCAGGAGGAAGTCAACCTTCTCTTTGCGGGCAAGCTCAATGCCCTCATAGACAAGTCCGCTGCGGGGATTCGGCTTGACGCCGCCGAGCTCGACGGCGCTCAGGCCCTCGGCGGTGATGGAGTCCTTCACCCGGTCGAGCAGACCGGACTTCTTGGCCGACTGGCCGCCGTAGACGATCATGACACGGCTGCCGCCGAACTTTTTGACATAGCGGCCGGCTTCGTTTTCGCGGTCACGGCCAAAGACAAAATACGTGGGGCTGTAAAAATCAAAATTATTCATACGCGGCTCCTCTGTTCAGGAACGAAGGATCAGTACCCGGTCTTGCCGCTGGCGGGCTGTCCGTAGGACTTGAAGCCCTCGAACACTTCGTCCATCTCGGCCTTGCCGAGGACGTTGGGCTTGCCGATGCACAGGGCGCGATACTGGAGCTCGGCGATGTACTCGAGGTTCTTTGCCAGGCCGAAGGCGCTCTTCAGGTTCTTGCCGCAGACCACGATGCCGTGGTTGGCAAGCAGCACCGCATCGCCGGTGCCGCAGGTCTTGACCGCATCCTGGGCCAGCTCCGGCGTGCCGAAGGTGTGATAGGGGGCGCAGGGAATCTCGTAGCAGTTGGCATCGGCCAGCACATAGTGCACCGCCTGGATCGGCATGCCGAGCACCGCGAAGGTGGTGCAGAAGCGCTGATGGGTGTGGACGATGGCACGGCAGTTGGGCTTGTTCTTATAGAACTCCGTGTGCATGTCCCACTCGCTGGAGGGCTTGCGCTTGCCGTCCACCACATGAGACTCCAGGTCCATGACGACGATGTCTTCCGGAGTGGTCTCCATGTAGCCGATTCCGGAGGGCTTGATGGCCATGAGGCCGAGCTCGGGGTTGTAGATGCTCTGGTTGCCGCTGGTGCCGGGGCAGAGACCGGACGTGCTCATCTGTTTGCCGATTTCAACGATCAGTTCGCGTTCTTCTTGCATTAACATGATGTGTTTCCACCAATACAATATATCGTTCAGTTGTTGCTGACAGGTGGGTTGAGGGACAGGCGCTCTTCGCGCCAGCGCTCGTGATAGCGGCGGATGAGATCGCCGCCGCGCGGGGGATAGCGCAGGACAGAACCTTCCGCGGCGGGGGTGTCCACATGACAGGCGTGGTTGCACAGCACCGTCAGTCCGTAGAGGGTGGCCTGCTCAAAGCCGGGAAGGAGCCGCAGCTCCAGACCGGAGAGATCGGCAATCATTTGGCAGAGGGTCCCGGACCGGAGGCCCCCGCCGCAGCCGAAGACATAGTCTCTCTGATGGCCGCTGAGATCAATGAGCCGCTGCAGCTGCTCATAGGTGGAGCAGGCAATGTCGGCGAGCGCCGCCCAGAGCAGGTCGACCCTTGTCATGCTGTCCGGCCAGGGCGAGGGGAGAAAGAATCCGCCGTGGCGCAGGGAGCGCCGCTCGTAAAAGAGCAGGGAGCTGAAGGAAGCCGTGGCAAGGAAGTTCTGTTTGCGCCGGTACTCCCGCTCCAGCGCCTCATAGCTGATGTCCGGAGCCAGAACGTCCTTGATGCGCTGGTAGTTCAGTCCCGTAACACCGGGGTTCATCTCAATCAGATAACCCTTTGCACCGAGGTTTGCATCCACCCAGACACGCTGCTCGTCATAGAACTTGTGGTCCGTCAGCGCGGTAACCGGGGTGGTGGTGCCGGAGACGATGGCGATGTCCCCGGGCATGATCCCGGTCTGCAGCAGGCCGCACTGGGTGTCGGCCCCGCCGGCGACAAAGCAGGCATCCGCTCTCATGCCGAGATCTTCCGCCAGATCCGGAAGAATGGGACCGACCTGCTCCCCTGCCATTTTGAGGGGCGGGAGAAAAGCGGGGTCGATGCCGTAGGTTTCACAGAGAAAATCGGACCAGGCGCCCTTTTCCAGGTCATAGAGCTGGGTCTCACAGGCCTGGGAAGGCTCAAAACAGGCAATGCCCGTGAAGATCCAGGCGATGAAGCCGCTGAGGCTCAAAACGGTGTGAATCCGGCTGTAGAGCTCCGGACGCCGTTTGCGCAGGCCGAGAAGTTTGGCCGCGGGGAAATCCTCGGTGACCCACTTTCCGGAACAACGATAGATCAGATCCTGCGGACCGATGTCCCCCATGAATTCCCGGCCGCGGTTGTCGATGTTCGGCAGACCGTAGAAGGGCTTTCCCGCGGCGTCCAGGAGAACAATGCTCTGTCTTGCCCCGGCGGCGGAGACACAGCGAACCCGGATGTCCGGATGCTCTGCATGAAGATCCAGACAGAGGCGGAGAATCTCGGACTGCCATTCCTGGGGCAGGAAAAACTGGGCATCCGGATAGGCCTCGTCCCGGTAATAGCGGTTCAGGAAACTGCGCATGGAGAGAATGCTACCACTGATGTCTACAAGAGCGGCATGAGTACTACTGATTCCGAGGTCGATGAGGAGATCGTAGTCCATGGTTCAGCATACGAGTATGGTGTCATTGTCGTTCCAGGGCTCGTACAGAACCTCGTCAAACAGCTCCTTGAGCTCGGCAAGACGGTTCTCGGGATAGGGGGCGCGGACATAGACTTTCATGGCAGTATTCCTTTATATGATGATATGATTATGACGGTACATTGGAAAAACAGACGTGGCCCTGCACGGGGATCAGTAAAAGGTTTTGACCTCGGTGTCGAAGTAGCGGTCCAGCAGATAGGGAACGAAGATGCCCTTATCCGTCACGGCGCCGGAGATCAGGTGCGGAGGCACAATGTCAAAGGAGGGGTAAACGGCCCGGACCTGGGGCAGACAGTTCGGAATGCCCCGGTAGCGCAGCACCTGCTCCGGATCGCGCATTTCGATGACGATGTCGTCCTTTGTGTGCTTGTCGCGGTCGGGGATGCCGGTGACGTAGTAGGGGATGCCGAAGTATTTGGCCAGAATCGCGATCTGGAAAGTGCCGATCTTGTTGGCGATGTGGCCGTCCCGGGCGATGGTGTCGGCCGCGGAGGTGAAGAGATCAATGCCCTCGTTCTGCATGGCCCAGGCGATCATGTTGTCCGTCAGGACCGTGGTTTCAAAGCCCATCTCCGCAAAGCAGCTGGAGGTGAGGCGGGCACCCTGCAGATAAGGCCGGGTCTCGGCGCAGTAGACGCGAAAGTCCTTTCCCTGCTGCCGGGCGGCGCGGATGACCGTGCCGATGATGGTCTCGCCGAAGCACTGGGTCAGGATGCTGCCCCCCTGCGGGATCAGGCCGGCGAGATAGTCCCCCACGATCTGCATCGTGCCGTAGCGGCGGTTCAGGGATTCGACCGTCGAGGCCACAATGGCGTCAATGGGATCCTCCCCCGCTTCCAGCGCTGCCTCTGCCAGATCCGCCGCCCGGTACGTGATCTGCCCGTAGCGGTTGGCGGTGGTGGGACGGGCGTGGGCCAGGTCAAAAGCGGCCTGCCGGAGGAAGGAGATCTGCTTTTCCTTTCCTTCGGCGCGCACCTGCCAGGCGGCCAGGGCCATGCCCATGCCGACGGCGGTGTAGGGACCCGCGCTCTGGGTTACCATGTCGGCGATGGCCTGCGCCACCTCCTGATAGGTTTCGCATTCGACAAAGCGGACCTCCGTCGGATAGACCCGCCGGTCCAGAATGCGAACCCGGCCGTTTTCATACCAGGCGACGTTTTCATAGCGGAGCAGGAAGGGCATGTTCTGATCGTTGCGTTCCATGATCACAGCTCCTTTCTCAGCTCAGGATCAGACGGAACAGCGCCGTAATCTCACGGCCTGTGCGGAGCATCTGCCGCTGCTTGATGAGGGCGATGCCGAGTTTGATGAGGGCCCGCTCCATGGGAATCTTTACGGAGGGATCGGTGATCGAATCCAGCTCCATGACCTTGGAGTCGCCCACGGTACGGCGGATGATCTCCGTCCCGGCGTAGCCGGCGGAATCCGCCATCACCCCGTCAAGCCAGCTCTGCCGGAAGGCGGAAACGCGGTAGAGCGGGAGTGTCACCAGCTCGTCATAGCGCCGGGAGAGCTTCTCCCGGGTCAGGTCGAAAACCTCCTCGATGCACCCGGCAAGCTGATCACAGAAGGCTTGGCTTTCCGGGACGGCAAAGGCCTTGTTGGCCCAGGCGAAAAAGAGATTTCCGATGACGTTTCCGATGTCGTAGCCCATCGGACCGTAGAAGGCAAACTCGGGATCCAGGACTTTGAGCTCGGTCTCGTTGAGAAAAATCGACCCGGAATGCAGATCTCCGTGCAGCAGGGCCTGGGCGTTGTTCATAAAACCGAGGCGGAGCTTCGCGACCTCGGCATGCAGCGCCTCGTCGGAATAGAGAAAGGTTCTGACAAAAGTCTCATTCCCTTTGGTAAGGATATTACGGCCCTTGTAGTCGTAATAAGGCTCTGTCAGAACCAGATCTTCGGTGATTTTGCAGAGTTCCGGATTCGTATAGAACCGAACCCGCCGCTTTTTCTCTTCCGCATCCAGGACCAGATCCGTGGTGGGCAGAAGGGTGTCCGCCAGAAAGGAAGAGATCTTTTCGCTCAGATGCGGATAGAAGCGCCCCGCCATCAGCTCCCGGCGGAGATTGTGACAGGCCGACACATCCTCCATGGAGGTGGCGGCCATGGTTTCGTCATAATAATAGACCTCGGGGACCAGCCCGGGGGCAAGCTCGCCTTCCAGCTTCAGGACGGCGGCTTCGATCTTGTTGCGGTAGAGGTCCAGCGGACGGCCGGAGGAACGGAGCAGACGATCCGCCTGCTTGACAATCACGGAACGGCCGTCACGCAGGGATCGGACCTGAAAGACATAGTTGATGTTGCCGTCGCCGATTTCGCGGCATTCGGTCTCCTCGTCCGCGTCAAAGCGGTGAAGGACCTCAACGGCATAGCGCCGGACATCGTCCGTATTCATGAGAAAGAAGGAATCGAAGGTACGCATGAAATCCTCCTGTCAGGCTGGAAGCAGCCGAAGCATAGGCAGAACAATCCTACCCATCTGAAACTTTACACCACAAACGGTCAAAAGTCAACACTAAACCAAAGAAACAGACAAAAATCTGACCGAAAAAAGAATGATTTGACGTTTTGCCGTTCAATATATATAATAGGACTCAGAAAAACCTGCAGGGAAATCGACAAATAGAACAAACGTGCGCAAAGCCGTTACGACGACAAGGGAGCAGACCTTATGTTAAAAATTGAAAGGCAAAACCTGATCGATCAGGAGCTTCGGAAAGCCGGCTATGTTCTGGTGCCGGGGCTGAGCGAGATGCTCTGCTGCAGCGAGGAAACCGTGCGGCGTGATCTCCGGGAGATGGAGATGGCCGGGAAGCTGGTCCGGACCCACGGCGGCGCCTATCTGGTGGAAAAGTATGACAAGGGCTACCCCATCGAGCTGCGCAAGTCCTACCTGCAGCATACGAAGGAACGCATGGCGGCGGCGGCCGTCTCCGTCATCCAGGAAAACGACATGGTGATGTTGGATTCCTCTACCACCTGCCTCACCATTGCCGAGGCGATTCTGGCCCTGGACCTGACGGTAACGCTCATTACCAATTCCCTCGCCATCTGCAATCTCTTTGCAGACCGCAATTCCAATGTCAATCTGGTAGGAATCGGCGGCGTCTTCCGCCGCAGGACGTCTTCCTTCGCTGACCCGAACACCGTGGAGGCGCTGCATCATTTTTATGCCGACAAGGTGTTTATCAGCTGCCCGAAGCTCAGCGCGGAGCAGGGCCTCTCCGACAACCACATCAGCGAAGCCAATGTCCGCCGGCAGATGCTCAAAAGCGCAAAGATGAAGATCCTGGTGGTGGATCACACCAAGTTTGAAGGGACGGCCAATCATCTGTTCGAAGGACTGGAGAACGTCGACCTGGTCATCACCGACCAACGCGTGCCGGAGAGCTTTGAGGCCTTTGCCGCAAGGCGCCAGATCCAGATCCAGATCACGCCGGACTGAAGCACGCAAAGCGACAGAGCTTTGCATCGACGGGCATGAACGCAGACGAGTCCCTGGAGCTGGTGGATTTCGTGCGCCAGATCCGCGACCACTTCAAGATCTCCATCCTCCTGATCGAGCAGAATGCCAACAAGGCCCTGCAGATCTCCGACCACGCCTACATCCTGCAGACCGGTCTGGTGGTGCGCTACGGCACCGGCAAGGAGCTGCTGGCGGACGACACCCTCAGCGCCGCCTACCTCGGCGAATAAGGCAAAAGCGCGGAGCGCGGCCTCTGCGAAAACAGACAGAAAAAGACCCGGGCAATCAGGAATATCAGATCCTGTTTTGCCCGGGTCTTTTGTATCCGTCCGAACCGAGGATTGCGCAGAGGCGGTTCTTTATTTTTGCATGAGGTTTTGTGTGATCCGGCTGACCGCGTCCCGGACCAGATCGCCAGAGGTCGCGAGGTTCATCCGGACATGGGTGCCGAAGCGCTCCCCCACCCGGATGTGCGGAGAGGAGAGCATTGAAAGCTCCACGATTATAGGTTGATTTTTACCTATAATATGATATATTAATCACTGGAGGCGATAGGTATGATGATCGATACCAATACAATTGTGACAGCAACAGAGGCAAATCAAAATTTCTCTCGTGTTGCAAAAATAGCGGAGAAAAAGGGCCGGGTATATGTCTTTAAAAACAACAGGCCTAAGCTGCTGGTGATTGACTTGGACACCGAGCCGCAGATTGAACTGTCCGAAGATGAGAAGTTTCAGGTGGTAACCCAGCGTATTTTAAAGGAACACAAAGCCGCGTTTGAGGAGCTGGCCAAATGATCAAATTCTCGAAAGAAAAGATCTTATTGCTTCATAAAATCCTCGCCGAAGCCACCGGCGGAAGTGTAGGTGTTCGCGATGAAGCTATGCTGGATTCTGCGCTCGAAAGTGCTTATGCGGGCTTTGGTGATAAAGAGTTTTATCCCACCAAGGAAGAGAAGGGGGCTCGCCTTGGCTACGCTCTGATCTCAAATCACGCTTTTCTGGATGGAAATAAGCGGATCGGAATCTATGTGATGCTCTCCTTCCTGGAAATGAACGGTGTTCCGGTTCAATGTTCAGATGAGGACCTTGTCAGGGTCGGATTGTCCGTCGCTGACGGTAGCATGGGGTACGATGAATTATTACAGTGGGTACTGGATCACAGGAAGTAAAGTGAAGACGTGTGCAGCGCCTTTGGTTTATCATACAAAATCGAAATGAAACAATTGCGACTTTCGAGAAAGGGTGAAGAAGAACATGAACGAAGAATGTCTGATCTGCGGAGCGCCGCTGGAATATCTGCAGGAAGAGACCCTGATGGAATGTTTCTTCTGCCACAAGAAGGTTCGTTCCCTGACGCGCTGCGTCAAGGGCCACTATGTCTGTGACGAGTGCCACTCGGCCGGGATGGACGCAATGGTCTCGGTCTGCCTGAAGGAAAAGTCGAAGGATCCCGTTGATATTATGGAAAAGCTCATGTCGCAGAAGTTCTGCCACATGCACGGACCGGAGCATCATACCATGGTCGGCGCGGCCCTGCTCACCGCGTACCGGAACGCCGGCGGCGAAGTGGATCTGGAAAAGCGCCTGATGGCCATGCTGCAGCGCGGAAAGCAGATTCCGGGCGGGGTGTGCGGCTTCTGGGGCGCCTGCGGCGCGGGCATCAGCACCGGGATCTTTGTCTCCCTGGTCACAGGGGCCTCCCCGCTGGCAACGGACGCCTGGGGGCTCAGCAACCTCATGACCTCCAAGGCCCTGGGCGCCATCGGGGAAATCGGAGGGCCGCGCTGCTGCAAGCGGGATTCCTACCTCGCCATTTTAAGTGCCGTGGACTTTGCCAAAGAGCACTTCGGCGTGGAGATGGAGAAGCACGAGATTGTCTGCAGCCGCTGCGGCGAGAACAACCAGTGCATCACAAAGCGCTGTCCCTTCCATCCGGTCAACCACCGGAAGAAGGAAGCGGAAGAGAACTGAAAAAACACCTCAGAAACAGAAAGGAGTTTCCGATGCGGATCTATGCCATCGATGACGAACCGAAGATGCTCAGAATGCTTCACGACGCGATTGCGGAGGCGGAGCCGTCGGCGGAGATTCTGGATTTCTCCCGCGCGCCGGAAGTCATGGATGCCCTCACGGATCCGGAGAAAAAACCCGATGTCGTTTTTTCGGACATCAATCTGCCCGGAATGAGCGGACTGGCGCTCGCCGTGAAGATCAAGGCGGCCGCACCGCAGACAAGGCTTGTTTTCGTGACCGGCTATGATCAGTACGCTCTGGAGGCTTATCGGATCCATGCGCACGGCTATCTTCTCAAGCCGGTGGAAGCGGCGGCGATTCGGGAAGAGCTGGATCAGATGCCGGAGGAGCCGGCGCCGTCCGGCCTTCGGCTGTATGTACGCTGTTTCGGACCCTTCGAGGTGTTCTCACAGGGTAAACCGCTCCTGTTTCAGCGGCGCAAGACCAAGGAACTGTTCGCGTTTCTGGTGGACCGCCGGGGCGCAACCTGCAGCGCCGAAGAGATCGGCGCGGTCCTTTGGGAGGATGAGACCGATCTCAAAAAAACAAAGCACCAGCTGCGGAACCTCGTCGGTGATCTGCGTGACGCCCTGGAGAGCATCGGCATGGAGGACCTGCTGATCCGGAAAAGCGGCATTCTGGCCATTCACGCGAAAGAGCTGGACTGTGACTATTACCAGATGCTCCGCGGCGATCCGAAGGCCGTCAACGCCTATCACGGCGAATATATGACCCAGTACAGCTGGGCGGAACTGACCTCGGGGGAGCTGTGGTTTCAGAATCAGGCATAAAATGAATCAAAGAACGGACACCGGGAGAGAATGCGGGCTTCGGCTATGCGGCCTCTCCCGGTGTTCCTGTACCCGGTAAAGATGGGGCTGCGCAGGGTTCAACAGGAATGCTGTGACATTCTTGTGCGCCGACGGGACTATAATCAAGAATCAACGAAACAGAGAAGAAAAGAGAAAGAATCATGATTGATTATATCAACCTCAGCATCGGCACGGCGGCTCTGACGATCAGCATTCTCGGACTGATTCAGGTGCTGATCAGCCGCCATCTTGAAAAAGAGGCAAAGACCTTCTTCACCGCGCTTTTCGGGATGATGGTGGTCTGTGCCGCGGCAAACCTGGCAGGACAGTACCTTGGCATGTACCGGGGACCGACATACGCGCGCCTTTTCCGGATTACCCTGTTCCTGGAATCCTTCTTCCCCTCCCTGGTTCTGCTGCTGATCACGGCGTTTCTGCTGCAATCCAGCGGAGAGACCGACTGGAAGCGGAGCGGGATTTTTCGCGCAGCGGCGGTGCTGTGGGCGGTCTATTGCCTGCTGCTGATCTATACCCAGTTCTCTACCCTGATCTACAGCATCGACGAGAATAACATCTATTACCGCGGCCCGTATTATCCGCTGCTCCTTGTTCCGCCGGTGCTGATCATGGCAATCGACGTCGTTGCGCTCTGGAGAAGAAAAGACCGGCTCTCGCAAAAGCAGAGACTTGCCTTCTGGATCTATACGGTGATCCCGACGGCTTCCATGCTGGTTCAGATGAAGTTTTACGGGATCTACACGATCCTGCTCGGCGCGTCGGTGGCGGGGTTTTTCATGTTCGTCTCGATCTCGATGGACCAGTCGGAGCACTATTATCAGCAGCTCCAGGAAAATTGCCGGATGCAGACCGAGATCATGCTCAGCCAGATTCAGCCGCACTTCCTTTATAATACGCTGGGCGCGATTCAGAGCCTCTGCAAAACGGATCCGCCCACCGCGGAACAGGCGGTGGCCAAATTCTCACGCTATCTGCGCGGGAACATGAGCGCTCTTAACCAGGAGACCACCATTCCCTTCACGCAGGAGCTTGCGCACACCAGACTGTATCTCGAGCTGGAGCAGCTGCGTTATGAGGTTGCCCTAGAGGTGTGCTATGACCTGTCCTGTACCGAGTTTGAGATCCCGACCCTGACGCTCCAGCCGCTGGTGGAAAACGCGGTTCGGCACGGTGTGCGGGGAAAGCTCAGCGGACGGGGAACCGTGACGATCTCGTCAAGGGAATATCCGGATCACTATGAAGTCGCCGTCACGGACGACGGCCCGGGTTTTGATCCGCAGCGGGAACCCGACGACGGACAGCCGCATATCGGCCTGAAAAACGTGAAGGAGCGGCTGAAGGGAACCGTGAACGGACGGCTGGATGTGGAATCAAGCCCCGGAAAAGGGACAAGAGTAAGCATTTTCCTTCCGAAGGAAACCCGGTGAGCGGATTCTGACGGAAGAAAAACATCCGGGCGAGGATCAGGCCCGGAAAACAAAGAGGAATGAGGAAGCAGTTAGAATGCCTGCAGGAAAACAAAAAGCTTTATCGGTATGTATGCTGGGGACCTTCTGTGTGTACTGGGACGGAAAGCCGATTATCGGCCTCTTTCGCTCCGGCATGACCCAGCCCGCTGCCGCGCTGCAGATGATCCTTCATTACCGCCGAAGCGGCGTAACAAAATCCCAGCTGATCGACTATCTGTTTGAGGACAGAGACGTTCAGAACGCCACCCATTCCCTGCATGTTCAGCTGCATAACCTGCGAAGAATGCTTCGTCAGGCAGGGCTTCCGGATACGGATTATTTTCGAAGGGAAAATGACACCTACTTCTGGACGCCGGAAATTCCCGTTCGGGAAGATGCGGAAGAATTTGAGCAACTCTGTGACGATGTTCGAAAAGCGGCTTCCGGACAGGAGGAGCTTCGGCTCTGCCTGCGGGCGTGCCAGGTTTACGGCGGTGATTTTTTCGGCGTTCGGACGAATAACGGCTGGGCTGCACAGGAGGCCAGACGCTACGAGCAGCTTTTTATCGATTGTACCGAGCGCGCCGCAAGACGCCTGCGGGAGAATCGGAACTATGCGGAGCTGGAACAGCTTGGACAGCATGCTTCCCGCGTACAGCCCTTCTTTGACTGGGAACGGCTGATCATGGAGGCCCTGATCGAACAGGGGCGGTATGCGGAAGCAAAGAAGCTTTATATGGTCACGGAGCAGAACTACCGCACGGATATGGACTTGCCCGTCGGAAGACAGATGACCGAGCTGTACCAGAAGCTTCCGATCACGGACGCCGCAGCCGCCTCTGATCCCGGGCGCCTGTGGAAGCAGATGACCGGGGAAGGAAAAGAAGGCGGGGGCTATCTTTGCAGCACCCCTGTTTTTGAGGGAATCTGCCGAATGGAAAAGCGCCGCATAAACGGCCGGGAGCACCCGTCTTTCCTGCTCTATGTGGCGCTGGATCCTCCGCCCGGCCAAATCCCGGGGACGGAAAACGGTCCGCAGGATTCAAAGCTTCTGCGGGATGCCCTGGTGCGGGCCGCCCGTCCGGTGGATGCCCTGACGGAAATCAGCAGGGGCCGGTTTCTGGTCCTTCTGGCGGATGCCGGTGAGGAGGAGTGTGTGTCGGTTTTCCGGAAAGCCTCCTGTCTGTACAGAGAAAACGGAGGCCTGGCGGAGCTGATACAAAAAATATATGCCTTGAAAGCGGCATGAAAGAGAATCCGCGCTGGAGGAGCCCGGCTATATTTATGCCCGCCTCGGGAACCCGACCTGCGCCGCGCTGGAAGAGACCTTCGCGAAACTCGAAGGCGGCGAGGCCTC
>CADAPN010000044.1 GCA_902789835.1 Oscillospiraceae bacterium
AGCGCTTTCTGAATTGATGTCCAAAGAGGGCTTCACTCTTAGAAAGATCTTTTCAGAGCTTGATAAGGCGAAGCTCATCATTTCTGCTGCTTCTCTTTCGGGTTCCAGGCTTCTCAATCCACCCACCCGGCTTCAAAAAGACATCCTGGCTGCACTCGGTCTTCCCCAGGATTGCTTTTTCTCCATGCTTGTATAGTATACTTCCTTGTTTAGTTTAGGCTATAATTTTCAGGAATTTTTTCGACATTTTACAAAAAACAATCCTAAACGGAGATCGTTTCTGTTTAGGATTATTTTTTTCTTCCCATTTTTATAACGAAATTTAATCTTTGCTTTCAGGCGGAAGAATCCCTAAGCTGTGCTCATCGAGAGCCTCATTCATTCCATAGCTGATCGATTTCCGCAAAAAGCTTTGTATTCTTTGTTTTAGACCAATTTCCGAACTGTTCATTAAAGCTTGTGTGCAGGATAGCTTTACCGAACCCTCTCTCTTCTTGCAAGTAGATGATAAACAGCCTGAGAATCTCCAAATATACTTCCTTATCCTCGATTACCCTGCTATGACAGTTCAACCGCCATGGTTGATTAGAAACCCAGCCCGAATATAAATCATTTAATTCAGGGACAATAAAGTTTATCACGCCGCCAATCCCAACATCCACAAATGGAATTCTGTCTTGAGACGGAAACTTGCAAATTAGCACATGCAATAACAAGTGTTCTAAATAGTCACAATATACGATATTTTCCTTCTGTTGCCATTCAAAAGGGCATTTCTCCGCAACAGCTTTTGTTGAAAGCAAAATCATCTTATCTTCTGCTTTATGATGAGCAATCAACCCTTCTGCTGTTCTCGATACTTTTTGATTCTTGTTAAACGACCTGGTCATGTAATCTGCCCGGCCAATTCCATATTTTGCCTGTAGATAGCCACAATAATCCTCATAGGACATTTCTTTTACTTTTTCAAACTCTGCCATTTTCATCTGTTTCAGCTCTCCTTTCAAGAGTTTATCTGAGATGAAAATAGCAAACTTTGGATTTTTCTATTAAGAACGATTTTCGGGATTTATAGTTTTTCTAGCGAGGTCAGTTGGAAAAGCTTTCTCATGTTTTGGATTCGCTTGGGCGTCCACTCCTTCTTCTTCCAAATTGAGAAAACATCATAATATCGAAAGAAAGAAGCCCAATCAGATATGTTTGATTCGGTTCTAAACCAGTCTATATATTTCATTTCGCCTATAGAATACATAGATTCTTTATAATAGACAACTAAAGCAATGATTTCCTTGATCATTGATACTAATTCTTCCTTTACAAGAAGAGGTTTTTCATTGCTAAACAGAAGATCAGCAAAAAGCAAGCGTTCTTTAATCATTCTGCTTTGTGTAGATACCCAACCATAATACATCGATTCAATCTCTACGTTTCCGCATAGCAAAACCAGGTTTGATTTGTCAATTTCCTGTATGCCAGATTCCTCCATGACGCATGCAATATAATAGAATAACTCTATCGGATAATGCCATTCCAACGTAAAAAATGCAATTGAATAAAAGACCATATCTTTATTATTGGTTTTTGATTTTGTCATTATATCTTTGACAAATGCATCGTATTGGTCAAAGATTTCTTGAAATCGAGCATTTGATATCTTTTTTGCTGAGCCAATACGATTCAAATAGATAGCTTTTATTATATCTAAATCATGAATGTTTTGATGCTCGAAATAATTCATTTCTGTAAAACGATATCCTTTAAGCTTCGATTCTATATCATCCATTGATACATTTGCAAATTTATGATTTGGTGGCACCTCAGCCCCGAAAAGGTCTATTTCTCTTTTTTTATACTTTAGGACATGCTCTATAATCCTCGATTGGCGCATTCGCTCGTCATCCGTATCATTTTTTTCTTTCCAGAAATGCCTCAACGAATACTCCGGATCATCATAATCGAAAGCATATTTTATATATTCCATAATAATATAACGCGCTGTACCTAGAACCCATTCCATGTCTTCTTCACCCGGAGGTCCAAATAAGAAAACTCGTTGTTCTACTGGCAGTTGTCCTAATGAGGCAATAATATCTTTAAGAAGATACTCCATCTTATCCGTAAGCAATGGAAACTGTTTTGGCATAATATCCTCCTATGTTCTGCGTCACTATCATGATTATAATACAATTATATTGTTTTGGTAACCCTGCTATTTTTGTTAAATAAAGCTATGAAGCAGCCAAAATTCCCTGATTTCTATAGTTTTTGAACTGCAAACGAAAAAATGATCCTGAACCGAGGAATTTCTCAGTTCAGGATTCCTGCTTGTTCAGATCAGCTTAATCGGATCTGAAGGCATGTTTTATGATTATTTCATCCGGAAGAATCTCGATCCTGTCTTCATCAAGAACTACATTTAGCCCACAACCATTGTCCCATGCAACCATGACGGAGCCGATATCATCGACCCCGAGAATGGTTCCCTCTGTTCCGATTGGCGGTGCCTGAAAGTCATTCATCTTTAGAAGGCTGACTCTCATGCCGGGCTTCTCTCGCGCTTTTCGACGAAAGCATTACAGCGGGAACGCCACAGCTTCCCGATACAAGCTGCTCAGAATATCAATAAAATCCGATACGCTTGACCGCTTATCCGCTTTATGGGTACACAGAACGCAGGAAAACGTCTCTTGGCAGTCATAGGGGATCCAGGCAAATTGCCCGCTGTGGTCGTTCAGGAAACCGGGCGCCAGACAAATGCCTCTGCCGGCGGCAACATTCGTAAGTGTCGTATCATGATCCGGACTGTTGAAATACCGAATCTTCCCGGAATTGATCAATCGGTGCTGGACGGCCTTCAGCGCAGGAGGAGAACCTCCGCCAACCATCAGCGTGCGTCCGTAGAGATTCTCTTCCTGAATGGTATTCTTCCCGGCGAGCGGATCTGCCCTGTCCGCAATCAGATAGACGCGGCTTTCAAACAGCTCATGGACGGCAATGCCGGGGATCTGTTTTGTCTGCTCTCTCAGCGCGAACAGGATATCGACCTCGTTCCTCAGAAAAGACTCGACTCCGCTTTCGTACTGGAATACAGGCGTGATCTGAACGTCGCTGTTTGTTTCTGAAAAAAGCCGTATGGCTTCCGGGAGAAAGTATACAGCCTGTCGGACCATGAGGCTGATGGAGATGCTGTCCCGATAGGTCGCGCTGAAATTCTGCCCCTGTTCGATGGCGCGCTTCAGATCCTCCCGCATTCCGGCCAGGAAAGAGACAAACTGCGCTCCCGCAGGCGTCAGCGCCGCGCCTTTCCCACTGCGTTCAAAGATCGGGAAGCCGACTTCTTCTTCCAGCAGTTTGATCTGATAGGTCAGGGTCGGCTGGCTGACAAACATATTCTCCGCCGCCCGGCTGAAGTTCATAGTATGGGCAAGCTCTATACAGTAGTCAATCTGTTTCGTGGTCATTGTTCGCTCCTGCTATTTAAGAATTAAATTGATTATACAGCATTTCAATTAGACATTGCAATAGTGAATGCGTATAATGGAATCAGAACAAAGACAGGAGGAAACAGCAATGGCCAAAACTTTGATTGCGTATTATTCAAGAGCGGATGAAAACTACTTCGGCGGTGCGATGCGCTATGTGAAAGTGGGCAACACGGAAATCGTCTGCAGCATCATGAAAGATCTGCTCCCGGCAGACAGCTTCAAAATCGAGATGAAAAATCCTTACTCACCGGTCTATATGACCTGCATCGAAGAAGCGAAGAAGGATCTGCGGGCAAAGGCAAGGCCGGAGCTCGTTTCCATGCCGGACTCCATCGACGGGTACGATACCATCGTGCTTGCTTATCCGAACTATTGGGGCACCATGCCGATGGCCGTCTTCACCTTCCTTGAGCATTACAATTTCTCCGGCAAAACCATTCTGCCGCTCTGCACCAATGAGGGAAGCGGTATGGGCGGAAGCGAGCGCGACATCAAACGCAGCTGCCCCGGAGCGGTTGTGAAAAGCGGACTGTCCATCACGGGCAGCAGTGCGGCCGCTTCCAGGGAAACTGTAAAACGCTGGCTGTCTGCAAATGGCCTGCTGTGAGGAGAAAACAGATGGAGTATAGAAAGGCTATGTGTACGACCTGATGGACCAGGGCGGACCGACAGATACCCGGGAACCCTATTTCAAAGAGGCCGTGGAAGAAATGATGCGCGCCAGAACGCTCTGCGCCAAAGCCAACGCGGCGATGCCTGACGATCCCGCCTATGTGGGATATCTGGAAGAGCTGTTTGGGCGCAAGCTGGATGACGTACGGATCCTCACCCCGTTCATCTGCGATTTCGGAAATCGGGTCAGGTTCGGAAAAGGTGTTTTCATCAATCACTTCGCCATCCTGTCAGCATCCGGAGGGATCGAATTCGAGGATGGTTCCATGGCTGCGCCGGGACTGCGGATCGCCACGATCAACCATGACATGAATGAGCGCCATACCAGATACACCTATGGGAAAGTGCTGGTAAAGAAGAACGCGTGGCTCGGCATGAACGTCACAATCTGCCCCGGCGTAACGATCGGGGCATACGCTGTCGTTGCGGCAGGTGCGGTCGTCACGAAGGACGTGCCTGATTATGCCGTTGTGGGCGGCGTTCCGGCTAAAGTGATCCGCATGCTTGACCCGGCGGAACAGAGGGAATAAAAGGGGTTGGAGAGGAAGGCGTTTGCCGCAGCCGGCGGCAAACGCATCCCCGATCTGGCAGAAAACATCAACCGTCACTCGCATTTCCCGCACCGGCTGCAGCCGTTGCAGGTGAGCTTCATCCCGCAGCTTTGGCAGCGGGGGCCATAATAGGGCGTATAGAGTTCCTCTTGCGGAATGGGATAGCCCCAAGTGTCGCAGAGCTTGAAATCGATGGGTTTTCCCAAAAAGCTCAGGCCGGACTTGTACGCCTGCTCGCTTTGCAGGCTGCCTTCGAGCCGGTATGTTTTCCCGTCCTTGACGAAACGCCGCCCGGTGCCGCAGAAGACAAAGGTCACGTTATATTCGGCGCACTCGTCATGCAGCGCTTTGACCCACTCGTAATGGCAGGGTCTTGCACCGCCGTAGTTCTCCCCGTCACAGAGCACCTGCTCGATCTGTCCGGCGGGGAGATATTCTTTGATGCTCACCGGGCCGATAAACGGCGCGCACATAATGCCCTTGTGCCGGAAGGGCAGCTCCAGCAGAATCGGGATGCGCTCGTCGGCACGGCGCTGGTTTTCACAGGTGACGTTGAACATCACATTCTCCCAGCCATCGCCCCAGTCGTATGGTAAATGCTCCGCCACACGCTGCGGCCGCTTGGTCAGAAGGAAGAACTTCACATCCGGCCGCTGCCGCATGATGTCCCAGGCCTCCTCCCGCCAGGAGTCTGCCTCCTCCAGGAAGAAATCCGAGGTCATGCACACGCGCAGCATCTCACCGCTTTTGATCTTGTAGCGTCCTTCCCGATCCTTCGAGAGCGGATAACGGAAGCCCGCCTTGGTGCGGTAAATCTCCCCTCCGTCTTTCCCCCTCTGGGCGTCCAGGTAATACATATAGCAATTCAGGCAGCCTTCGCTGCATTTTTTGCAGCCGTGCCACGGATTCCAGATATCATGCATAGCGGTTTACGGATTCGTCCGATCCCGGCAAATCGGATTTGGTTATCGCGCCCTCGGCCGGGGCTTCCTGTCGTTTCATCCTCTTATTCCTTTCGCTGCTCTATGCGGTCTATCATATCATAAAAACCGGTCTCACGGAAGGGCCGTTTGCCATATGGGGCTTTATCGGAGGATTTCTCAAAGAGTATCTCGCCAATCTCTTTCTTCACACCTCCGGTCATGATTCCTTCATTCAGCACATAGCCGAGATTCACTGCCACGCTTTTACGAAGAAGCAGCACAAGGCCGGTCACAGGTTACTCCCGCGACCGGCCTTGAACTCTTATGGGATTGATATGGGTTTTGCCCGAAACACTCGGATGGAGTCTTTCAGCCGCTGATGCCGGATTTCCGTTGCGTCGAACCGAACGGTGCGAAACGCAAACTGCATCACCGGTCCGGTACAGAAGGCACAGATAATCGTCCCGATCCCCACAGGCCCTCCCAGCAGCCATCCTGTCAGGGTCGCCGTGCCGAGCAGTCCGATGCTCACCACTGCGATGGGAAGTTTCTTCAGGCGCTTGGCCAGGCCTACCAGAAGGGTGTCCCGCGGGCCGCAGCCCAGAGACGCCATCATATAGGTGTACTGCGTATAGGCCAATACGAACAGCCCCGCCAGCATAACCGGGATCGCTGTCACGAGAGACTGGCAGGGTGCTACGGGATGGATCCGGTTAAAGAAGTCCACCGCTTTTCCGACTACCACCGCATCGATAAACATGGCGATGCCGATGGGCTCTTTCATCAGGATGTCGATGACCAGGATGGTAAGCGACACCGCAATGGAGGCATTTCCGTAGAGGATCCCGAGGCTCTTGGAAAGCCCCAGGTTCAGCACGTCCCAGGGCGCCGCGCCGATGTTGGCCTGGATGGTCAGATAGATTCCAAACCCGTTGACAAACAGGCTGACCGCCGCAATCAGCATATTCAGAAGGATTGCCCCGGGTGACCGGTTCTCCCGCAGTTCATTTCTCCACATGTTTCGACCTTGTCAAATCATTCTTTGGATCCGGCGCCGCTTATGTCCGCGGCCTGCCGCCGTAAGCTCTTCAGGCCAGTTCTTCTCTCGCCTTCCGGAGCGCCGCGGCGATCACCTGGTCCATGTCGTAGTACTTATATTCCCCGAGGCGTCCGCCGAAAACGATCTTCTCTTCCCGCTCTGCCAGCGCCTTGTACTGCTGATACAGCGCGCCGTTTTTCTCGTCGTTCACCGGGTAATAGGGCTCATCACCCGGCTTCCATTCCGCGGAATACTCCCGGGAGATCACGGTCTTCGGAAGGTCCTTGCCCTGTTCGTCTTTGCCGAAGGTGAACCACTTGTGCTCGATGATTCTCGTCCACGGAGTCTCGCGGTCCGTATAGTTCACCGCTGCATTCCCCTGGAAGTTCGGCTGATCCAGCAGTTCCGTCTCAAACCGCACGCTTCGGTACTCCAATGTTCCCAGGCGGAAGCCGAAGAAGGCATCAATGGGACCGGTGTAGACCACCCGTCTTGCCTGACGATCCAGGGCTTCCCGATTCTCCAGATAATCACAGCCCAGCCGCACTTCAATTCCGTCCAGGAGCCGCTCCACCAGCTTCGTATAGCCCTCGGTGGGGATTCCCTGATACAGAGCGTTGAAGTAGTTGTTGTCGAAGGTCAGGCGCACGGGGAGTCTTCGGATGATGAAGGCCGGCAGGTCCTTGCAGTCGCGTCCCCACTGTTTTTCCGTATAGCCTTTTACCAGCTTCTCAAAGATATCCCGGCCCACCAGGGAGATTGCCTGCTCCTCCAGATTCTTCGGTTCGCCGGTGATCTCCTTCCGCTGCTCGGCAATCTTCGCCTCGGCCTCCTCCGGCGTCACCACACCCCACATCTTATTGAAGGTGTACATGTTAAACGGCAGGCTGTAGAGTTCCCCTTTGTAATTTGCCACCGGCGAGTTTGTAAACCGGTTGAACGCCGCAAAGCAGTTCACATAGTCCCAGACCTCCCGGTTGTTGGTGTGGAAGATATGCGCGCCGTAAACATGGACTTTGATGCCCTCCACATCCTCGGTATAGACATTGCCGGCGATATTGGGACGCTTATCGACGACAAGGACCTTCTTTCCGGCCTCTGTCGCTTCCCGCGCAAACACCGCGCCGTACAGTCCCGCCCCGACAATCAGATAATCATACATGACTTGTTCCTCCATCGTTTTTGATCCTGGCATTCCGGTTTCAAGCCCGGTACAGTATAAATCATCCGCGTAAAAATGGCAAGTCTCAACCTTTTGGGGCTGCTTTCGGATTGCTTTCGGATGTTAACAGGCTATGAACCTTCCGGCCGTAGAGGCGGCTTTTGCTTGACAGAGCCGAAACCGGGTCGTATACTTTCGAGGCAGGGATTCCCTGACTCTCCCCCTTCGGAGTGATTGTATCCATGGCTTATCAAGATCCTTCTCTCGCTTCCTATCACGGCAGCGAGCCCTATATATTCATCAGTTATTCCCACCGCAACATGGACCGTGCCTCGGCCATCATCCGCAGCATGAACCGCGCGGGCTACCGCGTCTGGTACGACGAGGGACTGATCCCCGGACGGGAATGGGATGAGAACATCGCCCGCATTATCATGGGCTGCGGGTATTTTGTCGCGCTGATCACACATGAATATCTCGCATCCTCCAACTGTAAGGATGAGCTGAATTATGCCCGCGACAAGAACAAGCCCATCCTTCTGATCTATCTGGACGAAGTGGCCCTTCCCGCCGGTATGGAGCTGCGCCTGGGACGTCTTTTTGCGGTCCACTGCAGCCAATACTCCAACGTCGAGGACTTCTATCTCAAGGTCTTTTCCGCCGACGGGCTCGCGCGCTGCAACCGGCGTACTGTTCCCGCGTCATCCGCTGCCCCCGCGGCGGCACGGAGTTCTTCCGCTTCCCGCCCCTCTTCCGGTCGGACCGTGCAGAATCAGCGCGCACAGGAGGTCCCCGCAGAAGCGCCGGCAAGGGCGGAGCCTTCCTCCGGCAGCCCTGTGGGCAAGATCATCGGTGTTCTGCTGATCATGGCTCTTCTGCTCGGCGGGGCATACCTGCTGTACTACTACTTCTCTGACCCCGGCACGTCGGCGCCTTCCGCGCCGCCTCCGCCGCCGACGGAAGCGCTGGAATCCGCTGTCCCCACCGTTTCCACGGAAGCCGAACTGGACATTGAGGCCGTGCAGGAACCCTCCGTCGTTACGTCTCCCATAATTGACCCGGATCCCGTTCTGTCTCCCTCGCCGGAGGTCGTAAGCACGCCGCTCCCCACAGAGGAACCCGTCTCGACCGTGGAGCCCTCTTCCACACCGACGCCGGAGATTACCCCTGCCCCGACGCCGACGCCGGAGCCCACTCCTACTCCCACACCTGAAACCGTTCAGACGCCGGAGCCGCAGCTCGTTGAATCGACCCCGACGCCGACGCCATCAACCGAAAACGTTTTGGTTGTGGAATCAGGCGGAACAGCCGGCAGCACGGTTACCGTCGTGCCCACTGCATAAAAAGCACAGAGCGCAGATACGAATCCCTCGATCCGTACTGCGCTCTGTTTTTCTGTCTTCCTTTTCCCTTACCCTGTCTCTGTTTCGAGCCGCTGCGGTGTGAAAGCCTCCTGCTGCCGTCTTGCCATGGCAATCAGTTCTTCAATGCTGTATTCCCGGAAGCTGCCGAGATATCGGTTCATTTCCCCGCTCTGATACACTTTTTCCGGAATCAGGCTGTAGGCGATCAGCTCCCTGCGGTCTTCCAGCCGTTCAAGCACGGAAGATGCGTAGTACACCGCCGTGTCACTGTCTGAATTCAGCGAAACCGCGTTCATATAACCGTTAAAGTACAGATACAGTCTCGTCGGGGTGAACTCATAGCGAAAATCCTTTCCGGTCATCACATCCATGCTCATGTCAAAGGAGAGCGGTACACGGCGGATCTCCTCTCCGTTTTCATAAATGACCAGATTTCCGCCCGGATAAGCGCAGAACAGCCGCCCTGCGTACCAGGCAAAAGACTTCGCCTTTTCTCCGGAATAGGGGATTTTCATAATCAGGTCGCCGTTAAACCCGCAGACAACGATCTCCTTCGTGCCGGAGAAGATGACGCCATCTTCGGTAAATGCGACCAAGCTGAGATCATCCGGCGCCCCCGGAAGGAACGTGACCGTCCCGTCCTCCGTACTGATCAGGACGGCATGCCTGCTCGCGTCACGCGGATCCGTACACGCGGCAAAAATCCGTTTTCCGTCGGGAGAAAGGGTCAGCGGTGACGGAACCAAGACCGAATTCTCCTCGCAGATCAGGACGCAGTCTCCCATCGCTTCATCCACATCCAGCTCGCGCATTTCCCCGTCGGTCAGCCGGAAAAGCACAATCCGGTGATAGGCATCCCGATCATGCGCGGCCAGCATCTCCCCCTGAACGCTCACGGGAGAAGGGGCCGCATAGTATCGGTCCAGATAAATCGCTTCCGTTCGGGATGCGGGATTGAACCAGCCTTCCGCCGTACCATCGTCATGCAGCGGGAGCTCTGTTTCAGATAAGATCTCTCCGCTTTCCATGTCCAGCCTGACAAGCGAGAGCCGTCCGTCTTTTCCGCTGATGCGCAGCAGCCAGGCACTCCCCTTGTTTTCCGTCAGGAGATGCCAGGCGTCTGCCGGATCAAGTTCGCGCGAATGCTCCATTTTCCGTGTTTCGAGGTTATAGAAC
The DNA here is from genome assembly GCA_902789835.1 of Oscillospiraceae bacterium. Next base: position 10,373 of record CADAPN010000044.1, read on the forward strand.
AGCAGGGTTCTCTCCGCCTGCACCAGCAGCCGATCCCCGGCGCGCAGGAAGTTATCCGGCCGATACGGAGTCCCCTCACCGTCAAAGGCCGAAAACGAATCATCGCTGACGCTTTCATAGATGCTGATGTTCCCCGCCGAACGCAGCACATACTGAAGCTCCTGATATGGTCCTGCCTTGATCCCGGTGACGCGGTCCAGGCCCTCCGGAAACATTTTGACCAGTGTGGCGCTGCCGCTGTCGGTAAACAATGTGCCGATCATGCCATCTTCCGTGATGAAGTTGACTTCCGCTCCATCGGCGGAAACAAGGCTCAGGACCTCCCGTTCGATATTCCTGCTGCCGAGCAGGGTTCCGTCCCGGTCAAAGCGGCTGATGCTGCTGCCCAGGGCGAGATAAAGATCATTCTTCTCTCCGCCGAACAGCAGCTTGCCCGCCTCGGCACTCCCATCGGCGGTAAGCGGCTGCCGCCACCGTTCCTCTCCGCCTCGAAAAGCGTGCAGGCCATGCCTGACCTCTGTCAGGCCGGTCACGCTCCCGGTTTCTCTCATCGCCTTCTCTTCGTCTGTTCCCAGAAGATAAAAATCACCCTCTGCATCGAAACAGAAGCCTTCCACCCGGCGATAGACCGGATCGAGCCTTACAAACGCCGCGGTCTCCGTCTGAAAAATCCCCATCCGGTATTCAAACGCTCCGATGCGGCCGCGATTCCCCCTGAGCTTTACGGCGATCTGTCTGTCGTCCGGGGACCAGCAGAGCTCCGTGATATACTCGTCCGTCCCCTCCGGCAGCGTCAGGCGCCGGATCTCATTGCCTTGCGCATCGAGCAGCAGCACACCGTTGATGTCGCCGGCCGCAATCATCGTACCGCTGTGATTCGGGCTGAACGGACAGACCGCGGTTGTGATCGGTGTACGCCAGTTTTCTTTCCCCGTCCGGTAGTCTGTCGACACGAGGAAGCCGTCTTCGACAAAGCAGAGCAGTGCCCCGTCCGTTCCCTCTGCAGGCGACACGGGCACCGTGTTTCCCGATACGCGGAAGACCGCGATTTCTTTCCTTGAATCAAGTTCAAAGCTCCGAAAAAGTCCGCTGTGATCCATACATACCAGGATTTTCCCGTCCCGGCTGATCAAGAACGAATCGATGTCGGCCGCTTCGTCGATCCGCCAGGTTTCCAGCCAGTGATACGGTGTCAGATACGCATAACTGGCCTGAGAGAGGGCATACTGTGCTTCATCGGTGACCGGGCGGTCCATTTCTTCGTTTGGCAGGGCCTGCAGCGCGTCGTTCAGCGCCTGCAGGCGATCCTGCGTGCTGAAGGCATCCAGGGACCGCATCGCCAGCAGTCTCGACTCGCTGATCAGCGACTGGCGGTAGTTTTTGCTGATCTGCGCATTACTCCAGAGCAGCCATGTGATGGCCGCCGCGGCCGCCACAAAACCCGCCGAAAAGAAGGCCGTGAGCCTCCTGCGGCGATAACGCTCCCGCCGCATGACCAGCTCGTCATACTGGCAGCCCAGCAGCACCGCGGCCAGCCGCGGCAACTCTGTTTTCCTCGCCGCTCTGAAGTCACCCCTGTAGTCGCAGGCCAGCGGCTCGATTTCCGTCTCGACGCTAAGCTTCGTCCCGTCCTCGGCGGTGACCTCTTCCCTGCCGCGCCGCAGAAGCTCCGGAAAAACCTCCGGCGGCTCTCCTTCGGACAGCACACAGAGCACATGCTCCGGCCCCCGAAGCTTCAGGAAGGTCTCCAGCTCATGGAGGCACCATGCGGATTGCTTATACCCCGGCGAGCAGATCACGATCAGATACTCCGAGGCTCTCAAGGCCTCCTCGATCCGTCCGGAAAGGTCGCTGGTGATCGCGAGTTCCTCCTGATCGCGGAAGATCCGGTCGATTCTTTCCTTTCCCGAGGCGCTGCGGATACCTTTCGGCACGCGAAACCGCTCCAGGCTCTTCTGGATCTCCTTTGCCACCGCGACGTCCCGCCGCGTCCGCCGGTAGGAAATAAAGGCGTTATATTTCTGTTCTTTCATGCGATCACCGCCTTTGTTTTTCGCTTCTTTTTATCATTTTAATGCATGGTCACAGGAATTGCAAGGCAGAGTTCCCGCTCTCGGCAGGAGGCCGGATTATTCTCCGCGGGATCCGGGGAATTCCGTAATCGAGTAGGAGGGGCTGAGTAAGCCCCGACCTCTCACACCACCGTGCGTACCGTTCGGTACACGGCGGTTCAACCGCATAAGTGCAGAGACTCGT
>CADAPN010000045.1 GCA_902789835.1 Oscillospiraceae bacterium
CTGCAGCATCGAGGTGCCGAGGCCCTGGCTGATCAGGCCGCCCCAGCTGTTCTCCTTGAAGGACATCACGGCAAAGCCCACCATCTGCGCACAGCAGCCTGCTACAGCAGCACCGCCCGCGAGGCCGGTAAGGCCAAGCACCGAGCAGATGGCTGCCGACGAAATGGGCAGGGTCAGCGCCACACCGACCAGCACCGAGACCGCAATCCCCATCCAGAAGGGCTGCAGCTTGGTAGCCCGGTCGATAACAAGACCGAAGGCGCTTGCCGCGCTCCCGATCGGCGGCGCGATGAGCTTGGCAAGGGCAACGCCTATGAAGATCGTCACAGCCGGGGTGACCAGAATGTCAATGCGGGTTTCCTTTGAGACGGCCTTGCCGCATTCAGCCGCCACAATGGCGATGATCAGCACGGCAAGCGGACCGCCGGCGCCGCCCTCAGCGTTGGCCGACCAGCCGACCGCGGCCAGTGAGAACAGCACCATCGGGTCAGCCCGAGCTGCTGGCCGAGGGTCTTTAAAATCGTGCCGATCAGAAGGGAACAGAACAGGCCCTGCGCCATGGCGCCCAGGGCGTCGATGCCGTATCTTCTGGCCGAGATCACGATGTTTTTGCGTGCGAGAAAGGCTTTCAGTTTATCCATGTCAGACCTCTTTTCTTATCTTTTACACACTATACGTGATGGGCCCGGGCTTGTCAACAGATGTTATTTTTGCAACAAATACCGGTGACAACAGGCAGTTGCCGGGAGGCTGTCTCTGTGCTACAATGGTCGGCGAATCCGGGAGCGGCAGGAAAGCTCCGAAAGGAAGGCAGCACATGAAAAAACTGATTATCAGGCAGTGGGGACAGATCATCTTCGGTCTGATCATTTTCTCTTTCGGCGTGCACTGCACGATTTTTGCCAATATCGGGCTTGCGCCCTGGGACTGCCTTGCCATGGGCCTTTCCTATCATCTTCCCCTGAACTACGGGATGACGGTGACGCTGATCTCGCTGATCATCATCGGTCTCGACCTGCTGATGAAAGAGCGCATCGGCTTCGGGACCATTCTGGACGCACTGGTCGTCGGCAATACCGTACAGTTCATCAGTGACATTAATCCCCTCCCGCTGAACCAGGGGGCCCTGACCGGCATCCCGATCATGCTGCTCGGCTTCGTGTTCATGGCGGTCGGCCAGTGGATCTACATGAGCGGGGCCCAGTGCTGCGGTCCTCGAGATGCGCTGCTGGTCGGCCTGGGAAAACGCCTGCCGAAGGTGCCCATCGGTCTGGTCGAGGTCGGGCTCTGGGCTGTCGTGGTGCTGGTCGGCTGGCTGCTCGGCGGTCCGGTGGGCATCGGTACCCTGGTGAGCGTGCTGGGTGCCGGCCTCGTGATGCAGCTGGTCTGCCGCATCGTACATTTTGAACCGAGGGACGTCAGACACCGGGACGTCATCGAGGTGCTTCGCATCCTCAGCAGTTCATCACCATGAGCCGGCGCGGAAAAGTTTTGAATGACTTTTTCCCGGCAATATGGTATAGTGAATGGCAAAGGGGTTATTATAGTTTATAAGTCAATCTGAAATTATCAATCTGAAAGGAGAAGCGACAGTATGGCAAGAGAGATCCTGTTTGATCTCGGCAAAATGATCACTGACCGTCTGCCGTATAAATTCGGCATCAAAAGACTGACGGAGGAGGATCCGGAATATATCCTTCTGGACCGCTCCCTGGAGAGTGATGAGCAGGCGGAGATCATGCTCAAGATGGGCCTGCGCAAGCCCAAGACCCTGGATGTCATCGCCAAAATCACCGGCAAGGACCCCAAACATGTGGAGGAGCTTCTGGAAAAGGCCGCCCAGACCGGTGCGGTGGAGTATAACTGGGAGAACCCGCAGCACGAAAAACAGTACTACGTCCAGCTCTTTGTGCCCGGCATCGCAGAGATGACCAACATGGTGCTGAAGCAGGTCGAGAAGTATCCGGAACTTGCCGACAGCTTTGATAAGATGACCTACCTGCCGCTGGCAGGCAAGACCCATCTGATCCCGCCGGGCGGCGACGGCATCGGCATGCACGTGATTCCCGTCGAGAACGCGATTCCCACACATACCCAGTCTGCCTCCATCGAGCATATTTCCCACTGGTTAGACAAATATGAGGGCAAGCTTTCCGTCGGCTACTGTTCCTGCCGCAATGCCCGCCGCCTCTACGGCGAGGGCTCGGGCGAGATTCAGGACGACTGCTGCATCGGCCTCGGCGATTTTGCGACCTACCTGATCGAGACCGGCAAAGGACGCCCCATCACCAAGGAAGAGGCGCTGCAGATCTGCAAGCGTGCCGAGGAGAACGGCTATGTCCACCAGGTGACGAACATCGACGGCGAGGATAAAATCTTCGGCCTCTGCAACTGTGACCTGGGCGTCTGCTTTGCCCTGCGCACCAGCCAGCTGTTCAATACACCCAACCTGTCCGCCTCCGCTTACCGCGCCCATGTCAACAAAGAGAACTGCGTTGCCTGCGGCAAGTGCGTCGAGGTCTGTCCCGCCGGTGCCGTCAAGCTGGGGCAGAAGCTCTGCACCAAGCAGGGTGAGGTCAGCTACCCGCAGCAGGAAAAACCGGAAGGCCTCGTGTGGGGTGAGGACAAGTGGAACCCGAACTATGTCTTCGACAACCGCAAAAACTGTCATGAGTCGGGCACGGCCCCCTGCAAGACCGCATGTCCCGCCCACATCGCCATTCAGGGCTACATCAAACTGGCGAAAGAAGGCCGCTATCTGGATGCCCTCAAGCTCATCAAGCAGGACAACCCCTTCCCCTCGGTCTGCGGCTATGTCTGCAACCGCCGCTGCGAGGATGCCTGCACCAGAGGCTCTCTGGACAAGGCCCTGGCCATCGACGAGATTAAGAAGTTCATTGCCGAGCAGGACCTGAAGAGCGAGGAACCCTATGTTCCCGAACGGCTCTACCGCCGCCCGATTGACAAGCCCTATGAGGAGAAGATCGCCATTATCGGCGCCGGACCGGCCGGCCTGAGCTGTGCCTATTATCTTGCCCGTATGGGGTATGAGAATGTTACGGTCTTCGACCGCAACCCCGAGCCCGGCGGCATGCTCGTCATGGGCATCCCGAGCTACCGGCTCGACCGCAGCGCTCTCAGGGGCGAAATCGCTGTCCTCGAAAAGATGGGCGTCAAGTTCCGCATGAACACCGAGGTCGGCAAAGATGTGACGATCCAGCAGCTGCGTGACGAAGGCTATAAGGGCTTCTATGTGGCCATCGGTGCCCAGAAGGGCTCCGCCCTCCGCATCCCCGGCGAGGAGCTGAAGGGCGTTTACGGCGGCGTGGAGTTCCTGCGCCAGGTCAATCTGGGCAAAAAGCCGAGAATCGGTAAAAAGTGTGCCGTCATCGGCGGCGGCAATGTGGCAATGGACGTCTGCCGGACCGCGGTCCGCCTCGGCGCCGAGACAACAGTCGTTTACCGCCGCAGCGAGGCCGAGATGCCTGCCGATAAAGAAGAGGTCGCCGAGGCAAAGCAAGAGGGCGTGACGTTCCGTTTCCTCAGCGCACCGGCCGAGATCATCGGCGAGAACGGCAAGGTCACCGGCGTGAAGGTCGAGATCATGGAACTGGGCGCCCCGGATGAAAAGGGCAACCCCACCCCGGTCGGCACCGGTACCTTTGAGACCATCGAGGTAGACTCTGTGATCAGCGCCATCGGCCAGGGCATCGACTGGGGCGGCCTGGATATCGGCGAGCTCAAAACCGGCAAAAAGGGCACCGCTGTTGCCGATCCCGTCACCTATCAGACCGCACAGCCCGACATCTTCGTCGGCGGCGATGTCTATACCGGACCGAAGTTTGCCATTGACGCGATCGCGGCCGGCCGCGAGGGTGCCGAGTCACTGCACCGCTTTGTACAGGACGGCCAGAGCCTGACCCGCGGCAGAAATCTCCGCGAGTTCTACGAACTGGATAAGAAAGACCTCCTCATCGATGTCGACTGCTTCGACCGTCCGGCCCGCCAGCCGATTCTGCACGATCAGTCGAAGGCGAAATCCTTTGAGCATGACCGCCTTACCTTTACCGAGGAGCAGGTCAAAGCAGAGGCCAGCCGCTGCCTGGGCTGCGGCGTAAGTGTGGTGGATCCCAACCGCTGCATCGGCTGCGGTCTGTGCACCACCCGCTGCATGTTCGATGCCATCCACCTCGAGCGGGATGTTCCCGAGGCGTCCAACATGGTGCGCTGCGAGGACAAGGTCGGCCCGATGCTGAAGTACGCAGGCAAAAAGGCCATCGGCTTACTCCGCAGATAAAACCAGCGAACCCGCCGGCATTGCCGGCGGGTTCGTTCCGAATTGTTTCCGATTTTCATTCATTCCGGCCAATTCACGCCGGTTTCTGTCGTGATTGTATCTCTTCTTTACTGGATTCGTTCTGAACTGTTACGGAATGTTTGTTGACGGCGGGGATCAGTCCTGTTATTATGAAAAAGCGCCAAGTTCACTTGAGATGATCCGCCAAATTCTGGGCAAAGTGCTGAAAAGAAACAGGATGAAAACAGAATCCGACAGGGAGGTTGATTACCGTGGAAGATACCATGAGAGAAGTTTTCCGAAACCAGCAACTGACCTATGAGCTGATTGCAGCGCTTTTTGGCGAAGACTGCATCGACGAGGATGAATAGAATCTGACTGCGATCCCCCGCCTCGGCGGGGGATTCATGTTATCTTCCGATGGTTTATAAAACAGAGGCTTCCATTACCGGGAAAGTGTGGTATAATAAATACAGTGTATATTGCCGGTCAAATCAACGCCCGGACAGAAAACTACAGAAACAAAAAGGAGAAAACCCATGAAAACGATTGCAACCAAAAAGGCTCCGGCCGCCATCGGCCCCTATTCCCAGGCCTACACAGCCAACGGTTTCCTGTTTACCTCCGGTCAGGTACCCCTGAACCCCGAGACAGGCGAGATTGTCGGAAGCACCATTGCCGAACAGGCGGAACAGAGCTGCAAAAACATCGGCGCCATTCTGGAGGCTGCCGGGACGGACTTTTCAAAGGTCATCAAGACGACCTGCTTCCTGGCAGACATGAAGGACTTTGCCGCTTTCAACGCGGTGTATGAGAAATACTTTGTCAGCAAGCCGGCCCGCTCCTGCGTCGCTGTCCGCGAACTGCCCAAGCAGGTGCTCTGCGAGGTGGAAGCGATCGCTCTGGCAGAATAAACAATCCAAACTGCAAAAAAGCATTCACCCGTCTCTGACCAGACGGGTGAATGCTTTTTTGCGCTGCGTACGGTGCACGGCAATATCATGCTTCCGAAAGCTTTTTTCTTTTTTCATTTCAAAATCCTGCCGGTCCTTTTTGCGCAGTGTGTCCAGGGTCAGACCTGTAAAGAGCGACTGAATCGCGGCGATCATCGTAAAGCCGCAGACGATCAGGGTCGGGAAACGGTCTACCAGACCGGTGTGTACATATTCTCCGACGATCGGCACAAAGAACAGCAGGGACAGGATGGCGAGCAGCAGTGCGATGATCCCGAAAAAGCCGAGGGGATGATAGCTGCGGTACAGACGGAAGATCGTTCGGATCACCTTGAAACCGTCGGAGTAGGTGTTGAGCTTTGAGACACTGCCCTCCGGCCGGTCTCGGTAGTCGATGACGACATTCTCGATCTGCATGTTTTTGTCAACGGCATGAATACTCATTTCCGTCTCAATCTCAAAGCCCTGCGAGAGAACCGGGAAGGTCTTGACGAACTCATAACTGAAGGCCCGATAGCCGGTCATGATGTCCTTGATGTCATTGTCAAAAAGAAGGTTGATCCCCCAGCGCACCAGCGCATTGCCGAAGTTGTGAAAGGGCCGTTTGTTCTGCGTATAATACGTGGAAGAGAGCCGGTCTCCGACGACCATATCCGCCCCGTGATGAAGCACCCGGTCGGCAAGCTCTCTGGCGGCCTCGGCGGGATAGGTGTCATCGCCGTCAGCCATGATATAGCATGCTGCATCGATGTCCTGGAACATGCTGCGGATGACATTGCCTTTGCCCTGCTTATACTCATTGCGTACAACAGCCCCGGCCTTTTCGGCAAGCTCGGCTGTGCGGTCGGTGGAGTTGTTGTTATATACATAAACCACGGCCTCGGGAAGTGCGCGCTGAAAGTCCGCAACAACCTTTTCAACCGTACGCTCTTCGTTATAGCAGGGGATCAGAACGGCGATCTTATCCATATCATAAACTCCTTGTGCAGAGCATGGTATAAACAGTTTAACACGGCAGCCGGGGAAAAGCAACCATTACCGGCTGCACAGCGGATGGATTTCTGATCAGCGGATGACATGCGGACAAAGAGAGACAAAAACCGTGAGAAGCAGTTTACTGAGAAATCGATATGTGCCTGCTGTCCCGGACAGCGCAGGTCAGCCCTGCATACTGTGGATTCTGCAGCTATCAGCAATTTTACCATAACCGAACCGTACGTATGCCATGAAACACGGTTTTTCATGATGAAAAGTACCAAAAAAGGCAGAAATAATGAAAATGCAGTAGACATGTGCAGATATCAGTGATACAATACGCACGATTCATGAAAAAAAAGCCAAGCTCTCACAGGCCGCATTTGCCAAAACCATCGGCGTCAGCAGTTCAGCAGTTGCTTCCGTTGAAGCCGGACGCATGAAGACCAGCCAGAAGATTATCGACAAGGTGAAGGAAGTATACGGCGAAGTCATTGAGCCTGAAGTGAAGAAGGTTCAGGCGGCCGAAAAGAAGGTCGAGGAGAAGATCGAAGCGGTCGAGAAGAAGGCCGAGGCGGTTGTGAACGGCGCCATCGAGACCAAAGAAAAGGCTGAGAAGAAGGTTGCCGAAACCAAGGAAAAGGTTGCCGAGACCAAAGAAAAAGTTGCCGAGACCAAGGCGAAGGCTGCCAAGGCCAAGGCGAAAGCCGTTGAGACCACCACCAAGGCAAAGGCCGTTGCCGCCAAGGCGGAGAAGAAGGTCAAAAAGACCACCAAGGCTGCCGGTGCTGCCGCAGCCGGGGCCGTCAAGAAGGTTCTGCCGAAGAAGCCCGAAGTGGTGATTCAGTCCCCCATGGGCGGCGAGATCACACCGGAAGCAATTCTTGCCAAGATCGGTGAGGCCGATAAGGTTTATGTCCGCGTGGACGTCAACAAGGCCTACTGGGTCAAGGGTGACGAGGCCGGCTCCGTCGACCTCTGGTAAGCAGACAGAACAGAACCCAGCCCTTTCCCTCGGAAGAGGGCAGGGGCCGGGTTTTTTGTTTGTCCGATACGTTGATACGCAGCTGCAGGAGGCCGTATGCCGCATCTTCTGAAAAACAAAATCTATCTGTATCTGACGGAGTTCTTTGCCGGCATGTCGGTCATGGCCGTCGAACTCGGGGCAAGCCGTCTGCTGGCACCTTATTTTTCTTCGTCTCAGATCGTCTGGACCATCATTATCGGTACGATCATGATCGCCATGGCGCTGGGAAACATCTACGGCGGGCGCACGGCGGACCGGGACCCGAACCCGGACAGACTCTACCGCCGCATCCTGATCGCAGCCGTATGGATCGCGATGATTCCCGTTCTGGGCAAGTATGTGATCCTCGGGATCTCGGCGGTCCTGATCTTTACCGTGAATGCCAACTACCTGATCTGGGCGGCCTTTGCGGCCTGCATGGTCATCTTTGTGTTTCCGCTCTTTCTGCTCGGAACCGTAACGCCGTCGCTTGCCAAGTACACGATGGATAACCTGGAGGACAACGCCGGTATCGTGGGCATGCTCGGTGCGGCCAACACCGTGGGCAGTATCATCGGCACCTTTGTCCCGACCTTCCTCACCATCCCTGCGGTCGGAACCTCGATCAGCTTCCTGATATTTGCAGGGATTCTGCTTGTTCTGGCATTGCTGTATTTCATCAGTGTTCGGAAAAAGCCGGGCCTGTCCATCGCGGCAATCCTCCTGTTCCTGCTGAGCTGCGTGCTGGGCTGGCGCTCGAATTTTGCCTTTTGGAAGCAAGACCTGCTTTATGAGGGAGAGTCGATCTACAACTATCTTCAGGTGGAGGAAACGGACGACAGCGTCATTCTTTCGACCAACGTCCTTTTCGGTGTCCAGTCCATCATGCGCAAGGATGCATCCCTGACCGGCATGTACTATGACTATGCCATGGCGGCGCCGATGATGGCCGGCATTGAGGAAAAGACGGCCGATCAAAAACCCTTCGAGATGCTGATACTGGGGATGGGTACGGGCACCTACGGCAGTCAGTGTGCACACTATTACCCGGCCATGCACATCGAGGGCGTTGAGATTGACGGGAAGATCAGCCGGCTCGCACATGAGTATTTCGCCATGCCGGAAGACATGAACGTTACCACCTATGACGGGCGTGCGTATCTGAACGCTGTGGATAAACAGTATGACGTCATCATGGTGGATGCGTATCAGGATATCACCATCCCGTTTCAGATGTCCTCTCTGGAGTTCTTTACAATGGTGCGTGCGCATCTGAAGGAGGACGGCGTCATGGTGGTGAACATGAACATGCGCGGCGATAAGGAGGAAGGCAGCATTACGCAGTACCTGTCCGACACCATCTGCGCCGTGTTCCCGTCTGTGTGGACAGCGGATGTGCGCTACAGCACCAACCGAGAACTGTTCGCCGCTCTGAAGCCCGGCGCGATGGAAACCTTTCAGAGGAATGTCGCTCTCTGCGCCGATCCGGAACTGCGGGACATGCTGATGCTCGTTTCTTCCGGCCTTAAGACCTGTGAGGGCGGTGAGCATATCATGACCGATGACCGGGCACCGGTGGAACTGCTGGGCATGCGCGTCATCGATGACCTGATACGGGATGAAATCTCCTGGGTGCGCGAGATCTACGACCGGGAAGGCATCCAGGGTGTCATCAACAGCATCTGAAAAACGGATTGCTGCTGCGATTGACCAGGCAGGGGAATCATTGTGTATAAGAAATGTGCGTAGGAGAAACACAGGTGTGAAGACCCGGTTTCTCTTCCGCACATTTTTGAAAGAACGCACCATAGAGAATTCGCAAGACTCATCGGAGAATAGCCTCCGGAGCGACTAATCCATCCGGTAGCTGCGGATATATTTTCCCGGTTCGGCGCCGCCCTCCATGTAGCGGATCAGGATCTCCGCACAGGCGCGGCTGTCGCTGTCTGCCTGGTGGTGGTTGAGGCAGATGCCGTAATAATCACACATGTCGTTCAGCCTGTGGCTGATTCCCGGCAGCAGGCTCCGGCCCATGATCACGGTACAGATCCCTCGGACTGTCGGCCTCCATGCAATTTCATAAGCGGACAGACACTTGCGCAGGACGCCCATGTCGAAACCCGCATTATGTGCGACGAGAATCCCCGAGGACATCAGAGGCTCAATTTCTTCCCATATCTCCGGAAAGCAGGGAGCATCAAAGACCGTCTCCTCGTTGATGCCCGTCAGCATGCTGTTGAAGCGGTCAAAGGGCTGCTCCGGATCGACCAGAGAATAGTAGTTGTCTATAATGCGTCCGTTTTCTACGACGCTGATGCCGATGGCGCTGATTCGGTTGTTCCAGCGGTTCGGCGTTTCCACGTCAAACACAATGTATCGGTTCTGCAAGGCGGCCTCCGTATGTTTTGACCGGTCGTCCCGAGTCGAGTATCGTCTATCCTGACAGACAGATATTATAGCAAAGCGCAGAGCACTGTTCAACAGAGAATTCGAAGGAAGAGAATTCGGAAGGGGAGCGGACGGCAATGACTGTTGACGGATTGCGCAAACCCTGCTATTCTGAAGCAAAACAAAAGCCATCCTGTGTTGCATGCCGTTTGAGATGCTTTGGGGGATGAAATGAAAAGATCGGCCTTCTGAAAGCCATGCTGCTCTGCAGACAATATGAGAAGATGACGGAGCGGGACCGGACAGCACTGTTCGTCGCTGCGAAAGAGAGCCTCGAGGGCTATCTGCCAGAGAGCCTGAAGCGTGACCTTCAGCATCTCAGATCAGCTGCTGCAGCAGGATCCGAACAGCGGCAAGTCCAACCCTATTGTCAATCTGTAAGAAAGAAGCAAAGCTTAAGACAGTACGGACATGAAATAAATGACAGAAAGGAAGAAAAACAGTGAACAAAAAAGCCATGTATGCACTATCTTACGGACTGTTTGTTGTAACAGCCAGAGTCGGACAGAAGGATAACGGCTGCATTACCAATACAGTGGCGCAGGTGACGACACAGCCCAACAGAATAACGCTTGCGGTGAACAGGACCAATTATACCTGTGATATGATTCGGGAGAGCGGCTGCTTTACCGTTTCCGTGATCGCGGAGAATGCGGAGTTCGGACTGTTCAAGCGCTTCGGATTTCAGAGCGGGCGGGACACGGATAAGTTTGCCGGTTATGATGCGGTCCGCCGTGCCGAAAACGGTGCGCTGATCGTGACGGAAGGCACCAACGCCTGGATCAGCGCAAAGGTGGAGCAGGAAATTGATCTGGGCTCGCATATTCTGTTTGTTGCGGAAGTGACGGATATGGACACCCTTACGGAAACCCCGTCGGCGACTTACACATACTATCAAAATTCTATTAAACCCAAGCCGGAGAAGAAAGAGAAAACCGCGGAGGGCAAGACCGTATGGCGCTGCAAGATCTGCGGATATGAATACGTCGGTGAGGAACTTCCGGAGGATTTCATCTGCCCTCTGTGCAAGCATCCCGCTTCGGATTTTGAGAAGGTGACGGCATAGCCGCCGAAACCATGCAGGGCAGTCAGCTCCAGATCGAAGCTCACCGCCCTGCTGCCTGTCTTTTGCTGTCTGAAAGCAAGTTGATTTCCAGCTGACTTTTCGCATGCATACAGAGATGAAGCATAGTAAATACCGCCTGATTCATATTGAATCAAGCGGTTTTGTGGTTGCGGGGGAAGGATTTGAACCAACGACCTCCGGGTTATGAGGGAGGACAAATCCTTGGTGAAAAACCGCGAAAACCTTGGAATATCAACGAAAAGTCGCATTTATTTTTGACGTTTTCTCGCCTGATTTTACCTGCTTTTGAGCAATTTTGAGGCCATACTTCCCCAAATTCACCCCAAAATCTGCGACCGCCGGGTGCGGAATATTATTCGTTGCCACCCTCCCCGCGATCTTCGGGTGCTGGAACGAACAGGTAAACCACCACTAAAAATTGGAACTATTGAGGGTAACGACCTACGAGTGCAAAACCCGAAGATCGTGTGCCTCACTTCATCCCCGCAAAGTGCTATTCGATCATTTTTGCGCTAATTATCATGCGAACTAAGTGGGGCATCTTCCAGGACGATTACATTTATCCTTTTGCTGTAGGCTGTGCATGCGTCAAGGGCTATAACGTGTGGCCCATAGTAAGGCGTGAAATCTGCGTCCGGGCCAAATTCTGATCCCTTCTGCTCATATTTGGCATGCCCATAGGAACAATGCCAGTGCCCGCATAGCCTGTTTCGAGGTAATAGGTGCCGAGGCGGTGAGTGGGCGTCTCCTCCGGGGTGGAGAGGATGACAGGGGTGCAGTGTACGTCGTTGCTCCTGAGCATCCTCACCGCGCTTTTGCCGAGGGAGTTGTTCGGCACGACGCTGAAAAACGTGCTGTCGATGCCGAGGTTTGCCAGAGCGAGGGCGATATTGGCCTCGCTCCCGCCGTAGCTCGCCTCAAAATTGGTGGCGACGCGGATCTTCTCATAGTTCGGCGGGGTGAGGCGCAGCATGATCTCCCCGAAGGTGATGAATTTCTGCTGTGCCTCCGCCGGAAGAAGCGGATTGCGGTGCTCCATCTCAGCGTTTCACCCGCGCGCCTGCGCCGCCCATGATCGCCTCAACCTCTTTGAGGCTGGCCATGGAGGTGTCGCCCGGCGTCGTCATTGCAAGCGCGCCGTGGGCAGCGCCGTAGTTGACCGCCTTCAAAGCGTCGCCCGTGGTGATGAGGCCGTAGGCCAGACCGGAAGCAAAGGAGTCGCCGCCGCCGACGCGATCCAGGATCTCCAGACCGTTGTATTCCTTGGACTGGTAGATCTCGCCGTCTGCCCAGCAGATGGCCTTCCAGTCGTTGACCGTCGCGGTCTTCACGGTTCTGAGCGTGGTCGCCACGACCTTGAAGTTCGGATAGGTCTCGGCCGCCTTGCCGATCATCTTCTTGTAGCCGTCCAGGTTCAGTTCCTTGAGGTTTTCATCGTTGCCCTCGATCTCAAAGCCGAGGCAGGCGGTGAAGTCCTCCTCGTTTCCGATCATGACGTCGACGTACTTGGCGACTTCGCGATTGACCTCGCGGCACTTTGCAAGACCGCCGATGGCGCTCCACATGGAGGGGCGGTAGTTGAGGTCGTAGGAGATGAAGGTGCCGTACTTCTTGGCGGTCTTGCAGGCGGCGATGACGGTCTCGCAGGCCTGCTCGGAGAGGGCCGCGTAGATGCCGCCGGTGTGCAGCCAGCGGACGCCCAGCTTGCCAAAGATGTACTCAAAGTCGAAGTCCTCGGGCGTTGCCTGGGAGATGGCGGTATTGGCACGGTCGGAGCAGCCCACCGCACCGCGGATGCCGAAGCCGCGCTCGGTGAAGTTGATGCCGTTGCGGCAGATGCGGCCGATGCCGTCGGTCTTCTTCCAGTAGATGAGATCGGTGGACACGCCACCCTGCTCGATGAAGTCCTTCATCAGCATGCCGACCTCATTGTCGGCAAAGGCGGTGATGACGGCGGTCTTCATGCCGAAGCACTTGTGCAGCCCGCGGATGACGTTGTACTCGCCGCCGCCCTCCCAGGCGGTGAAGGTGCGGGCGGTGCGGATACGGCCCTCGCCGGGATCGAGGCGCAGCATGACTTCGCCCAGGGATACGGCGTCAAAGGTGCATTCTTCTCTGGGGCGCAGTTTGAGTTCCATGTTCGTTCTCCTTCCTTATCCTCTGGCTTCCCTGACGATCTCCACGGACTTTTTGCACAGCTCCGTGATCTCGTCCCATTTGTTGTTGTCGATCAGATCGGCGGTGACCATGTAGCTGCCGCCGCAGGCCGCGATGACCGGGGCCTTGATGTAGTCCGCGAGGTTTTTCAGGCTGATGCCGCCGGTGGGCATGACCTTGAACTGGGGGAACGGGGCCGCCAGGGCCTTGATCTTGGCGAGGCCGCCGGACTGCTCGGACGGGAAGAACTTGATGAGCTCCAGCCCGAACTTGAGGGCCTGCTGATACTCGCTCGCCGTGGTGCAGCCGGGGAAGATGGGGATGTTCTTTTCCTGGGCGTAGGCTACCAACTCCGGGTCGAAGCCGGGGCTCACGATGAAGTCGCCGCCCGCAGCGATCACCTTGTCGATCTGGGCGGTGGTGGTGACGGTGCCCGCGCCCACCAGCATATCGGGGCAGGCCTCCTTCATGAGCTTGATGGCCGTATCGGCTCCGGCGGCGCGGAAGGTGATCTCCGCGACGGGTACGCCGCCCGCGCTGAGGGCTTTGCCGAGCTTGGCGGCGTCGCGCTCCGGGTGGTTGAGCTTGATGACCGGCACCACGCCGATGGCGCTGATCTTTTCGTTCATGGCATTCATGTGCTGTCCCTCCTACAGTTTTGATTATGAATCAGGCGCTGTCTCTCTATTCTGTTTTACCAGTGGTGAGACAGCGCCTTTGTTATGATCGTAAGATTTTTTTATTCGTCCCCGTACTGCAGGTACGCACCCTTCATGGGGGAGGCTGCGTGCTCGCTGAACAGACGGAGGACGCCGCTCTTATATTTGCGGGGCTTGGGCTTCCAGTTCTTTTTCCGCTCTGCCAGGACGAGATCCATCTCCTCCGGCGTCTTCCGTTCACCCTTGACGCCGACAATGGCGAGAATGCGGCCGGGTACGTCGATCTCAATCAGGTCGCCCTCTTCCACCAGGGCGATCGGCCCGCCGGCCTGCGCCTCGGGGCTGCAGTGGCCGATCACGGGACCGGTGGAGGCGCCGGAAAAGCGTCCGTCGGTGATCAGAGCGATGGCGCGTCCCAACTCCTTGTCGGTGCTGATGGCCTCGCTGGTGTAGAACATTTCCGGCATACCGGAGGCCTGTGGGCCCTCGTAGCGGATGAACACGGCGTCGCCCTTCTGTACCTTGTGGTGCAGCACGGCGTCGAGGCATTCCTCCTCGCTGTCGAAGGGACGCGCGTTCAGGACGGCCTTGAACATCTCCTTCGGGCACGCAGTGTGCTTGATGACCGCACCCTCGGGGGCGAGGTTGCCCTTGAGCACAGCCACGCTGCCGTCGGTGCCGATGGCCTTGTCATAGGGGCGAATGATGTCTTCCTTCGTGACGTGGATGCCGTACTTGGCGTTCGCCTCATCCAACCACTTCTGACAGCGCTCATAGAAACCGTTGGCTTTCAGCTCGTCCAGGTTCTCGCCCAGGGTCTTGCCGGTTACGGTCATGGCGTCCAGGTGCAGGACATCCCGGATCTCCTCCATGATGGCGGGCACGCCGCCGGCATAGTAGAAGAACTCAGCGGGCCAGCGCCCGGCGGGACGGATATCCAGCAGATAGTGCGCGCCGCGGTGCAGCCGGTCAAAGGTGTCGCCGTCGATCTCCAGACCGTACTCGTGGGCGATGGCGGGCAGGTGCAGCAGGGTGTTGGTGGAGCCGGAGATTGCCGCATGAACCAAGATCGCGTTCTCCAAGCTGTCCATGGTCACGATATCGGTGGGCTTGAGACCCTGCCACGCGAGCTCAACAGCCTGCTTGCCGGCGCGGTAGGCGTAGTCCAGAAGATCGGGGCTGGTGGCCGGGAGCAGCGCAGAGCCTGGCAGACTCAGACCCATGGCCTCGGCCATGATCTGCATGGTGGAGGCGGTGCCGATGAAGCTGCAGGCGCCGCAGCTCGGGCAGGCGTTGCATTTGGCCCAGGTGAAGCGCGCCTCGTCGATCTCGCCGCGCTCATACTGCGCGGAGTACATGCCAAGCTGTTCAAGCGTCAGGAGCTCAGGCCCCGCGCTCATGGTGCCGCCCGTGACCATCACGGAGGGGATGTTGACGCGGGCCATGCCGATGAGATTGCCGGGCATTCCCTTGTCGCAGCTCGCCATATAGACGCCGCCGTCAAAGGGCGTGGCGTTGGCGTGGATCTCGATCATGTTGGCGATCATCTCGCGGCTGGCGAGGCTGAAGTTGATGCCGTCCGTGCCCTGGCTCTCGCCGTCGCAGATGTCGGTGGCGTAGTAGCGCGCGCCGTGTCCGCCAGCGTCCGCGATGCCGCGGCAGGCGGCCTCGACAAGCTGATCCAGATGGCCAGAGCCGGGATGGCTGTCGCCGAAGGTGCTCTCCACGATGATCTGGGGCTTGGACAGATCCTCCAGTTTCCAGCCGGTGCCGAGGCGCAGGGGGTCGAGCTCAGGCGCGACCTTGCGCATTTTCTGACTGGTCAGTTCTTTTGCATCTCTCATGGGTTCATTCTCCTTTTTCAGATTTCGATGGCTCTACTTTATCAGACGAAGAAGGAAATGACAAGCGCGACCAGGAATCCGGTCAGGCCGACCAGGGTCTCCATGATGGTCCAGGTCTTGAGGGTGGTCTTCTCATCCAGGCCGACCAGGGACTTAACGAGCCAGAAGCCGGAGTCGTTGAAGTGGGAGCAGACGGTAGCGCCGCCGGCCACAGCGCACACCGTGCAGGCGAGGTACATCGGGCTCAGCTCGCTGATGCCGGGGAGAGCGGCCACAATACCGGCAGCCATGGTCATGGCGACGGTAGCGGAACCGACGCTGATGCGGACAAGGACCGCGACGATGAACGCGAGGAGCACGATGGGCATATTCATGGAGGCGACAGCATTGCCGATCACATCGCCGAGACCGGAGTACTGGAGCATGTAGCGCAGGACGCCGCCGCAGGCGGTCACCAGCAGGATCAGGCCGGTGGGCTCGAGGGACTTGGTCATGATCTTTTCAAGCTCTTCCATGCTGTAGCCGTGCTTGACGCCGAGGAGGAACATGGCGACGATGGTGGCGATCAGCAGGGCCACGAAGGGCTCGCCCAGGAAGTTGAAGACAGGCTGGATACCGGAGAGTGCGGGGACAACGCCGGCGATGGACTTGATAATGATGAGGATCAGGGGGATGAAGATGATGGCGACGATGGTGCCGAACTTGGGGAGCTTGGACTCGTCGATGTCCTCTTGGGCGCCGATACGGTCGGGCACGGGGACCATGTACTTGTTGCCGCAGTACTTGCCGAAGATGGGGCCGGCCACGATCATAGCGGCGGCGCCGCAGAAGATGCCGAGAAGGATGACCCAGCCGAGGTCAACGCCCAGCATGGTGGCGACGAGGACGGGACCCGGCGTGGGCGGGATGAAGGCGTGGCCGACAGCGAGACCGGCGAGAAGAGGAATGGCATAGAACAGGGTGGAACGCTTCGTGCGCTTGGCGAGAGAGAAGGCCAGGGGAATCAGGATGATGAGGCCGGCGTCGAAGAACACGGGCATTGCGATGACCATGCCGGTGATGCCGAGGGCCCAGGCCGCTTTTTCATCGCCGAACTTTTTGACCATGGTCACGGCGAGGGTTTGTGCGCCGCCTGATATTTCGAGGATAGCGCCGAACATGGAGCCGAGACCGACCAATAGCGCGATGCCCTTGAGGGTGTTACCGATACCGTCATTGACGGCGGTGATGATCGTGGTGGCGGGCATACCGGCGATCAGGCCGATGCAGATTGCGCCAACCAGAATGGAGACCATTGCCTGAACCTTGAACTTGATGATCAGAACCAACAGGATAACCAGACCGATAATAGCCGCGATGACAAGTCGAGTGGGGTCGAGCATTACTTCTGCTGCCATTTTTAAATCCTCCGTTTCATTTTCTCATTTCATTATAGCACACTGTCGCCGGTTTCCGCTTTCTCCATTTCTCCTTTCTCTCATATTTGGCTTGGCGGGCTACACATTAGATGATGGACGTCTGACGTCTCATGTGAGTATAAAATAGCACAGCCTTTTCATGCTGTCAATGCTTTTCCTGCATGTTTTACATCTTTAGCGTTTTGCATAGGCACGCAAACCGGTTTTTGTTTAAAAAAGCGAAAGACCCGTCTGCGATCTCTCGCAAACAGGTCTTTCCAAAGTTCTCTTTACTTACTCGGACGCGCCGGTCAGGGACAGGCGGTTGTGCTTCAAATGCTCCTGCATCGCCTCGCGGGCCGCTTCGGGATCGTGGGCGGCGATGGCGTCCACCACAGCGGCGTGAGTGTCGATGGTTTCCTGACGCAGTCTGCGTTGGGTCAGATTGCCGAAAAGGTGAACGCTGTAGGTGATGACCGGAACCAGCTCACGCAGCACCCTGTTATCCGTGCAGTCCGCGATCCGGATATGAAGCTGCTGATCCGCTGCAAGATGATCCTGGCCGGACTGGATCAGCTCTTCCACCTTATACTGTAGCACACGGAGCTCCGCAATATCCTGATCGTTCGCCTGCTCGGCCGCCTTCGCGGCGATCCAGGGCTCAAGCTGCCGACGGATATCCATCAGCTCATTGGCCAGCCGGGGCTCATCCTCCAGATAGGCAAAGCCAAAGGGGTCGTCCACCACACCGGTGTTGTCGGCGATAAAGGTGCCCTTGCCGCGGCGCAGCTCCAACACATTGCGCGCGACCAGCAGCTTGACCGCCTCCCTGACGCTGCCGCGGCTGACATTGAGCTGCTGCGCCAGCTCAAACTCGTTCGGGAGCTGATCTCCGTTTTCCATGTGGCGGTCAATGATGAGCTGCCTGATCTGGTCAGCCACACGCTCTGGCAAGGTTTTGCTGCTCGATTTTACATGGGTAACATCGTCCAGAAACTTAGAATTCATAGCTCCTCCGCTTCCATACCTGTTTTCAGATGTCCGACATGCTATGTCCTGCTGTGTATTATACTCCGATCCGTAAAATATGCAAGATCAGCTGACAAACAGCATTTGGAAAACGGCCAGCATCAGCGGCATGGTCACGACGCACAGCGCCATGCTGATCACGCTGTACACCCCTGACTCATAGGCTTTCCTGTTGTACAGCACCGCGAGCTGCGAGACGGTCGAGGCCGTCGGCGTAGACAGGGCAATAAAACAGACCTGGAAGATGGGCACCAGGGCAGGATACCTGCCGAAGATGCCGGTCGCCAGAAACAGGAGCAGCAGACTTGCCGGCATGACAAGCAGCCTGCCCAGACAGATGGCGTAGGCCCTTCGGTTTGTGAAGACCTCCCGCAGATCGTGTTTGGTGATCACCATGCCAATCACCAGCATGGAGCAGGGGCCGACCATGCTGCCCAGACCTTCCATCGCCGTGTCCAGGACATCCGGGAGCCGTACTCGGAGAAGCATCAGCACGAGACCGGCTGCCAGCGCGATCATGTTGGGGTTGAGAAGGATCTTTCGGAAGTTCAGACGCTTCTCCCCGCTGATAATGCTGTTCCCATGCGTCCAGACCAGAAGGTTGAAGGGGACCTGCAGCGCGCTTGCATAGAAGACATATTCGCTGCCGAGGATCATGTTGATGAGAGGCAGCGCAAGGTTGCCCACATTGCTGTAAATCAGACTGCTGCGATCAACCGCGTCCAGCATCAGCGGCTTCTTCAGAACACTCAGCGCCGTGATCCAAATGAGGTAAGTACTGAACCCCAGTCCAAGCGCGCACAGAAATCCGCTCATCCGCTCCGGCGTGAGGTCGATTTGGAACGCCCGGCAGATCAGGCAGGGCTGCAAGATATACACGATCAGTCTGGACAAGGTTTTGCTATCTTCATTTACAACAACATGGAATTTGACAGCCCCATATCCGACAATGACCATGAGCATCATGGCCAGCAGCTTACTCATTAAAACAAGACCAGTATTCATCCGAGACTTCTCCCTGCTTTTACCTAT
>CADAPN010000046.1 GCA_902789835.1 Oscillospiraceae bacterium
CATGCAGACTGCCATGCGTCCAGACCAGCTTACTTCAGACTATCGGCTGCTTTCCCGGCTGTTTTTCCGGCTGCTGCCGTATCAGATTCTGCTGATTGTGATTAACGCCGTGAACGGCATCGTCGACGGCCTGTTTGCCAGCAATGCCATCGGCACGGACGCCATGAGCGCCATTGGGCTCTATGCCCCCATGAACCATTTCCTGTACGCCATCAGCATCATGATGGTAAGCGGGTCACAACTGCTTTACGGGATCTACCTGGGAAAAGAGCCGGAATCGGTACACAGTGTTTTCTCGGTTGATCTGGTGGTTTCCTTCATCATCTCGGGCGTGGTCTCTCTCGTGATGGTTCTGGCGGCGGCGACCAACGTGATCGCCTTGGAGGTGGAGGATGCCGTACAGTGCACCATGTTCAACCGCTATCTTCTGACCCAGGCCATCGGTGTTCCGGCCCTGGTCCTGGGACAGCAGCTTTTTGCTTTCCTCTCCCTGGAGAACCAGACAAAATGGACCACGGCGGCAGGGCTCGCCTGCCTTGCGTCAAACGCGCTGGGGGATTATCTCTTCACGGTGGCGATCCCGCTTGGAACCTTTGGCCTGGGCCTTGCCTCTTCCATCAGCGTCTGGGTCTTCTTCGCGGCGCAGCTTGTTTATTATGTCTCGGGGAAATCGTATCTGAAGTTCTCGCTCGGCGCCTGCAACCGAAAGGATGTGCCGGAAATCATGCGGCGCGGCTACTCCGGGTCGCTGTCCCGTTTCGTGGAGATGTTCCGCTGCCTGCTGGTAAACTGGCTGATCCTGAAATATGTCGGAAGCGAAGGCCTTTCCTCATTTTCGGCTTCCAATTCATTTCTCGGCGTGATCTGGGCGGTTCCCTTCGGCATGATCGCCGTCGAACGGATGCTCATGAGCATTGCCCTTGGGGAAGAGGACCGGGAATCCCTGGTGGATACGATGCGCGTGATGTTCCGCCGCTGCACGCCGCTGATGGCGGTCATCGCGCTGATGATTATCCTCGCCGCGGATCCCCTGACAAGAATGTTTTACCGGGATACGGCGGAGCCGGTTTACCGGATGACGGTAATGGGATTCAGAATGCTTCCGCTGTGCATGCCGCTGGCGGTGATCAGTCTTGCATTCGCCTGCTATGCCCAGGCGGCCCGGAAAAAGCTCATGTCGGTGGTGCTTCCGGTCGTGGATGGCTTTGCGGGCGTATCCCTGACCAGTCTGTTTCTGATTCCGATGATGAAAATGAACGGACTGTATCTCGCGAATATCCTCAACGGCGTGATCTGCCTAGTGGTGATCCTGATCTTCTCGATCGCGGAGAACAGGCGGTTTCCGAGAAACCTTGACGACCTGATGACGATTCCGGAGGATTTTGGCCCGACGGAATGGGATCGGATCGATATTACGGTCAGGGAGATGGAAGATGTGGAGCGGGTATCCGTCCGGGTCATCGATTTTTGCCGCATAAGAGAGATTGATGCCAGAAGAGCCTTCTTTGCGGGCCTGGCGATGGAGGAGATGGCGGGCAATGTGGTCGAGCATGGATTCACCAAGGGGCGGAAAAGACCGCATTCCATCGATATCCGCGTCATACACAGAGGCGACGATGTCATCCTGCGGCTGAGAGACGACTGCGTGCCCTTTGATCCGGGCAAGCGTGAGCAGCTGCTGATGCCGGAAAACCGGGAACACAATATCGGTATCCAGCTGGTCTATCGCATCGCCAAGAAGGTGACATACCAGAATCTTCTTGGATGCAATGTCCTGACGGTGACAATCTGACACACAGCGCGGTGCGCGATCATCGGACAAAATATGCCGGGAAACAGAAACGGAAAAACTTTTGCATGCCCGGCTTGGCGGTGGTATAATAATTCCGTGTGTGACAGTAGTATGATAAAGGATGATTATAATACAGCCGGAAAAAGAAAAGGAGAGCGCCTCGCGATGGGCGGCATTTCGAAAGGGAGAGAGAAAAAATGAGCAATGAAAACGATCTGAGAAGCAGGCTGGTACCGGCTATCTGCACCCAGTGCGGCGGCCAGGTGCAGGTTGACCCGTCCCAGGAGGCTGCGGTATGCCAGTATTGCGGCACGCCGTTTATCGTGGAGAAGGCCATTCAGAATTATTCGATTCAGAACGCGAAGATCGAACATGTGGACACGGTCAACATCAATACCAAGAGCACCGCGGAGTCCTTCTTCAGCTTCCTCGGAAAACAGATGAGCGAGAGCAGAGAGGTGCGCAGGGAAGAGCGGCGTGAGCAGCGAGCCGCGGACCGCGAGTCACAGAAGATGTTCTTCAAGATCTTCGGTTACATGGCGATCGGCATGTTCGTTCTCGGTGCCATCATGTTCATCGTACAGACCATCCGCGGCGACACCGGAGAGGATGTGCCGGACACACCGGAGACCTACGTCGAGGAGACCGTGGAAGAGAGCCCGGCCCCGACGGGGGGCATCTCAGGCAGTTTTGAGTTCTCAATCGGCGGCTGAGGCATCCTGACGAATTCACAAAAAAGACACAGACGAAGGCCCCTTTGGCTGGATCATGGTTGGATAAGGTGTGTTATATTACCTTATGCGCGGATGTGATATGACCAAAGGTAAACCATCACATGGATTTCCATGTGAAAGAAATACAGGAGGAAAATGAAATGGAAAAAGCAGTCTTGAATGACAGCGTTCTTGAGCAGGTCGACGGAGGATCCCGGATCATCTATCAGGTACAGCCGGGTGACACGCTGGAATCCATTGCAAAGAAGAGCGGTGTCTCGGTGGAACAGCTCAGCCGTTGGAACAACATCCAGGATCCGAATATGCTTCAGGTCGGTTCCAAGCTGACGATCAAGTTCTGAGCAGATCCGCGGACATAAGCGAACCCGCATACCCGCGCGATATCGCAATTGTTGCAATTGTGATATCGGATTACATGAAAGGAAGAAAGAAACAAGCAATGAAGAAAGCCATTTCGATTGTTCTGATGCTGGTGATGGTTCTCTCCCTGAGCGTGGCCTCGTTTGCCGAGGAAAGCAAAGAGCAGACCGCCCCGGCGCCGAAGGCACAGACGGCTGCTGCCACACCGGTGAGAGCCACCGATGAGACCGCGAATGCCCAGATCGAGTATCTCTTTAACAACTTCAACACCTTCAAGCAGGCGGAAAGCGCCGACGCCAAGTGGTCCTATGCCGTGACGGATCTCGACCACAACGGCCGCCTGGAGCTGCTTGCCGCATCCGTACAGGGCGACGGCCGGTACACCCATGTCATGGCGTGGGAAGTGGGGGCGGATCTGGCGTCTGCCGCACCGATCCAGGTGAACGTCCCCGAGGACGAGTCCTTCCCGGACATCCTGACGGACAGCGCGGATACCTTCTACAACCAGGTCAGCAACACCTGGATCTACATGTTCTATGACAACATCGTGTTCTCCGCCGATGAAGCCTACTACGCCAAGTGCGCGGTGAAGCTCGCCGACGACGGCCTGAGCTTCCAGCAGCTCGCCATCCAGCACAACCAGGCGGCCGGCGGCGTCGTGAACACCGCCTATATGGACAACAGCGGCAACCCCATCACCGGGGAGCAGTATAACGCCGCCGGCACGGAAGGCCCGGCCCAGCTGATCAAGAGCAGCACCAACTTCGAGTGGGTCGATGCGGCGAACGTCACGTCCCAGAACATGCTGTTCAACAGCTACGCGGTCTTTAAAGGCATGATGCAGCCGACTTCGAAGACGGCGCAGCCCGCACAGGCTCCCGCCCAGAGCGGCGGCTTCCTGACCATCACGAAGAACCCGACCAATGAGAGCCGCACGGTCGGCGGAACGGCTTACTTTGTCGCAAACGCATCCACCTGGACCTCCCTGAGCTGGACCTTGGTCTCCCCGCAGGGCGGCGAGTACAACGCCGACGGCTTTGTCAAGCTGTACCCTTACGCAAAGGTCTCCGGCGCCGACAGCACCACCCTGACCATCGCGAATGTCTCCACGGACATGAACGGCTGGGGCGCGTACTGCACCTTCTATTCCGGCAGCCAGACGGCCCGGACCGGCACCGCTTACCTCTATGTCAGCGGAAGCACCACGACTTCCACCAACTACAGCTACTACTACGGCCTGGACTATTACATCGTCTATAACAGCGACGGCTCCTACACGATGTACTTCAGCGACGGCAGCAGCCTGACCGTCTTCAGAGACAACACCTACGTCTACACCGAGAAGAACGGCACCGTCACCCGCTACACCACGCCCGGCGCCTGGGTTGTTCCCGGCACCGGCACGGACGACGACCGCTGGATCGAGAACGACAACGGGACCTGGTCTTACATCTCCCGCAACGGCAATGTGACTACGTTCTACAAAGACGGATCCTACGAGATCTTCAACGGTCAGGACACCCGCTCCTATGACCAGAACGGCAAGGAAGTCTTCCGCCGCACGATGAACAACGACGGCTCCGAGGAAACCTACGACCCCGAGTCCAACACCTACACCTATACCGATGAGAAGGGGAACATGTTTGTCCGGTATACGGACGGCTCCTTCAGCATTCAGAAGACCGACGGCACGACGGAAAACTACGACCGTTACGGCAACCTCGAAGAGAGCTGGAACGAGAACAGCTACATCCCCGAGGTCTATAACGACAGCGGCTGGGGCTGGGTAGACCCGGACAATTACGCCCTGGACGGCTTTGATCCGAGCGCCCCCGGCTACGGCATGGTGGACGAGGACAACTACGCCCTGGACGGCTTTGATCCGAGCGCCCCCGGCTACGGCATGGTGGACGAGGACAACTACGCCCTGGACGGCTTCGATCCGAGCGCTCCCGGCTACGGCATGGTAGACGAGGACGAATACGCTCTGGACGGCTTCGACCCGAGCGCCCCCGGCTACGGCATGGTGGACGAGGACGACTATGACCTGGACGGCCTCGATCCGACGGCCTGGGCCGATGCGGATACGGAATACTGGTGGGACTAATCACCTGACCTGAAAAACAGGAATTCCGGAATTCCATAAGGAAGAATACAGCTGCTCTCTCCCCGCGCCCGCGGGGAGAGAGCGGGCAGCTGTTTTCTGAGTAAAAAAACCAGCATGGACTCAAAGCAAAAAAACGGAGGAAAAAAAGATGAAAAAAACCACAAAACTGATTGCCCTGCTCCTGACCCTGATCATGGTCTTTATGCTGGTCGGCTGTGAGGTTTCCAGTTCCAGCTCCAGCACCACCAGCGTGAGCACGACCGACGAGAACGGCGTCACCACCACGACCACCACGACCACCGAAGTCGGCACCGACGGCGTGTCCACCACCGAGACCACCACCGAGACCACAACCACCCCCGCCAACTAAGCGATTCACTGGTCAAAGCATTTCCATTATGGCAGCCGCTGGACTGCCATTTTTCAAAAAAGGAGGATCACCGAGAACATGAAAAACCACCCCAAAACCCGCTGGCTTTCCATGCTGCTGGCATTCCTGCTGGTCCTGTCTTGCACGGCGCCGGTACAGGCCGAACAGGCCGAACAGGCGGAGAGCACCGGCGCGCACAGCATCGTCGAGAGGACCTTTCCCTTCTACATCGGCAAAACAGCGGACGACACGCTGGATCAGGAATTCCCCCTTTACTTCATCGACGGCGTGGACGACCTGCCCTATGTGGAACTCGCAGACTGGGCAAAGCTGATGTATTTCCTCAACACCGACATCAACGGCGATACGGGTTACGGCCTGCACGTCGATTACAGGGATGAGGAAGTCGTTTATGAACGGGAAAACGGCTACACCCTGGTTTTCGACTTTGTAGACAACTTCCTGAAGTTTGTCGACTATGACGCGTTCATGCACAACTCCAACGACACGGCGCTGATCGATCTGGTTTCGGAACCCGGGGCGGATGAAAACGGCGATCCCGTACTCATCCAGCGGGACAAGCAGGCATCCTTCGACCGTTACGGCGATCAGATGATCGTGGATCTGGGAAGCAACGGGATCAAAATGATCGAGCAGGACGGAGACTGCTACGTTCCGATGCAGACGCTGAACGACTTCACGCTGCTGCCCACCCTGGTTGGCGTCGTCTTCAACGGCAAGGCGCTTTTCCTGGCCAATGACAACCTCTTCTTTGATTATGGCGAAGGGGGCTACACCGAGGTTGCGAAGATCTATTACGACGCGCCCGCCGCAGAGCGCAGCGACGCCCTGGCGGAGTACAGCTACAACGAGCTCTGCCTGGCGCTCGACACCTTCTACGGCCTGAAGGAAACCCATGACATCACGAGTTTCCGGGACCTCTTCTGGCAGATCGGCTATGACGAGGTCCTCAGCGGAAACGACGCGATGGACGCGGACAACGCGCTGAAGTCGATCATCGACTTTTATCTCGACGATCTCCATTCGGTCTTCAACGAATACTCCTACCTCGCCGGCTTGAATCCGATCGCCGACAGCACGGGAATGGCCAACCGCAAGCTGTCGGAGCATCGGGACGAATACAACAAAGCCCGGGACAAGGAGAACCCGGACGGATGGCTGCAGTATGAAGAGGTCGGAAACACGGCATACATCACCTTCGACGAATTCAAATCGTCCTACTACGGCGCGACCTACTATCAGGCAAAGGAGCAGGGCAAGGAACTGGACGACACCGTGGCGCTGATCCTCCATGCCCATGAGCAGATCACGAGACCGGACAGCCCCATCGAAAACGTGGTGCTGGATCTGTCGAACAACACCGGCGGCGATGTGGACGCGGCGGTTCTGGTGCTGGCGTGGTTCCTGGGCGACGCGCCCTTCAGCGTCAAGAACATGGCGACCGGCGCCATGTCCACGGCGGTGTATCGTGCCGACTTCAACCTGGACCATGAGTTTGACGCCAAGGACACCGTGGCAGACAAGAACCTCTACTGCCTGGTGTCTCCGGTGTGCTTCTCCTGCGGAAACATGGTGCCCGCGGCGCTGAAGGAGTCCCAGAAGGTGACGCTGATCGGCCGGACCACCGGCGGCGGCAGCTGCGTGGTGCAGCCGATGACCACCGCTTACGGCACGGTCTTCCAGATCTCGGCCGCCCATCGCATGTCCTTCCTGAAGAACGGTTCCTTCTATGACATCGACCAGGGCGTCGATCCGGATATCTATGTCGACCACATCGAAAACCTCTATAACCGCACGGCGATGACCGAGTTCATCAACGGACTCTTCTGAGCGGGTCTTCATCCAAAGCAGAGACCGACAAAAAGGGCAGCAGTTCGCTTCCGAAACGGAAGCGGCTGCTGCCCTTTGCACGTGATCCGATGGACGAGCGGTGCGCTTACTTTTTGTGTTTGGCGCCGGATGTCAGCTTCGCAAACTCTTCGTCCGAGATGAAGTCGTCGCTGATGCCGAGCTTCTTGGCATAGCTGCGGAGCTCCTGAAGCTGATCCCCGCGGAAGGTCCACTGATAATTGCCTTCGTCGTCATACAGGTCATAGCATCCGGCAGCGTTGATCCGGACAAATCCGCCGGAGAGCCCGGCAAGTTCATCATCCGTCAGCGCGGTAAAATCTTTCTTTTCGTTCATCATGTTCTATCCTCCCTCCGGATCTCTCCTGGTTTCAGGGACAGCATAGCACTTCCCGCGTCACAGGACTGTCACAGACCGGAGGGGAGCTGCTGCGGAAATCAGCCGACCTGGGCGAGGGCTTCGGCCATCGCCACGGGATAATCATCCACCGCCGCGCCCACGATCGGGGCGACCAGGAGCTTGCCTTCGCTGTCCACGAAGAAGGAAGTGGGATATCCCTCGGTCGGGAACTTCTCATTCAGGCCTTCCATGGGACGCAGGTTCAGATACGCCGCGCCGGCATCGCTGAGGAGCGCTTCGGCGGTGGCGATGGTTTCGTCATCCTCCGCGTCGAGGCAAAGACCGACAAGCTGGCCGCCCTGGGCCTCGAATTCCTTTGCCATCTCGCCGAGCTCAGGAAGCTCGCCCTTGCAGGGACCGCACCAGGTCGCCCAGAGGTTGATCATGGTGACCTTGGCCTGGGCAAAGAGATCCGCGCTGTTCACCGGATTGCCGGCGAGGTCGGAAGTCTCAAAGCTGATCTGGTCGCCGATGGCGAGCTCGGTGGGCCACTGCGGCGCGCTGAGGGTCAGACCGGAGAGGAAGACGCTCGAATCGTTCATAAGGGACTCAAACTCAGCATAATAGTCGCCCATGGCAGAGCGATAGTCGTCCAGCTGGGACAGGACCGAGGCGTACTGGACCAGGAAGAAGGTCGTGTCGCCGTCCTTGCCGATTTCGGTCACGGAGGCCAGATCCTCATCGCCCATCATATAGGTGTCGGCCAGAACTTCGCGAAGTTCGGCCTCGCCGCGGCCTTCGTTGATGGCGTAGAGGTCATAGACAATAGCGTCCTCAAAACCGCTCATCCAGGAGGGGTCGGGAGCCTCGGGGAGCTCCTGCTCAGCAAAGAAGGCGGTGATGTATTCTTCGGCAAAATCATAATACGCATCCATGTCGGCCTTCGGGACGGCGTAGTACTCCACCGGAATGTTCAGTACGCCGGTGTCGATAAAGTCGGCGTTCCAGACAAGATTGCCCTTCAGGCTGCGAAGACTCTCCGGCGTGACGAAGTGCAGGCCGACGACCGGGGCGTCGAGCACAAACTCGCTCTCATCGGGGGCTTCCTTGGCCTGATCGCCGGCCGCGGCGACCGTCTGGGAGGGCTTGACTTCCTGATTGACCGTGAGGGTCACGAGCTCAGGCGTCTCGGGAGCGGCATACTCTTTGGTATCCTTCTCGTAGCCGGCGGGAACCTTCAGCAGGTGGATCGTATAGCTGCCGGCCGGCATATCGAATACGGCGATGCCCTCTTCATCGGTCTTGCCCAGCATGCACTGCTCATCGGAGCAGAACTGCACGGCGACACCCTGAACCGGATAACCGTCCTGGTCAAGGACCTGGATCTGATAGCCGTCGTCGGCAAAAGCGGTGCAGCACAACGCGGAGAGCATCATGCAGAGCACCATCATCATTGCGAGCATCTTTTTCATTCTTCTTTCTCCTTTCTGATCAAGGGGCATGCCTTCGGCTGAATACAGCAGGTGAAACCCGCATGCTCCCATATGTTCACAATTATATCTTATCACAGCCAATCCAACCAAGATCCAGCCAGGACCCGGTTCTTCAGAAAATCTTCAGAGAAAGGACGGACAGGGGGCAATGGATTTCATCCCGCTCCACGGAACCGTCCGGACCCTCTGGTTGGAAGTTGGTTGGATATGGAGTGATATAATAAAATGAATTGTGATACGAAAGGAAGTGCATGCACTGTTATGGATGAAAACAACCTGAACACGGGCTCGGCTTCCGCTGAAACTCCGTCGGTGAGCACCCCTGCGGCTCCCAAAAAAGAGAAGCTGACCCACAAAGAGAAGCGGAGACGCTGGAAAGCGGCCAAAAAAGCCAAACGGCAGGAACTCAAGGATTACTACCGGTATGCGCCGTGGCTGAAGCGGGTGTGGAACCTCTATCTGAAGGGATTCTGCAAGAGGCTGCTGGGCGTGGCGGTTCTGCTGGCCGTTGTCGGAACGCTGGTTGTGAGCTTTCCGATGATTCTCGCTACGGTTGGGGGACCGCTCATCCGGGAGTACTATGACCGGATGAAGAACCAGCCCCTGAGCGAGGATCAGATCTCACAGATCTATGAGATGTCGCCCATTGACGACGAAGGGTATGAGAAGATCGAAGCGCTGCCTCCTGTCGGCGAGGATGAGACCTGGACCGTGTGCGTCTACTTTGTTGCGGCGGATCTGGAGGACAGCGGGGAGAACGACCTGTCCTATGTGACGTCGTATATGACCCGTGAAGCCAGGACGGAGAACGCGACAAACAGCACGAACAAAAGACTGGACCAGCTGAACCGCTTCAACAGCGAGCTTGCGGAAAACGACCTGGAGCTGCCGGCCTTCTTCTACTATCCGGATGTCCCGGTGGCCGCTTCCATTCCGGTGACGCAGGACGTGATTGTCTCGGACCGCCTGGGCTGCGCCTCGGCGGACATCAACGAGCTGACCTCCGGCGTCTGGGGCGACAACGTCCAGATCGTCATCCAGACCGGCGGCGCGACCCACTGGAGCAACCAGCTTGTGAACCCCAACCGCACCCAGCGCTTCCTTTATAAGGACGGCAAGCTGACCGAAGTCGCGAACCTCGCGCTGCAGCCGGCTTCCGATCCGGAGACTCTGGCGGACTTCCTCCGCTTCTGCAAGGACGAGTACCACGCCGACCACAACATGCTGGTCCTCTGGGACCACGGCGGCGGCCCCTTCGGCTACGGCATGGATTCGATTTTCGGCAATATGCTCTCTCTGAAGGACATCCGCAGCGCGCTGGAGAGCGTCTATCGCCCCAGCAGCACAAAGCCCGCCTTTGACATCATCGGCTTTGACGCCTGCCTGATGAGCTGCCTTGAGGTGACCAACACCCTGAACGGCTTTGCCGATTACTACTGCCTGAGCGAAGAGTCCGAGCCGGGCGACGGCTGGGATTACGGCCCGTGGCTGCAAGCTCTGACGGACGACCCGACCATGAGCCCGGCCAAGGTCGCGCGCGAAATTGCGGATTCGTACACCGACTATTACATGATCCAGAACATCAACGTGCCGCTCTTTGCCCAGAACACGACCTTCTCCGTGATCGACGCCCAAAAGGCGAACGATCTCTACGACGCCTACTGCGACCTGGCGACGGCCCAGCTCAAGGACGCGGTGACCGACATGGGCGTGCTTGCGGAAATCGGCCGCTGCGGCAGCCATTCGACACGCTTCGGAGCGGACAGCTACAACGTCTTCAACACCGTTGACCTCGGAAACTATGTCGACTACATGATCGACAGCTATCCGGAGGAGTGCAGCCGGATCAAGGACCTGCTGGGCGAAGCGGTGCTCTACCACCGCCAGAACGGCGCACTCTGCGACGCGACCGGCATCTCGGTCTATATTCCCACGGCGGTGAACGACCTGGGCGGTCTGCTGTACTACCTCGAGTATATCTATGACATCAGCGACAACGACAGCGTCCGCGCCCTGTACTACTACAAGCAGGCCGGCTGCCTCAACGAAGAGCTCAAGGAATACGTCGCGACGCTGACCGACACGGAGCCCAAAGTGCTCGACACCACGCCCTTCACCCAGTTCAGCAAGACCGAACCGGCGTTTGACGACGCGGGCTTCTCCATTCCGGTGGAGGACAAGCTCCAGAACCTGATCACGGAGTATGAGCTGGAAGTCGGTCAGTTCGACGAAGATCAGCAGACCATCACCTACTACGGCAGAGACAGGGTCCTGTCTCTCGACGGGGAAGGAAGCCTGTGCAGCGACTTTGACGGAAGCTGGATCTGCCTGAACGGAGCGCCTCTGTACGTGGATGTCGTGTCCACGACGCCTTCGTCCATCGAGTATATGTCGCATGTCTATTACGACGGCAAGGAAGCCTATCTCATGATCGCCTGCGACCGCGATACCGGCGCCTTCTCGCTCAACGGAATCCGTGAGACGGAAGATACGAGCGAAGCCACGTTCCTCGCCGGTACCCGTTCCATCATCGAGCCGGAGGCCGGCAAGACCATCGTCCCGATTTATGAGCAGACGAACTTCGCAACCGGTGAGAGCAAGAACATCAACGGAAAGAAAGTCACCTTCACCGCTGGAACCACGATCACCCGGGAGCAGCTGCCGAGCGGGTACTACCTCTCGACCGCGGTGATCAGCGACACCCGCGGCGACAACTACTACTCGCAGGTCGTCGGTTCCACAACGGACGGCAAGACGATGAAGGACTGGACGCTGGACGAGCGCTTCATCGGACGCGACTACTGAGGCGTCTGACAGCCCGGGCTTCAGATCCCCTCAGATCCTCGGAACTCATTTTATCCTTGCGAAACATCAGTTGACAGACTATAATAATTCTATCATTGAAAACAGGAGGTTCGTTATGGAAAGCTACAGCTACACCGTTCAGAACAGCAGCCCGGTTGCCAATATCATCAGCCTGATTCTCTGCATCATCGCCATTGCCGGCGCATGGAAGGTCTTTGTAAAAGCCGGGATCCCCGGATGGCACAGCCTGATCCCCATTCTCAACACCTATGATCTGTGCAAGATCGCCCTGAGAGACAGCGTGGGACTGTTCACCGTACTCAGCATCCTTATTTTCCCGGTTTTCATCTATCCGTGCATCAAGCTCGCAAAGTCCTTTGGAAAAGGCACCGGATTCGGCATCCTGCTGTTTTTCTTCAGCTTCATTGCATTTCCGATTCTCGGCTTCGGCGATGCGGAGTACCTCGGCCCGCAATAAAAGACAATCAACCGAATCATCTGATCTGCACAAATCCGGCTCTTGAAAAAAGAGCCGGATTTGTGGATTTGTGGCAAAAATATCGTTTTTTATTCTTGTTTCAGGAGGAATACCATGCAAAAGGAGAGTACGATACAACAATTCGGTCTGAAAGCAGTGGGCCTCATCCTTGCGCTTCTGATCCTGATCGCCGGTACAGTGGGAATCAATATCGCATATGCAGCAGACGACTGGGACGACGGCGGCTCGTGGGACGACGGCGGCTCGTGGGACGACGGCGGCTCGTGGGACGACGGCGGCTCGTGGGACGACGGCGGCTCGTGGGATGACGGCGGCTCGTGGGATGACGGCGGTTCCTGGGACGACGGCGGTTCCTGGGACGACGGCGGTTCGTGGGACGACGGCGGCTCGTGGGACGACGGCGGCATCTGGGACGACGACGGCAATGACGACGGCTATGCCGTGGGTTATGACGCTGCGGATGATCCCGAAGCAGAGACTGCGTCCAGCGACTACGAACCTTACTTTGTGACGGCGGAAGGCGGAATGGGCGTCTTCAGGGCCGGGGACGGCAGCTACGTACGGGAAAACGATGACGAAGACCCGGAGTATGAAGACGACGAGTATCTTTCCTACTACGTGAACATCAAAAACACGGATCCCAATGATCATCGTGAGCAGCCGGCCTCCTACCGGATCGACGGCGGGATCGAAAAACCGTTCAGTGATGTCACGCAGACCGAGGGCGGCGAGACCCAGTACCATGTCGATCTGCAGGATATGGCCGAGCTGGACCCCGGGCTTCACGAGATTGAGGTTTTCGCGAATAATGAATGGGTCCGCACGGATCGTTTTTATGTTCCACGGGACTGGGATGAGATCATGAACGAGCCCACCGAGGAGCAGATCAATGCCGTCTCGAAGACCGGACGCTCCACTTATGTGGTCTATTATCCGGAGTTTGAGGAAACAATCGGGCTCAAAGAGTATTCACTGGATTTTTCCATTGACAAGATGGACAAAGGAACATATTTCAGCACCATCAGTGCCGGCCTGGACGTGTCGGAACTCTATCTGAGAGGAATGAATCTGACATCAAACTACGGCAGTACCGGCGGCCTTTACGGTGGTTTCCAGTGCTTGGATAACGGCAAGACAGGCGTCATTATGACAGTATGGAACGTTATCGGCACCGACAAGCAGGGCAACAAACAGGTCATCAAAGCAAAGCCCCTGTATATGGATGAAGAAGGCAAGGTTCTTGACAGAGAGGAAGGTTCAGAGGGAGAAGGCGACTTCCAACAGTTCAAGATGGAATATCCCTGGCAGGCGCAGCATCCTTACCGCATGCTGGTTCAGATGGGGAAAAACGAAGCGAACGGCAACGCCACAGCGACGATGCAGGTATGCGACCTGACGACGCAGGAATGGAAGAAGCTGGTCACCTGGGACCTTGGATTCCCGTGTGAATATATCAAGACGGAGAATCTGGCCGGGTTCCTTGAAAACTACGATACACAGTACTGCGGCAGCGTACGAAGCGCCAATTTCTCGAACATTCGCGGTCTTGACTCGGACACCGGAGAGTGGGTTGCCGCAGATTCCGTCAAGTTTACGACAAACAACGGAATGGACGATTTCAACTATGTCGGCAGTTACCAGTTTGGTTCCGAGGGTAACTCCTACTATGCGATTACGTCCGGTGTGGACGGCCTGTGCAAACCTGCGGAAAGCGGCACATCTTTCACCGTAAATAACCCCACCGCAGAAAAACCGTACTGACAAACAAGAAAAACGCATGATAAACAAAGCGGCGGATCAGGAAGCTGAGCTTCCCGGTCTGCCGCTTTTGAAGGCCGTAATCAGTCTGCTATGGGGAGACGGACCTCCAGAGAGGTGTTGCCGATGACAGCTGATCGTTCATCGTTTTCCTGCCTGCCATTTTCAATATAAACCTTAGGTTGTATTCAATTTGCTAAACTGAAATTTTACTTCCTGGCAATTACAATCGGTTGATAGAATCCTGATTCCTCCGGGAATTTCCAAATCACCTGACTGCAACCACTGGATAAAAGCAGATTCG
>CADAPN010000047.1:0-21289 GCA_902789835.1 Oscillospiraceae bacterium
AAAACCGCTTCGCCTCCCTGACGCGCACCTTCCCGGACCGCGCCGAGCAGCTCTTCGCCGAGGCGGAGGAGTTCACCGCCCGCCGCTATGCCAAGTACAGAAGGCTGGCCGGTGAATAATCCGGAGCCGGGCCCCGCCTGACAGAGACAAAAAAACCAGGAACAGCGAAAGAGCGAAGCGACCGGAGCTCCTCCGGGCGGCTTCGCTCTTTTGGGAATAGGGACGGGCCGGCGGTGTGAGGGGAACAATCTTGCCCTTGTCAGACCGACGGCCGGATGATAGAATACGGCGAAAGACGATCAACGTCCGGTGAAACAGCGAGGACGGAACGGAGAGAAGCACGATGAAGAATACCGGAAAAACAAACGTGATGCGGGTCCTGGACAGCCTGAAGATCCCGTATGTCAGCCACTTTTATGAAGAGGACGCAAGTCTCAGCGGGGTAGAGGTCGCCCGGCTCCTGGGGGAGGAGATCGACCGCGTGTTCAAGACGCTGGTGACGGAGGGAAAGAGCGGACAGCACTATGTGTTTGTCATCCCGGTGCGGGAGGAGCTCGACCTGAAGAAGGCGGCAAAGGTCTCCGGCGAGAAGGCCATCGTCATGATCAAGCAGAAGGAGCTGCTTCCTCTGACCGGTTACATTCACGGCGGCTGTTCCCCGATCGGCATGAAGAAGCCGTTTCCGTCTTTTCTGGATGAGACGGCGGAGCTGTTCGACACGGTCTGTGTCAGTGCCGGAAAGGTCGGGGCCCAGGTGGAGCTGAGTCCGCAGGACCTGATCCGGGCGGCGGAGCTCACCACGGCAGATCTGGTCACGGACGACAGGAGCGCCTGAACAAAGGAGAAAGGAAAGCCCGGTCACAAGACCGGGCAGGAAGACGATATGACGCTGGAAGAAGCAAAGAGACAGATTCCGCCGGGACGCTACCGGCACTTTAAGGGAAATGAATACGAAGTGCTGGACATTGCACGGCACTCCGAGACCGAGGAGCCGATGGTGGTGTATCGCGCCCTCTACGGCGCACACGGGTTATGGGTGCGCCCTGCGCAGATGTGGCTGGAGACCGTGGAGCGGGACGGATATGTCTTCCGGCGCTTTACCCGCGTCAGCCCCGGCGGACGCTATGCGGCCTTTGACGTGGAAACGCCGAACAGCCGGAACGACCGCATGAGCGCCATCGGCGTCACCGTGATCGAGAACGGAGAAATCGCGGAGGAGTTTTATACCCTCGTCAACCCGGAGACGCATTTCGACTCTTTTAATATCCAGCTCACCGGGATCACGCCGGCGGCCGTCGAGACGGAGCCGACCTTCCCGGAAATCTGGACAAAGCTGGAGCCGCTGTTCTCGAATGCCGTCCTTGTGGCACACAACGCCACCTTCGATCTGGGGGTGCTGGCCAAGTGCCTTCGCGCCTATGACATCCCCTGGCAGACAAGGGTGAAGTACGCCTGTACCGTGCGTATGAGCCGTCAGATGCATCCGGAGACGGAAAACCACCGGCTCAACACCATGTGCGAGTGCCTTGGCATTTCGCTGGATCACCACCACGCCGACAGCGACAGCCATGCCTGCGGGGAAATTCTGCGCCGGTATCTGGACGAGGGGATCGAGATGGATCGCTTTATCCGGACCTATGACCTTCAGACCGGCAGGACATTGCGTTAGTCGGCGGCCTTTGTGATGTCCACCAGCGTATAGCTGCGGCTGCCGAAACCGATCTCGTCGGCGTGATCGAGCGTATGGAGACCATCAAGCTCGTCAATGCGGTGCAGAAGCTTCTCATTTCCGTCCGCCTCCCATACAAGATCCAGACAGGCCTGATCCAGCGCGACCGGATCGGTGGAGGCCAGAATGCCGATGTCGTGGATGTCGGGCTCTTCGGGATAGCCGTCGCAGTCACAGTCAATGGAAATCCGGTTCATGACGTTAATGAAGACCACCTGATCACCCAGGTAGTCGCAGACACCCTTGGCGGCCTCGGCCATGGATTCGAGAAACTCAAGATGCAGCTCGTCATGCCAGTGGGTGTCGCTGGTTCCGCCGGAATGGATGCGGACTTTCCCCATGGCGGAAGCCAGACCGATGGAGGCGTTCTTGATGGCGCCGCCGTAACCGGCCATGGCATGTCCTTTGAAATGGGACAGCACAATGTAGGAGCCGTAGTCGGTAAAGTGCTCGCCCACGAGGTCGCCGGTCAGGCGTTTACCGCCGGTAATCGGGATCTCCATGCTGCCGTATTCATCCAGAATCTGGAAGTCTGCGATGTCGGTGAAGCCGTGATCCTCGGCAACCTGGTAATGCTCGGCGGTCGCCGCGCGGGAGCCGGCATAGGCCGTGTTGCACTCGACAATTGTTCCGTCGACCAGATGTACCAGGTCGGCGATCAGCTCGGGCCGCAGATAGTTGCTGTAGGACGGCTCGCCGGTGGAAAGCTTTACCGCCACGGGACCGACGGGCTTCCAGTTCAGCGCTTTATAGACCGCGACAAGACCCTCCGGAGAGATGTCGTCCGTAAAATAGACGACAGGCTTCTCCGGTTCTTCCGCATATGCCATCCCTCCGGCGAGAACGCCCAGGACAAGGCACAGTGCCGTCAGCAGAGAAAGTGTTTTCTTCATGCATGGATCCCCCTTTTTTACGGATACAGATTATAGAATCAGGTTGACCGAGATGCCGGTCAGCAGGGAAAAGACAAGGACAAAAGCCCAGTAGAGCAGGAAATGCTTCATCCCAAGCACGATTTTCAGCGCTCCGAGATTTGTAATCTTGGTGGCCGGGCCGGTGAGCATGAAGGCTGCCGCGCTGCCGATGCTCATCCCTTCCCAAAGCCACTCCCGCAGAAGCGGGATCGTCCCGCCGCCGCAGGCATAGAGCGGTACGCCGATGGTCGCGGCCATCAGAACGCCCCAGGCCTCGTTGCCGCCGAACAGCGCGACCATGCGCTCCTGCGGCACATAGCGCTGAAAGAGGGCGGAGAGCAGGACGCCGAACAGAAAATACGGCCCCGTCGCCCGGATGTTGCGGCCCACATTCAGCAGATAGCGGATCAGAAGATTGGGGTGCGTGTCGTGACCGGCACGTTCCTCAAAGCCGGAGAAATCAAAAAAGCTCCTGTCCCGATAGAAAATGCAGATCAGCAGGCCTGCGGCACAGCCGCAGAGAAAGCAGGAGATGATCCGCACCGTAAGCACTTCCGGCCCCAGCGCGGCACTGTAGACGATGAGCTGGGGATTCAGAAGAATCGAAGCCATCATGAAGGCCGCCAGCCAGTCATGGCGCATCCCCTGTCGGGAAAAGGACGCGGCAATGGGAATGGTGCCATACATGCACAGCGGTGAGGCAATGCCCAGCAGGCAGGCGGGAACGATCCCGAAGACGCCCCATTTTTTCCCCTGCATCCGGCGGAAAAGATTGTGGATTCCATCTTTGGCGAAAACGGAAATGAAGGAGCCGATGGCAATACCCAGAACCCAGTACCAGAAGATCTGCCGGAGCTGAAGCTCGGAGTAGTAACGGAGATAGATAAATTCGCGCCGAAGAATATGAAACAGTTCGCTCATGGATTACTTTCTTTCCCGTCATTTTGGCGGGAATTCTGTTTTATTTCCTGTCCGACCGGTTCGGGTCCGTGCGGCGGGATCTCCTGTCATGCCCGCTTTCCCGATAATACGCGGCTTTCCTGGCATACATGGCGTGGTCCGCCTCGATGACGAGCTTTTCAGCCGTGATCCCCGGATGTTCGCCGACGAGG
Source organism: Oscillospiraceae bacterium (assembly GCA_902789835.1). Next base: position 3,756 of record CADAPN010000047.1, read on the forward strand.
GCATAGCCGGCGGCCAGGTTCAGACTTTTGACCAGAGTTCCGGTCCAGGAGGCGGTTTCCTGTTCCAGGCGGAGCAAAGCCGCGTCGGCCTGCTCCTTTTCCATTCGGGTCAGGACGATAAACTCATCACCGCCGGTTCTGAAGCATTCGCCGCCGGTGAAAACCTTCGCAATGCAGCGGGCGGCACCGGTGATCAGCTCATCTCCCGCCTCGTGGCCGATGGTATCATTGACGGTTTTCAGCCCGTTGATGTCAATGGAAAACGCGGCCAGATCACCCGGGATCTCAGCGGGATCCGCGTAACGCTCCAGGGCTTTCATGTATGCATGGCGGCTGAGCACACCGGTGAGGGCATCCGTCATGAGCTCGGTATACTGCTGCCGGATATGCTCATCGGCGTGCATCTGGTAGAATTCCGAGTAATGGATAAACATCAGCGTAACACCCATTGTCAGCGCGATATACGCGGTCCGGTACTCACTGCCCAGCAGCTCCTGGATGCCGATGCCGACGATCACGAGAAGCAGAACGGAATAGAGAGAAGCGCGGTTTTGCCTGCGATAGGACTTTCCGTAAGACAGAAACTGAGCGGCCATCAGGATGATTACCAGAAGATAGACAAGGATATAAACCGTATAGAGCGGGCCGTGGGAATAATGGTTCTGATCGTCAATCACAAGCATCCAGCGATTGAAGCAGGCCACGATCTGGAAAAGCGTGTTGGCGGTAAGTACAGCCTTCAGGGCTTTATGCCACCGATTGCGAAGCTTCATCTGCGCCGCGAGGGCGCCCCCCGCCAGGGGCGTGAGAACATAGTCGGCACATTTCACCCCGGCCAGGACCCATTTCGGAATGCTTTCATTGCCGTTTAACTGTATTCCGGTCCATTCGGCAAGCGCGGCAAGCGCAATAATCCCATACGTGAGATAGAAGTGCCGTTTATCCTCTTTCGGGATCCAGCTGTTTTCCCAGAGCAGGATGCAGAGTACACCCAATGCCATCCAGGAAAGGATGATCAATACTGTATAGTAGCTTAGAATACCGGCTCCCTCCTCTCAGGATTAACGCGGCGGACGCTTACCTCCTATAGCTGACATTCACTTCCTGTATCATAGATGTTGCGCTTCGCGCTTCGGACGGCGCAGGAAACCCTGCGGCTTCCGCCGGGAGCGCTTCAGTTCCAGAAATCGGTGCCCGAGACGCCGTTTTTCGCCGCGCGATAGACGGGTTCCTTCCCGGCTTTGCGCTGGGCTTCATAGTCCTTCAGGGCGGCCAGCGCGGGCTTTGCCAGGATCAGGATGACCGGAACGTTGATGAGCACCATCAGGGCCTGAAGAAGATCGGCCGTATCCCACGCGAGCCCCGCCGAGATGACCGCGCCCAGGAAAATCAGCGCGGTGGCGCAGAGGCGGAAAATGAGCATGAAGGTCTTGCTCGGCTCCCGCTTCATGATGAAGCGGAGGCAGCCTTCGGTGTAGTAATAGTTGCCGAGAAGCGTGGTAAAGGCAAAGAGGCAAACGGCTGCCGTCAGGAAGACAGGACCGAAGTCGCCCAGCACAGCGCGGGTGGACGCCTGTACATAGGCGGCGCCGGCGGCGTCCGCGCTGGGAAGCACACCGGAAAAGAGGCACATGAAAGCAGTGGCCGAGCAGATCAGCAGCGTGTCGATAAACACGGATAACATCTGGACAAGGCCCTGCTTGGCGGGGTGCGCCACATCGGCCGCCGCCGCCGCATTGGGCGCAGAACCCATACCGGCTTCATTGGAGTACAGACCGCGCTTGATGCCCCACATGATGCAGGAGCCGGTGAAGCCGCCGAAAATGGCCTTGAAATCAAAGGCGGAGCGGAAGATCATGCCGAATACGCGGGGAAGACTGGAGATGTTCATGATCACGACGATCAGGGAGACAATAACGTAGAGAAGACCCATTAACGGGACCAGCACTTCGGTCACTCTGGTGAGGCGTTTGCCGCCGCCGAGAACGCAGATCCCAAACAGAACGGCGAGCACAGCGCCGATCACATAGCGGGTTCGCGAACTGTAGAAAGAAAAGACGCTGAAGGTGTCCTGGGTGTTATATGCCGCGAGCATGTTATATCCGACCACGTAGGTGAGGATCAGAACAACGGCAAAAACCACACCGAGCCAGCGCTGCCCGAGGGCATCCTGCATGTAATAGGAGGGACCGCCGTAGCTGCCTCCGTCGCGATCGCGTTTTTTGTAGATCTGTGCCAGGGTGGATTCCACAAAAGCAGAGGCGCCACCGAGGATGGCCGTAATCCACATCCAGAAAATGGCGCCGGGGCCGCCGAGGCAGAGCGCCGTGGAGACGCCCATGATGTTGCCGGTGCCGACACGGGAGGCGGTAGAGACCATCAGGGCGCCGAAGGATGAGGTTGCGCCGAGATTGACCGGCTTCTCCTTTACGACACGGAGGGATTCCCCGAAGAGGCGAAACTGCAGAAGCCGGGTCTGAATCGTGAAATAGATTCCGGCCAGAATGAGAAGCAGGGGAACAATGTAGGGCTGGTAAAGAACCCCGCTGATGGCGTTAACGACATTGTCAATGGCTTGAATCATGACTGCTCCTCCTTGCCTTGCATGCGGATCCTGCTCCGCAAATCGGCATATACATATTTATACAAATAATTCTACCATAATAAATCGGCTTCTTCAACTGATAAATTGCGCCGTGATCGAACGGAAGGAGGGCGGAAGACGTCGCCCGGCCGCTTCCCGGACAAGAAGGGCCGGATGCAGCAAACGCAAACATACTTGACGCTGCTGCAATACGATGGTATTCTGTTTTTAATCAGAAAAAAACGGCAATGATCATTCCATTTGAATGCGTGCGGGGCTGATCCCGCCGCAGGACGTCAGAAAGGAGAGCAGAATTTATGGTACATAAAAATCCAATTCCGCATGAGACCGGACATAAGTTTATTACCTTTGGAGAAATCATGCTGCGGCTGACTCCTCCCAACTACGGAAAAATCCGCGTTGCCAACAGTTTCGAAGCCAGCTATGGCGGAAGTGAGGCCAATATTGCCCTGTCACTTGCCAATCTGGGCGTGGACAGCACGTTTTTCAGCGTGGTGCCGAACAACTCGCTGGGGAAAAGCGCAATCCGCATGCTGCGCAGCAACGATGTCCATTGCACGCCGGTGATTCTCTCCACGCATGAGGAGACCCCGACCCATCGCCTGGGGACCTACTATCTTGAAACGGGCTACGGCATCCGGGCCAGCAAAGTCATCTATGACCGGAAGCACAGCGCCATTACGGAATATGACTTCAACAAGGTGGATGCCGCGGCGCTGCTGGACGGCTTTGACTGGCTCCATCTGAGCGGCATTACGCCGGCGGTCGGTCCAGGCTGTGCCGAGTTTACCCTCAGACTGATGAAAACCGCGAAGGAAAAGGGCCTGACGGTCAGCTTCGACGGGAATTTCCGCAGCAAGCTCTGGAGCTGGGAAGAGGCGCGGGACTACTGTACCCAGTGCCTGCCGTATGTGGATGTGCTGCTCGGCATCGAGCCTTATCATCTGTGGAAGGATGAAAACGACCACAGCAAAGGAGACTGGAAAGACGGGGTCCCGCTCCAGCCGGGATATGAGGAGCAGGATGAAATCTTCCAGCGTTTTGTGGAACGCTATCCGAATCTTTCCTGTATTGCGCGGCATGTCCGCTATGCCCACAGCGGCAGCGAGAACAGCCTGATGGCCTATATGTGGTATCAGGGACACACCTTCGAGAGCAAGTTTTTCACGTTCAATATTCTGGACCGTGTCGGCGGGGGCGATGCCTTTGCCAGCGGCCTGATTTACGCCATGATGCATCAGTACAAGCCGATGGACATGGTGAACTTCGCCGTGGCCAGCAGCGTTATCAAGCACACGATTCACGGCGATGCCAACATCACCGACGACATCGAGAGCATCCGGAACCTGATGAACATGAGCTACGATATCAAGCGATAAAGCCGAAGAGGTCCGGCGGACAGGCATTCATCTGAACATACGCATAAGAATCCCCCGGCGGCTCCCTGAAAGGGGAGGCGCCGGGGGATCGTACTGTCCGGATGCGTATTAGGCTTTTGCAGAGGCGGCTTCGGAGGCCTTGATCTTCGCCATTTCTTCCTCTTCGAGGACGCGATAGGCGACCTTGCCGACCAGAGTTTTGGGCATGTCGTCCTTGAACTCGATGTCATAAGGCATGGCATATTTGGCGATATGCTTGCGGCAGTAGGCCAGAAGCTCTTCTTTGGTCTCGTCGGTCTGGGGCGTGCCGGGGACGAGCTTGACAAAGGCCTTGACCTTCTGCATCTTGTAGGGGTCGGGAACGCCGATGACGCAGCTCATTTGGACCTTCTCGTGGGCGTCGAGGATGTTTTCCAGCTGACCGGGATAGACGTTGTAGCCGGAGGAGATGATCATGCGCTTGGCGCGGCCCTTAAAGTAGATGAAGCCCTCCTCGTCCTGGGTGCCCAGGTCGCCGGTATAGACCCAGGTGAGGCCGTCGGCGTGATGGCGAAGAGTCTGGGCGGTCTCTTCGGGGTGCTTCATGTACTCCTTCATGACCGTGGGGCCGGCAAGCAGAATCTCGCCCTCCTCGCCGTAGGGGAGCTCCCGGTCGGTGCCCGGCTCGACGATCTTGATATAGGTGTCGGGGAAGGGGATGCCGATGCTGCCCTCCTTATAGCGGGCAGGAGGCGTGAGGCAGCAGGCCGTGACGGTCTCGGTGGTGCCGTAGCCCTCGCGAACCTGAATGACGGCGTTGTGCTCATAGAGGAACTTGTCGAACTTTTTCTTCAGCTCGATGGAGAGGCTGTCGCCGCCGGAAAAGACGCCCTTCAGGCAGCTGAGGTCTGCGCCGTCCATGCTGGGCAGGCGGAGCAGCGCTTCATACAGGGTCGGGACACCGGCGATGAAGTTGCAGCGGTACTTGGTGATGAGCTTGGCATAGCTCTGGGCCGTGAAGCGCGGAACCAGAATGCAGCGGCCGCCCTGGGCAAGCATGGAGTGGATGCAGACGCCGAGGCCGAAACCGTGGAAGAGCGGCATGGCCGAAAGCATCTTGTCGCCCGGCTTGAACATGGGGTTCGTGGCGATGATCTGCTGGGAAAGAGCGTTGAAGTTCCGGTTCGTCAGGACGATGCCCTTGGTGGTGCCGGTGGTGCCGCCGGAGTAGAGGATGACGGCGGGGGCGTCGGAGGGACGGCTTACCTTGTAGTTGTAGAAGCAGTGCTCGGCGAGATGCATGAACTCCTTCCAGCGGATGACCGGCGCGTCCTTGGGGATCCGTTTGATCTTGCGGCCCTCGGTGAGCATGTAGCCGGCGCGGACCGGCTTGGAGAGCGCGTCCTTGACCGAGGCGATGATGATGTTGACGACCTTGGTGTTCTCGCGGATGTGCTCAAACTTGTGATAGAACTGGTCCAGCGTAATGGCCGTGACGGACTCGGACTCGTTGAGATAGAACTCGATCTCCTTTTCGGCGGAGAGGGGATGAATCATGTTGCCGATGGCGCCGACGAGGTTCACGGCATAGAACATGTAGATGGCCTGGGGGCAGTTCGGCATGGCGATGGTGACCTTGTCGTTTTCACGGATGCCGATGGTCTTGAGCGCGCGGGCACAGCGCTCAATTTCCTTTACCATCTGGCGGTAGGTGGTATGCTTGCCCATGAAGTCAAAGGCGATGTTGTTGGGGTACTGCTCGGCGATCTGCATGACCTTTTCAACCATGGAGCCTTCGAAGTAATCAAGGTGCATGGGAATCTGGTCCATCTGGTTCGCCCAGGGTGTTTTGGCGGTAATTGCTTCCATAGATAGTCTCCTGTCAGTTTCGATTGAGAATAATCAGAGTTTTGCGTTGTAGTCGAAGTTGCTCGGCTGGCTCAGCGGCAGGTCGAGCAGTTCGGGATGGGCAAAGATGTATTTCACAAGCTTCAGGCTGCGGGCAAAGTAGAAGCCGTCCGCGATGCGCTCATCCAAGGTAGCGCCGATGTCGACCACATCACGGATCTGGGTGGTCCCGTCGGGCATGACACGCGCCTCCTTGTGGATGGTGCCGATGGTGACCATGATGCTGTTGGTGCCGTAGTTGTTCAGGTGGTGATAGACCGCGGGAGCCTGGATGCTGCCGAGGTTCGAGAGCAGAACGGAAGAATAGTTCGGGTCGCCGTCAGTGATGGCCTTCGGGTTCAACCCCCAGAAGTCCAGCCACCGGATCACCCGGATCGCCGCCATGAGCAGGATCCTCGGGATCTTTGCAAAGCCGTCGACCACCGCGTCGATGCCGCCGGTGGAGCTTTCGCTCTTGCGGGTCTCACGGACTTCGCCGGCGATCTTGTAGCTCATGGTGTCGAGGGTTTCGTCCTCTTTCGGAATGAAGAACATGAGGGCTTCTTCCCCGTTGTCCTGGAAGCGGCGCTTGCAGACGAAGCTGAGGCTGATGTCATTGTGCTCGTACATCCTTCGGCCCTGAATGAAGTAGTTCATTTTCGGCCGCTCTTTGAGCATGCGGGCGACAGACATGATGAGCGCGTGAAACACCGTGGTCTTGTAGTCGGGATGGGTGGCATTTTTCGCGTCCAGATAGGGCAGCAGCTCCGTTACGTCGAAGCTGTCCTTCATGAAAACCTCGGCGTCGGTGCGGTTGGGCATCAGGTGCCCCATGACGGTCTGAAGCCCGGGTACATCCCTTACCCAGCGCGCGTCTCTGCGGTCGCCCCAGCGGCGTTTCGGTTTCGTATCGGCCATATGATTATCCTCCCGGATCAATCTTTCAAAATTCTGAAGGGATTGTACCCTATCTGCCGGGAAAATACAAGTAAAATCATGCTGTTTGAAGAAAAAAAGAGCAGTTGGACGAAAATGTCCAACTGCTTTGCAGGACGGTGTCATAGAATTGCACGGAAAGCCGACAGACCTTCGGCATCGGGAAGGGAAAATCAGCTCAGAACCGGCACAATCCCGCTGGAATTTCCTGCCCCGTAGGTAAGGCGGATAAAATCCAGAAAGCGCAGAACGGCCGGGTGTGGATCCGGCCGATAAAAGATCCCGTAAGGGAGGGAGAAGGTCGGGATCAGAGGAACGACCGACATGTTGATCAGAATGTCGTGAAAACAGAGAGGCACCAGCTGAACATCACCCGTAAAGGCGGATTCCCAGAACATGTTCATGCCGTTTCCAAAATGATAGACGACATTTGCACCGTGGTCACGCAGATGCTTGAGCAGCTGCGTGATGGTGTCACAGGAACCGTCATTGATGGTGATCACGGTTTCTCCGCGCAGATCCTCCGCCGTGATCACGGATTTCCGGGCGAGAGGATGCCCCTGAACAAAGGCACAGCCGAAGGGAACCTGACAGATCTCCAGGAAGCGCCAGTCCCGCATCCATGGAATGTTGCTGTTGAGACTCTCAATCAGGTCGGTAGATTCCGGAATCTGCTCTCCGACGTTGATGCTGGCCATCTGAATTCTGCAGTCCGGATCCTCTGCGGAGAACAATACCCACAGGTCATAGAGCAGACGGCACTTTTCCAGCATGGAGGTACCGATACAGATGCTGTTTTCCGCAGAGGCAACGGAACGGATGCCGGCGCGCAGCTCATCGCCCATTCGGATAAAGCTGTGTCCGTGTGCTTCCAGATATTCCCCGGCCGGGGTCAGGGTAACGCCTTTGCTTGTACGGAGAAAAAGTTCCACGCCGAGATCCTTCTCCAGCGCCCGGATCTGATGGAGTACGGCACTGGGGGTCAGATACAGCTCTGCGGCTGCTTTGGAGAAACTGCCGCTTTCAATTACGGTGAAAAATGTTTTCAGTTGAGGGTTATACATAAGAGCGTCCTTCTCGCCATAATACAGGTCAAAATAGATGACGGCCGACTGCAGAGAGCAAGCGGGCATTTAATATTATTAAATGCCATTATAAAAGATCTGAACTTCAAAAGCAACGGGATTCTAAAGTATAATACAGACAGAATTTCCAAAATGTTTAAAGGAGGAATTCCCATGGCAAAATTCATTTCCCGTCGTGGCTTCCTGAAGGGCACCGCAGCAGGCGCTCTGGGCCTTGCAGCCGGCAGCCTTTTCGGCGGCAAAGTCGAGGCGAAAGCGGAGGGCCCCGGCGGTCCGGCCCCGGCGGAAGTCAGTCCGAACCCCAACATCACCTGGGACGACATCTTCGCCACCAGCTATTCCCAGGCAAACCGCCGCTCCAATCCGGATGCCAAGGCACCGGAGAACCCGGAGGAGTATATTGTCCAGAAGGGCAACGGCGATATCGGCCCCTCCCTGATGGTCGGCACCGTCGGCGCACTCGGCATCACCGAGGACAAGTTCATGAACAACAAGCCGGCATGGCTTGGCGATGAGCCGGATCTCTCCGGAAAGGTCTCCTATACAAAGGAAGCGGACGTCCTCGTCATCGGCTCCGGTCAGGCGGGCACCTCCGCCACGCTGCACTGCGCCGATCAGGGCCTGAAGGTCATCTGCTGCGAAGTGCAGACGCGACCTCACCACCTACAACTCCAAGTTCTTCCTGGACAAGGGCGCCGAGAAGTATGACCCGAACGACATCTTTACCGAGTACATGAACAAGGCCCTCGGCCATGCCAACCAGAAGATCGTCATGGACTATGCCAAGCGCTCTGGCGAGGCGCTGGACTGGATGCTGGCCTATCTGCCCGAGGACTATGTGGCGAAGTATGCCCACGCCTGCAACTACAAGGGCAACAAAGAGTTTGACGGCGTCTGCAGCGGAAGCAGATACTTTGTCGGCATGACCCAGTGGCGCGACACCGGCACGGAGAGCAACACCAACAACAATATGTGGCCCTACACGGTCCGCCTGCTTCAGCAGAAGGCGCAGGAGCTCGGCGCGGAATACATCTACGGCGCACAGGGCCTCACCCTGGTGCATGACAACGGCCAGGTCACCGGCGCCATCTTTACCGATGTGGACGGCAATTACTTCCAGGTCAACGCCAAGGCGGTCGTTGTGGCGGCCGGCGACTTCGGCGGCAACCCGGACATGCGTCTCGACCTCTGCGACCAGCTTCGCAACCTGGCCTGGTCCTACGGCTTGGACCGTACCGATGTCAACAACGTCGGCTCCATGGGCCGTGACGGATCCGGCATCCGCATGATGCTCTGGGCAGGCGCCACGATGGAAGCCGGTCCCCGCGCCGGTCAGGCGGCAGGCATCAACTCCAGACCCAGCTTCCCCTTCGGCGGTGTGTGGCCCATTTTCGGCAACGACGGCAAGCGCTTCTTTAACGAGACCATCACCCGTCACGGCTCTGTCGGCTATCTGGACATGCTGCCGGAAGGCCTGAAGATGGCCTGTGTCACCGACTCAAACTGGGACGAATACTGCGAGTGGCAGGCCTATGACCACCAGGCCATGGACCGCAGCAATGACTATATGCTGGAAAAGGTCCGCAAGGACATGGCAAACTATGTCGCCGGTCCGGACGGATTCTCCGTACAGGCCTTTGCCCGCTACGGCAACGACCCCACCACGCTGTATGCTGCCGAGACGCTGGAAGAGCTCGCCGACATCATCGGGTATGAGGGAGACGCCAAGCAGGGCTTCCTGGATGAGATCAAGCACTGGAACGAGATGTGCGATGCCGGTTATGACAGCGACTGGGGCGCAGACAAGAGCCTTATGCACTTCAAGATCGAGAAGGCCCCGTTCTTCGCGGCAACCTCGGTCACCGGCGGCAAGCCCTCCGGAGGCCTCTGCCAGCATGCGGCGGTCTGCACGGACGGCGAGTACCGTGTCCTGAAGGGCGACAAGAGCCCGATCCCCGGCCTCTATGCCGTCGGCAACAGCTGCGGCCAGCGCTACGGCGTGCAGTATCACACCCCGACCGCCGGCAACAGCTGCGGAAGCGCCTTCACCACGGGCTATCTCGCGGCCGAATACCTCGCGGCCGATCTGGAAAAGGGCATTGAAGCTCCTGCCGCCGCCGCGGCCGAAGAGCGCAGCACCAACGGCAAGTACTACGCCGGGACCTATACCTCTTCCAAGAATACCGGCTACAGCACGGTGACGGTCGAGGCGACCTTCTCCGAGGATGAGCTGCTGGATGTCAGCATCAAGTCCTCCGGCGATCAGGACCTCATGCCGCAGGATCTGAAGGACGCGATGGCCGCCGCCATCAAGGAAGCGGGCAGCACGGATGTGGACGCGGTCAGCTCCGCAACGCTGAGCTTCTCCCGCCAGGGCGTTATCGACGCATTCGCCGACATCCTTGCACAGGCCACCGCCTGATGCTATAATATGCTCAGCAGAGCGTACACAGAAAGAATAAGCGGAACCCATCGGCTTTGCCGGTGGGTTCTTTGAAAGACGGATCGGAAACAGACCTAACAGGCGGACCGGCATCACATCAAAAACGACCCGTCCGGAGACTCGTCAGCCGGACCGGCCGGATTCATGGGAGGAACACCTATGTCAGAGAAACAGTCAGTCGTCATGAAGCTGAACATCCCCTTCTGCACACGCAGGCCGTCCTTCATCGGAAGAGGCCTCATCGAGACCGGAAAAACGGATCTGGTTCGCCGCTATGCGCTGGCCCTGGCGCAGGAGCTGGCGGCAAACGGAAAGGAATTTTCCGACTGCCGTGTGGAAGCGATCCGCCTGGGCGGCGGAACGGCCTCCATTGTGGGCGGAGAAGACTTCGACCGGCTGTGCCGCCTGATCCGGGAGCGTTACGATGTGGCGGAAGATGCGCCGATCACGATGCGCTGCTCCCCGGCGGATATCAACGGCGCCAACCAGCCTTTTTTCAACCGGAATCATGTGAGTCGCTATGACCTGGAATTCTACTCGCTGGAGCCGCAGGACTTTATCCATCTGGATTACCTGAATTATATGGACCAGCTGCCCTACATCTCTTCCGGATTTCTGCGCGCGTCCCAGAGGCCGGTGATGGGCTTCGTGCTGCTGTACGGGAAAAAGACCGTCTCCCGCTACGGCTTCCGGCGCTCGGTGCTGGAGACGACAAGGCGTCCGGTGAGCCATGTACTGCTGCAGAAGTGCGCGGGAACGGACCGGATGAGCGAAGAAGAATGCGCCGCCCAGCTCGCGGAGGCGGCAGAGCTGCTGAAGACGGCGGGGTATCACGAATATCTGCCCAGGCGCTGGGCAAAGGAAGGCGGCGAAGACCGGTTCTGGACCATGAGCGCGGCGGGGACGCCGGTGCTGGCTTTCGGCCTCGGCGCGGTCACAAACATCGACGGCGCGGTCTCCCGCAACACGACGGACCTGGAACGCTATCTGAATTACAGCGGAGACTATGAAGCCATCACCGAGACGGTGAAACCGGTTTGAATTTCAAAGAGAAAACAACAATTGCCCCACCGGGAAACCGGTGGGGCAATAACATGGATGGCGCTTTTGGATCCGGTGCCGGCGTCAGCCTTCAAAGTCGCCGTAGAGAATCCGGGCGAGTTCGGAATCCTTGTCCAGCATAACGGTCTTGTTCTCGCCGGTGAGGGATTCCTTCAGCGCGTCAAGCGACCGGGTGAAGCTGTAGAAGTCAGCCTTGGCCTCATTGTTGTAGGCCTCCTGAAGGATGCGCATGTACTCGCTCTCGCCTTCGGCAAGAATCGTGGCGGCCTGCTTTTCGGCCTCGGCCTGCATGACGGTGACCTTGCGGTCGGTCTCGTTGCGGATCTTCTGGGCCTCGGCGGCACCCTCGGCGGTATAGCCGGCGGCGATGTTCTCACGCTCGGAGATCATGCGGGTGAAGACGGCGGCCTTGTTGTCCTCCGGAAGATCCAGGGCCTTAATCTCGGACTGGATGATCTCGATGCCGTAGACTTGGATATCGGCATTGGCGTCGTCGGTGATGAGCTGGGTGAGGCGCTCGCCTCGGGCGGCGATGATCTCATCCTGGGTCATGCCGGAGATGATCTTCTTCAGGCTGTTATAGACCGCGGCCTCGATGCGCTCGGCGGCGCGGGCTTCGATGGCGTTCAGCGTCTGAATATAGAGCGTCGGATTGGTCACGCGCCAGAGCACGTAGTTGTCCGAAATCATGGATTTTTTGTCCTTGGTGATGACGTCGGAGGCCGGAATGTCATAGAGAATCGTCGCGGCGGAGATGCGCTGAATGGACTGGATAAAAGGAACCTTCATCTTCAGGCCCGGCGTGTCGACGACGTTCACGATGCGTCCGAACTGACGTACGGCGACGTACTGCTTCGGCTGAACGGTGTAGAGCGAATTATAGAGCACGAAGACCAGCAGGACCGCGAGGACAAGGGCGATGATTTTTTTCGTAGTCATGGCGATTTCTCCTCTCAGTCAGCCGGCGCTTCGGCCGTGAAGCTCTCCAGAGGCAGCATGGTCTGGGTGCTGCCATCGGTGATGACGACCTTCAGATCGGGAAGCACACTCTCCAGCGCCTCGTAGAACATGCGCTGCTTGGTGATAAGCGGATTCTGGGCGTACTGCTCATACATGGCGTTGAAGCGGGCCACCTGGCCTTCGGCCTCGGCGATACGGGCGGCCTTCTGCGCCTCGGCGGTCTGGACGATGCGGTCAGCCTGGGCCTCGGCCGCGGGGATCTGCTCGTTTTCATACTTGCGGGCCTGGTTGATCTTGGTCTCGGCGGACTGCTTGGCCGTTTCGACCTCCTTGAAAGCGGCGACGATCTCTCTGGTGGGCGGGGCCGCGTCCTGGATGGTGATGTTCACGATCTGAATTCCGATATCCTGATCCTGCAGATCCTTGACAATCTTTTCCTTGACATCGGCCTGAATGGCACTCTTGCCGGTGGTCATGGCCTCGTCAACGGTGTAATTGATGACCGTGCTGCGGATGCTGGCCAGGGCAATGTTGTGGAGAATCAGCTCCGGGTTCTGGGAGTTAAACAGATAGGCCACGGGATCGCTGACCTTATACTCCATATAGAAGTCGATGTTGATCAGGTTGAAGTCCTTGGTGATCATGATCCCGTCAAACGAGTTCGTGATGTTCTGCCCGCCCGAGCTCACGGAATATCCGATGCCGGTGCCGTGGGTGGTGATGTCCACCATGTGGACCTGCTGCAGATAGGGAATCTTGAAGTACAGACCGGCGGTGTTGGTGCGAAGAACCTTCCCGAACATGGTGACGACGGCGTTTTCCTGCTCGCTGACATTATAATAGGAACCCATCACCGTGCCGAGCAGCACCAGCACCAGCACGGCAATGACGACACGCCGCAGAATCTTCTTCACATTCACCTCCGGCCTGTTCCGGCGCGGCGGGGTACCGCTGCCTCCGGGCGGCGTGCCGCCTACATCCCGGAACTGGCCGTCCCGGAATTCGCGGCCCTGAAAGCCTTTGAAATCAGGCATTTGCAACCCTCCTCTGGTTTTGTTTTCCGTATTCTATCATATTGTGAGAAAAAAGACAAGAACAACAGGACGCAGGACTTGTGAGCGGGAAGGGCAAGAGAGCGCAGGCAAAGAGAAGGCGCTTGACCTCGGGATGGGACTGTGATATCCTGAAACAGTGCTGTCCGGAATCCCGGATACACGGGTATGGAATATCCAAAACAAAATGATCATATACAGGAGATATCACAATGATGTATGAAGCTTTGAAAGAGCGCTTTGCCGAGGTGTTCGGTACGGCACCGGCGCTGCTGTTCTCCGCCCCCGGCCGGGCCGAGCTCTGCGGAAACCACACCGACCATCAGTGCGGAATGATTCTGGCGGCGTCCATCAATCTCGAAACGGTCGCTGCGGTGCGGCCTGCGGCGGAACCAAGGATCCGTCTGCTTTCCGAGGGCTATCCGATGTGCGAAGTGGATCTGAGCCAACTGGCACCCGAAGAGGAGGAAAAGGAGAGCACGGCGGCGCTGATCCGCGGCGTGGCGGCAGGCTTCGCCGGGAAGGGCTTCCGGCCGGTGGGCTTCGACGCCTGCGTCTGCTCCAATGTTCTGGCGGGAAGCGGGCTTTCCTCTTCGGCGGCCTTCGAGATCCTTTTGGGCACCATCGAAAACCACCTGACCGACGCGCAGCTTCCGGCCATGGAGCTGGCAAAGATCGGCCAGATGGCGGAAAACCGCTATTTCGGCAAGCCCTCCGGCCTGCTGGATCAGGCGGCGGCGGCATCCGGCGGCGTCGTGTACATCGATTTTGCACCGGGAAAAGAGCCCGTTGCCGAGACCATCGACATCAACTTTGAAGAGTACGGATATGCCCTGGTGGTAATTGACAGCGGCGCGGATCACGCGGGACTCACGGACGACTATGCGTCGATTCCGAAGGAACTGCACAAGGTCTGCGATTTCTTCGGAAAAGAAGTTCTGCGTGAGGTCGACGAGCGGCTGTTCTACGAGAAGCTTCCGGAAGTCCGGGCGGCTGCGGGGGATCGCGCGGTTCTGCGCGCGATGCATATTTACGATGAGAACCGGCGCGTCCACATGGCCCGTGCGGCGCTGAAATGCGGGGACATGGAGACCTTCCTGCGGGAGGTGAACGGCTCCGGCCGTTCGTCCCAGCTCCTGCTCCAGAACATCATCCCGCGGAAAGCCTCTGACCGTCAGGCCCTGAGCTATGCCCTGGCCTGTGCCGAGAGGCTGCTGGAAGGAGAAGGCGGCTGCCGGGTCCACGGCGGCGGCTTTGCCGGGACGATCCAGGCCTTTGTTCCGCTGAACCGTGTGGATGCGTTCTGTGCCGAGATGGACCGCCTGCTGGGCGCGAAGAGCTGCCACAGACTCTCGATCCGTCCGGTGGGCGGCGTGCTGCTGGAGGTGCTGGAATGAGTGCGAAGGTCAATCCCGCCCTGCTGGGGCTGCTGAACTACGCGGAGAAGAAGGGCCTGATCGAGGCCTGTGACCGGACCTACTGCCGCAACCGCCTGCTGCAGATGCTGCAGCTCGACGCCCCGGACGAGGGGGAAGAGGCGCTGGACGCGCCGCTGGCGGAGCTGCTGGGGATCCTGACGGATTCAGCCGTGGAGCGCGGCCTCATCGCCGACGGCGTGGTCACCAGGGACCTGCTGGACAGCCTGCTGATGGAGGCGGTGACGCCGTTTCCGCATGAGGTGCGCAGAACCTTCGCCGGGAAGTATAAAGAAAGTGCCCTTGCGGCGACGGACTGGTTCTACGCCTTCAGCTGCGACACCAACTACATCCGCCGCGACCGGATTGCCCGGGATAAAAAGTGGGTCTACAACGGGCCCTACGGCGCGCTGGACATCACCATCAATCTCTCCAAGCCGGAAAAGGACCCGCGGGCCATCGCGGCCGCCAAGCTCCTTCCGCAGACGGACTATCCGAAGTGCCAGCTCTGCGCCGAAAACGAGGGCTATGCCGGACGGCTGAACCATCCGGGACGTTCCAACCACCGCCTGGTGCCGCTGAAGATCGCGGGAGAAGACTGGTTCTTCCAGTATTCGCCGTATGTCTATTACAATGAACACTGCATCGTCTTCAACAGCCGCCATACCCCGATGAAGGTCGACCGGGCGGCGTTCGAGAAGCTCTTCAGCTTCCTGACCCAGTTCCCGCATTACTTTGTCGGCTCCAATGCAGACCTGCCCATCGTGGGCGGCTCGATTCTAAGCCACGACCACTTCCAGGGCGGGCATTATGAGTTCGCCATGGCGAGAGCCGAGGTGGAAGAGGAGTATTCCTTCCGAGACTTCCCGGATGTAAGGGCGGGTATTGTCCGCTGGCCGATGTCGGTGCTGCGTCTGAGAGGGGCCGACCCGACGCGGGTGATTGACCTGGCCGAGCGGGTGCTGACGCACTGGCGCGGCTACAGCGACGAGAGTGTGTTTGTCCTGGCGGAGACGGACGGCGTGCCGCACAACACCATCACGCCCATCGGACGCCGACGCGGGGAGGACTATGAGCTGGACCTGGTGCTGCGCAACAACATCACCACCGACGAGTTCCCCCTCGGCGTGTACCACCCGCATCAGGAGCTGCACCATATCAAGAAGGAAAACATCGGTCTCATTGAGGTCATGGGCCTCGCGGTACTTCCGGCTAGACTCCTGACGGAGCTGGATGAACTGAAAAAGGCGATGCTTTCCGGCGCGGACCTGAGAGCGAATGAGCACACGGCCGTGCATGCCGACTGGGCGGAGGAGATCCTGAGCAGACGCCCCTTCAACGCGGAGAACGCCGAAGCGGTTCTGCAGGAGGAGGTCGGAGCGGTCTTCGAGAAGGTGCTTGAGGACGCGGGCGTCTTCAAGCGCGACGAGAAAGGCCGGGCGGCTTTCCGCCGCTTCCTTGACAGCGTGAACGGATAAAACAGAAGAGACTAAAAAACAGGGCAGCGGATTCTTCCGCTGCCCTGATGACATTAGACCGCTTTCATATTTACCGGGCTGCCTCGGCCCGGGTGGAAACCGGCTTATTTCAGATACTGCCGGTCATAGTTGCCCTGGATGGCCTTGACCATGACGGTGAGAAGGTCGTTGACCGGAGTCGGAATGCCAAACTGTTTGCCGTACTCGGAGAGCTTGCCGTTGAGGACTTCGATCTCGGTCTGACGGTGGTTGATGAGCATATCCTGGGCCATGGAGGGATAGTAGTCGCCCATGTTGTCGATGAAGTTCTTCAGGTGGGTGTTCTCAAACTCCACAGGGTCAAAGGGAACGCCCTTTGCCGTGGCAATGGCGCAGGCTTCGCGCACGACACCGCGGAAGAGCTCCATGCCGTAGGGATCCTGGGCAACCTCGAAGATCTTCAGGCGCAGCAGCGCGCAGACGGTGTTGACGGTGCAGTTGATGATGACCTTCTTCCAGATGTTGGGACGGTCGTCTTCGTTGAATTCGGCACGGCAGCCGCCCTTGGTGAAGACCTCGGCCAGGTGCTTTCCGGCCTTGTCGGTGACGGGGCCGTTTTCCAGCGCGCCGAAGTGGACCAGGGTGCCCTCGACCTCGGTGGAGACACAGCAGCCGGGCTCCTTGAGCTGGGTGCCCAGGGCGCCGGAGCCGCAGAGAATGCGGTTGGCCGGGAAGTGACTGAGCAGAATGTCGTCATTGCCGAGACCGTTGATGAGCGAGACGAGAACCGTGTCCGGTCCGATGCAGGGCATCGCGCTCTGGACGGCGCTGTCCAGCTGGGT
The DNA here is from genome assembly GCA_902789835.1 of Oscillospiraceae bacterium. The sequence continues at coordinate 20,858 of CADAPN010000047.1, forward strand.
GGCCTTGGTAACGAAGATCACGATGTCCATGATGCCGATGTCGTCGGCAGTATAGGCGGTCTTGAAGCCGTCCAGATGGTAATGGGTGTCGGGATAGACGATGAACTCCAGGCCGTCTTTGGCGACCTTGTCCATGTGGGCCTGATAGCGGTCCACCAGGGTGATGTCCGCGCCGCCCTTGCGCAGGTATCCGGCGAAGCAGCTTCCGGCTGCACCGCAGCCGATCATGGCAATTTTCATGTTTAAGATTCCTCCTGAAAAATGATGATTGGGAGATACAAAGAAAGAATGCCCGGCTCTTCACCCCGCCTCCGGCGGGGTGAAGAGGGAGAATTTGGCGCTTTAGCTTGACAAAACCCCTGGTTCTACCAGGGGTGGATAAGAAAATTGGCAAATAAAAAGCCTCCAAGTATCTGATTTGATGGTTTGCCG
>CADAPN010000047.1:21327-24329 GCA_902789835.1 Oscillospiraceae bacterium
TCGATGCAATGGTTTTGTTCAGGGCCCCCTTGGGGGTTAGCAAGTAATGACCCTTATAGGGTCTGAGCAAACCACCAGTTCACTGGTGGTTATGATTTTATCCTGGCAAAAAGAAGGGACTTTTTGGCGTATCCTTTCCCGGTAAACCCGAGGTGGGTTTTAAACTGAAAAAGTTGGTAGGACGGTCTTGCCAAAGCCTCGGAAAGTGGCTATAATCAAAACAGAATCAGGACAGTCCGCTCGCGAGAAAGCCGGAAGGGACTGCTGAAGGGAGGCCGGACAATGGGTACAATCATATGTCTCGGAGACAGCCTGACCTATGGATACGGGGTGCGCAGAGCACAGTGCTGGACAGAGCTGGCCGCCGAACTGAGCGGCTGGAATGTAATAAACCGCGGAATCTGCGGCGACACGACCGGCGGAATGCTGGTCCGGATGCGTGAAATCCTGCAGGAGGGGATCGGAGAGCGGAGCGAGCGCTGCTTCCTGCTGATGGGCGGATGCAACGATATCTTCTTTTCCGGAAGCAGCACGGGTGCAAGAGAGAATATGGCCGCCATGGCACATCAGCTTTTCGCAGAGGGAGAGATGCCGCTGATTGCCGTCGGACCCGGGATTGCCAAGGGGGACTACCCGTCAATGTGGGCCGATCTGGTGGATTTTCCGACAGCAGGGGAAGCAATCCGGGAGTATTACGAGTGGCTGGAGCGCTTCTGCTTAAGCTTCGGTGTCAGGATGATCGACTTCCGGGGTGATTTCCGTGATCGGAACGGGAACATCAGGACAGAACTTTATCTGGACGGCCTGCATCTCAACCCGGAGGGCCACCGCGTGATGGCCGAACGGGTGGCAAAAGTGCTCGGTGTGATGGATCGTGAGACAATGAATCCGTGATCCGTACAGATTTCGGATTGACAGACGTTTAAGGAGAGAAAAAATGCAGTTTGAAAAGATCCAGAACAACGGACCGAAGGTTCCGGAGCTTGTTATGGACAGCCTGCTGAAAGCAATGGAAGCCGGGACCATCCGGGTGGGAGAAGAGCTTCCGCCGGAAAGAGATCTGGCAGAGGCCTTGGGCATTTCTCGCAATTCCCTGCGCGAGTGCCTTGCGATCATGAGCTTCATGGGGATCGTGGAGAACCGGGGCAACCGCAAGATCCTGGTGAAGAACGCGGACCGCTTCCGGAAGGCCCGCTCGCTGATTGACCTCTCCTATTCTCAGGACACGTTCGAGGACTTCATGGAATTCCGCCGGACCAACGAGAGAGAAATCGCCAGACTGGCCTGCATCCGGGCAACGGAAGCGGACCTGGAGCGGCTTCGCAATTCGGTGGAACGGCTGGAAGCGGACGCGACGGACTTTGAAGCGGATGTGGACTTCCACGTCAATCTGGCTTATGCCAGCCACAACACGATTTTCGCCGCGATGTTGAACTACGTCAACAGCCTGATCCTGGAGCTGCGCATGCGCTTCTTTGAGCGGGAGGAGTATCATGGAAAGACTGCGGAAGCGCACCGGCGCATCTATGAAGCGGTCAAGGCCAGAGATGAAGAACTGGCCGTGTACGAGATGGGCAGACACCTGAAGATTATCGAGAATTACGACGACTCAACACAGACATCAAGAGAATAAAAGAATATATAGAATATAGAACTTAATACGAAACAGCACAGCCCCGCCGGAAGCTTTCCGGCGGGGCTGTGCCTATAAAAAATGGAAATATGATTCAGGACTCGGGCAAGACAGACTGAACAATATCGCGGCACATCCGGTAGATCAGAATGGTGTCGATCCCGTAGGCGAGAAAGTCCAGGCCTTCCCGGAAAAGTTTCTTTACAAACACGGGATCAAGGCCAAGAGCACCGACCGGAACGCCCGCAGCATTCGCCAGCCGGATCATGCTGAGCAGGGCATCTTTCACTTCAGGCGCGTCGAGATCCCCGCAGAGGCCCATGGAGACCGAGAGGTCAACAGGACCAAGAAAAACGGCTGAGATGCCCGGCGTACGGACAATCTCTGCAAAATTCCGGACACCCTCTGCGGACTCTACCAGCGGGATGACTGCGGTGTTCTCATTTGCCAGACGGTAATATTCCGACCCGCCCGCACCGTATCGGTTCGCCCGGACACCGGGGCAGGCGCCGCGAATTCCCTCCGGGGTAAAGCGACAGAGCCGAACTGCCTCGGCGGCCTGTTCCGGGGTGTCGATGTTCGGGACAATAATCCCGGAAGCGCCCATGTCCAGAGACTTTTTGATCCAGACGGCGTCCAGAGCGGGAACTCTGGCCAGCATGGACATGCCTGCGGCTTCACCGGCACGGATCATGTGGACCAGTGTTTCCGTACCGTAACTCGCATGCTCCAAATCGATGGCCGCAAAGCGAAACCCTGCATAGCCAGCCGCCTCCAGAAACTCGGGGGAGGCGGTTTGAATAAAGGTACCGAGGAACGGTTTCTTTTCGGATAGAAGAGAAGAAAACAAGATCATATCCTTTTAACCTTCCTGTTTTGCATAATATGCCGCCGCGGGAAACTCTGACAGAAGCAGGAACAGCGCCAGTACGAAAGAGTACCAGGGGAGCGTCCCCAGGACGAAGATAAACACCAGAAGCTGCAGCCCCGCGAGCATCCAGCAGACGCCGGCCAGCCGGTGCGTTTTCCGCCAGGGAGTATCCCAGTGCAGGATGGACGGGAAGCGGAAGGCAATCTGAGAGTCCCGCGGACAGTCAAAGAAGTGAGCTCCGAGCAGAATAAGCAGCAGCGCGAGCAGGCAGGGCAGAAAAGACGAGAACTCCGTCGCCTCTCCCGCCGCGCGGCGGAGCCAGAAGGAGCAGAGCAGCACAGAGATTACCGGAATGCTCCAGCGGCCCGTGATACGGATCGGGGTGGGCGGAAGACGCTCGGCCTTCTGGTGCAGCCACAGCTGTCCGTGAGAGATCAGCGTCAGCACGCACATGAGCCCGGGAAGGCCGAAGACCAGCACCGCGCGGGGAATGGAGTC
>CADAPN010000048.1 GCA_902789835.1 Oscillospiraceae bacterium
TGGAAAAGCGGACGTTCGGGGATCGGTCGTTTTTACGGGGGATCTTTTTAAAGAGGCGGAGGGGAGAAGGGGAGAAATTTGACCCGGCGGGGATTGTGAGAGGCGGCGATTTATGATAAAATCCAAAATAGATTCAAAGGACAGTCTGAGGGCGGCAAAGGGGATGAGAGCGGCGACACGGAAAGAGAACAGCACGGGAAAACGAATCCGGCGGTGGATCATACCGGCGCTCCTGCTTGCCATGATTCTGGCCTGCTTCCTTTATACGGCAGACTTCTACCGGGCGGATGAGACAGCGCTGCAGGCGCTGGAGACGGAGGGGATCCGGGTTGACCGGACGGACTGGGGCTGGTACTTCGACGGACCGTCCGAAACCGACGCGCTGGTCTTCTATCCGGGCGCGAAGGTGGAGGAGACGGCCTATGCGCCGCTGCTCGGCAGACTGGCAGAGAAGGGGATCGACGTATGCCTGGTGAAGATGCCGTTTCATCTGGCGATCTTCGGGGTGAATGCGGCGGAGCGGGTGATGAAGGAACACCCCTGTGACAGATGGTACATCGGCGGACATTCGCTGGGCGGCGCAATGGCGGCGGCTTTCGCGGGGAAGCACGAAGTAAGCGGCGTTGTTCTGCTGGCGGCTTATCCGACCGGGCCGGTGGAGGCGCCGATGCTGATGCTCTACGGCTCCGAGGACGGCGTGCTCAACCGGGACCGTGTTTCCGCCGCGACGGAATACGGGCCGGCGGAGATACACATTCTGGATGGCGGAAACCACGCGCAGTTCGGAAACTACGGCCCCCAGAAGGGAGACGGCAGCCCGGCGATCAGCGCGGAGGAACAGCAGGAGGAGACCGTCAGGCTGATCCTGGAATGGATGGAAAATACGGAATAAGAAACAGGAGGGAATGAAACATGGCATTCAAAAGACTGATCATTGAAATCGGACAAGGCGTGGACATGCACGGCGGAGATCAGAACAATGCAGTCCTGAAGGCGACCAAGGACGCGATCCATCACTGCTGCATGGCGGGGATCTCGGAGGTCTTTGAGATCACGGACCGGAAGACGCAGGCGAAAATCCACGCGGATATCTATGTTCCGCATCCCGAACAGGCGGATGCCGCGGTGGTGACCGACTATCTGAGCAAGTGGACCGTGGATGCAGAGGTCCACCGGGGCGGCGCCAATCCGAGGGGGATTGCGCTGGACGGCGATCCGGAGACGGAGATCACCGTCGCCATCGTCGTCCTGACGGTCTATGTGGATGTCTGAGCGGCAGAACGGTTCTGTGTTCTGCTGCCCGGTCTGCGGCGCGCCGCTGACCCGGGAAGCCCGCTCTCTGCGCTGCCCGGCCGGCCACAGCTATGACCTTGCGAAGGAAGGGTATGTGAACCTCCTGCCGGCAAATCACCGGCATTCCGCCTCGCCGGGCGACGACCGGGAGATGGTGGCGGCGCGGACAAGGTTCCTGGACGGCGGCTGGTACGCGCCGCTGCGGGAAACGCTCTGCACGCTTGCCGACCGGGCCTGCGGCGCCGACCCGGTTCTGCTGGACGCGGGCTGCGGCGAGGGATACTATACCGCCGCGCTGTGTGCGGCGCTGTGGCATCACGACGGGCGGACAGCGGGGGTGGACCTCTCGAAGGCGGCGGCCAGAAAGGCCGCAAAGCGCTGTGCCGACGCGGAAATCGCCGTGAGCTCTGTGTATCGGCTCCCGGTCCGGGACGCATCGGTGGATCTCCTGGTCAACTGCTTCTCTCCGCTGGCGGCGGAGGAATTCGCCCGGGTCCTGAAACCGGGCGGACACTTCCTCTACGTGGTTCCGGGACCGAAGCACCTGTGGGAGCTGAAAAGCGTGCTCTATGACGCGCCGTATGAGAATGAGGAGAAGCGGGAGGACTATCCGGGCTTTCGTCTCGCGGGAGTGGAGCCGGTGGAAACTTCCTTCACACTGTACGACGCGGAGAGCATCCAGGCGCTGTTTCACATGACGCCGTATACCTGGAAGACGCCGAAGCACGGGGCCGAGCGCCTGGCGCAGCGGAGCGAACTCACGGTAACGGCGCAGTTTCGTATTCACGAATATCGAAGGGAGTAATGCATCATGTTTGCGCAGATCAAAGAGCAGGCGGAGAGCGCCGTGCGGGAGCTGCTGGAGGTGTCAAAGCTTCATCGGGGAGAGCTGCTGGTGATCGGCTGTTCGTCCAGCGAGATCATGGGCGAGCGCATCGGGAAAGGCTCGAGCATGGAGGCGGCGCAGGCCGTCTATGACGGGATTGCCCCGGTCCTGAAGGAGCAGGGGATCCTGCTGGCGGTGCAGTGCTGCGAGCATCTGAACCGTGCGCTGATCGTAGAGCGGAGCACGGCGGAGAAGTTCGGATACGAGCCGGTGAACGTCCGGCCCTGGGCCCATGCGGGCGGCTCGTTTGCCACGACGGTGTGGGAGCATATGGAGGACCCGGTGGCGGTGGAACACGTCCGGGCGCAGGCGGGCATGGACATCGGCGACACGCTGATCGGCATGCATCTGCGTGAGGTCGCGGTACCGGTGAGACTGAACGTCAAAAACATCGGCGAAGCGCACCTGGTCTGCGCCAGGACCCGGCCGAAGTTCATCGGCGGGGAGCGGGCCCGGTATGTGGACGAACTGAAATAGAGGAAAGCAAAACGGGAGACCCACAAAAGGGTCTCCCGTTTTGCAGGGGAATGCTTCCCCTGCACCGATGGCCTGAGCCATACCGCAAATGAAAAAACAGCCTGCTGCGCAATAAGCACAGCAGGCTGCTGCAATCGTATGCGGCTGCGGAAACCCGGATTCTTACAGGTTCCAGATCCGGTCGGCGTACTCGCGGATGGCGCGGTCCGCGGCGAAGAAGCCGCTTTCGGCCGTGTTCACAAGGGCGAGACGGGCGCGCTCGGTGTCGTCGGCCAGACGCGTATAAAGACGGTCGCGGCATTCGACATAGGCGCGGTAGTCGGCGATCAGCATGTAGGGGTCGCCGCCGTAGAGCAGGCCGGAAACCAGGTCGGAATAGCTCTTGCCGTCCGAGAAGCCCTGGCTGAAGCGCTGCATGACACGGTTGATCTCCGGGTCGTTGTTGGCAATGGAGGCGGGGTCGTAGCCGTTGCGGCGCCAGGATTCGATCTCATCGGTGTGGAGACCGAAGAGGAACATGTTCTCGTCACCGAGGCGCTCATACATCTCGACGTTTGCACCGTCCAGCGTGCCGATGGTCACGGCGCCGTTCATCATCAGCTTCATGCAGCCGGTACCGGAGGCTTCCTTGCCCGCGGTGGAAATCTGCTCGGAGATGTCGGCGGCCGGGACAATGGCCTCGGCGGCGGAGACGCGGTAGTTCTCCACGAAGCAGATCTGGAGACGGTCCTTGCAGATGGGGTCGTTGTTGATGTCGTTCTGCATGGAGAGCAGAAGCTCAATAATGCGCTTGGCGGTCTTGTATCCGGCGGCGGCCTTGGCGCCGAAGACGAAGCTGCGCGGCTGGAAGTCACGGTTGGGATTGTCGTGCAGCTGCATCTGAAGGCTTGCGATGCTCATGGCGCAGAGGAGCTGGCGCTTGTACTCATGCAGACGCTTGATCTGGACATCCATGAGGGCGTCCGGATTCAGGGTGACGTCGCTGCCGTTGCGGCGCAGGAACTGGGTAAAGCGCTCACGGTTGCCGCGCTTGATGGCGTTGATGCGGCCGAGGACTTCGGCGTCGTTCTCGAAAGCGCGCAGGCCGGAGAGGGCGTCGGCGTTCAGGAGATATTCATCCCCGCCCAGCAGCTCGGTGATCAGCTTGTGCAGCTCGGGGTTGATCTGGGCAAGCCAGCGGCGATGATCGATGCCGTTGGTGACGTGGGTAAAGCGCTCGGGGCGCAGGGCACAGACATCTTTGAAGAGGTCGTTGCGGAGAATCTCACCGTGCAGGCGGGAGACGCCGTTGACCATCCGACAGGCCGAGAGGCAGAGGTTGGCCATGTGGACCTGACCGTCACGGATGATCAGGTTGCGGCCGACGCGCTCGTCCCAGCCAAAGGACTGGACCAGATAGTCGCACCAGCGGCGGTTGATCTCACACATGATCTCCCAGAGACGCGGAAGCAGCTGCTGGATCAGATCCTGCGGCCACTTTTCCAGCGCTTCGGACATGACGGTGTGGTTGGTGTAGGCGACGCTGTTGCGTACCAGCTCCCAGGCGTCGTCCCAGCCGAGGCCGTGCTCATCCATAAAGATGCGCATAAGCTCGGGGATGATCATGGTCGGGTGCGTATCGTTGATCTGAATCACATGATGCTTGGAGAAGCTGCGGATATCGCCCCACTTCTTCAGGTGCTTGCGGACGATGTCCTGGGCACTGGCGGAGACGAAGAAGTACTGCTGCTTCAGACGCAGGGTTTTGCCCTCGATGTGATCGTCGGCGGGATAGAGGACCTTGGTGATCACTTCGGCCATGGTGCGCTGTTCCAGGCTCTTGACATATTCGCCTTCGGAGAAGAGGTACATGTCCAGAGAGTTCGGGCTCTTGGCGTCCCAGAGACGGAGGGTATTGACCGTGTTTTCTCCGTAGCCGGCGATCAGCATGTCGCGGGGAACCGCGATGACGGAGGTATAGCCGGTATGCTCGGCAAAGTAGTGGCCCTGATTGTCCCAGTGCGGGGAGATCTGGCCGCCGAAGCGGACCTCAACCATGTCCTCATAGCGCGGGATCAGCCAGCTTTCCGCGGCGGTGCGCCAGTTGTCGGCGATTTCGGTCTGTTTCCCGTCCTGAAACTGCTGCTTGAAGATGCCCAGCTCATAGCAGATGGAATAACCGGTGCCCTCGATACCGAGAGAGGCCATGCTGTCCATATAGCAGGCGGCAAGACGGCCGAGACCGCCGTTGCCGAGACCGGCATCCGGCTCAGACTCAAAGATGTCGGAGGCATGGAAGCCGAGATCTTCCAGGGCTCCGGTCAGCGCATCACCGATGCCGAGGTTGTAGGCGTTCTTCATCAGGCTGCGGCCCATCAGAAACTCCATGGACATATAGTGAACTTCTTTCTCGACGCGGTGCGGATCTTCGATCGCGAGGAAACGGCTCATAAGCTCGCGGATGACGATTGCCGAGGCCTGAAAAACCTGCTCTTCCGTCGCATTGTCGGGAGCGACGCTGAAGTGGGCGCAGAGCTTGTCGGCGATGGCGCTGCGGATTTCGTCACGGGAAATCTGACCAATCATATAGAAACCTCCAAAAGAGAAAAGAATATGTCAAAAACCGCCTTTGCGGACAGCGACACAAGTATAGCGAATCGAAACTACTGCGTCAATCGTTAAATACAACAAAATTAGGGCAAAACCCCGGAAAATTCATGATTCCCGGCTTGATATCGTCAAACACAGAGCATAGAATGCAACTGTATTGCAAAAAAGCGGGTAAAAACAATCGCAGACAAAACACAAAAAAGAAAGGCGGCGATCCTGTGGCACCTCCCACACGCGGGCTGGGACCGAGGGGCTTCCTGACCGAAGAAGAAAAACAGAACATGCCCAAGGTGGACAGCGCCCTGATCCGGCGGATTTTGTCCTATCTGCTGCCGTACCGGCTTCAGTTTGTGCTGGTGTTTGTGACAATCCTGGTGTCGGCCGTCCTCGGCCTGCTGCCGAGCATCATCACGGGGCGGATCGTGGATGAGGCGCTGGTGGGGAAAAACATGGCGCTGCTGGTCCGGCTGCTGATCCTGGCGTTTGTGACGCTCTCGGCCTCTCAGGTGATCTCGGTTCTCGAGAGCTATATCAATTCCTGGATCTCCCAGCGGATTATCTTCGACATGAAAAACCAGATGTATGACCATCTGCAGCATATGCCGCACGCCTTCTTCACCTCGGAAAAGCAGGGTGACATCATCACCCGCATGAACACGGACATCAGCGGGGTCAGCACCGTGATCTCCGGTACCCTCTCGAACATTGTCTCCAACATCGCGACGGTTGTTACAAGCCTTGTGGCGCTGTTTTCCATGAGCTGGCAGCTGGCGCTGGTGGGAATTGTGGTGATTCCGCTGCTGATTCTGCCGACGAAGAGGGGTGGAAAAAGGCGCTATGCCCTGCTCACCGACAGCCAGGCGAAGAACGACGAGATGAACCAGCTCATCAACGAGACGCTTTCCGTCTCCGGATCGCTGCTGGTGAAGCTCTTTACCAGGGAAGAGCGGGAATACGAGCGCTTCGTGAAGGTCAATGAAGAAGTCACCCGGCTGGGCCTGAAGGAACAGCAGAGCGGCCGGTGGTTCCGGGTGGTAATGGGCCTCTTTACTCAGCTCGGCCCGCTGCTCATTTACTTTGCGGGCGGATATTTCATCATCACCCGCGCCGATCCGAGCCTCACCGTGGGTACCATCACGGCCACGGTTTCGCTGGTGAACCGGCTGTACCGCCCGGTGGAATCGCTGCTGAACATCCACGTGGACTTTACGCGGTCGCTGGCCCTGTTTACCAGGATCTTTGACTATTTCGACATGGAAAACCCCATCCGCTCGCCGGAGAACGGCGCGACGCCCGATGTGACGGACGGAGACATTGTCTATGATCATGTGGCCTTTTCCTATGATCCCGAAAAGCCGCTTCTCACGGATATCAGCTTTACGGTGCCGGCCGGAAAGATGTATGCGATCGTAGGGCCCAGCGGCTCCGGCAAGTCCACGATCGTGAATCTGATCCCGCGGCTCTACGACGTGCTGGCCGGCAGCGTGAAGATCGCCGGGGTGGATGTACGGGACTTTGATCTTCCTTATCTGCGTTCCCAGATCGGTGTCGTTACCCAGGACAGCTACCTTTTTAACGGAACCATCCGGGAAAATCTGCTCTATGCCAGAGAGGACGCCACCCAGGAGGAACTGGACGCGGCCTGCTATATTGCGAATCTCAATGACTTTATCCGCAGTCAGCCGGAGGGGTATGAAACCGTGGTCGGGAACCGGGGCCTGAAGCTCTCGGGCGGAGAGAAGCAGCGCCTGAGCATCGCCAGGGTCATCCTGAAGGATCCGAAGATCCTGATCCTGGACGAGGCGACCTCGGCCCTGGATTCCATCACCGAAAACGCGATCCAGGATGCCCTGGAGGCCCTGATGGAGGGACGGACCAGCATCGTCATCGCGCATCGGCTCTCCACCATCCTGAAGGCGGACCGGATCCTCGTGGTCAAAGACGGGACCATCGCCGAACAGGGCAGCCATGAGGAGCTGCTGGCGCAGGGCGGGACCTACCGGGAGCTCTACGAGACCCAGTTCCGGAAGATCCTGGAGATTGAAGGCGAAAAGAACAGTACGGACAAAACCTGAGGCGGCTCAGGCGACAAAAGATGGAGTACCGAGTGCTTCGGTACTCCATCTTGATCTGTTTTACGAAATGATATGATTGCTGCGGCGGTTTGCCGCGTCGGCCCTCAGGCCTTCATCATCTCCGCACAGGCCTCGCCGAGGATCCTGACGCCCTTCTCGATGGCCTCGTCGGTGGAGTTGGAATAGTTGATGCGGAAGCTCGAGACATTCCGTTTATACTCATAGAACGGATCGCCCGGGCAGATCGCGACACCCTTCTCCAGCGCCTTGTAGTAGAGCTGCAGGGCGGACAGACCGTTCGGAAGCGTGACCCAGAGGAACATGCCGCCTTCGGTCGGGGTGAGCTCACAGCCCTGGGGCAGATACTTGTGCAGGCATTCGACCATGAAGTCGGACTTGGCTTTGTAAAGCGCCTTGATCTTGGAGATATGCTCGTCAACATCGTTGTCGGCGAGGTACTGGGCCAGGACCATCTGGCTGAAGATGTTGGTGTGCAGGTCGGCGGTGGACTTGTAGTTGAGAAGCTTGGCCTTCAGTTCCTTGTTGCGCACGCAGATCCAGCCGATGCGCATGCCCGGGGTGACGATCTTGGAGAAGGTGCCCAGCATGCAGCACTGCTCGCCCAGCTCCTTGCCAAAGCTGTCGGTGGCGGTGCCGGCAAAGCGGATCTCACGGTAGGGGTTGTCCTCCAGGAGGAGAACGTTGCTGTTCCTGATGATCTCGACCACCTTGTCGTGGACGTTCTGGGAATAGCTCAGGCCGGTGGGGTTCTGGAAGTTGGGAATGACATAGATGAACTTGGCGTCCGGATGGTTCTTGACGGTCTCGGCGAGCTCGTCACAGTCAATGCCGTCGGGATTCATGGTGACGGTCAGGACCTTCGGGTCAAACACATGGAAGGACTGCAGCGCCACCAGATAGGTCGGGTCTTCCACGATAACCTCGTCACCGGAGTTGATCATCACGGCGCCGATCATGGCCAGGGCCTGCTGGGAGCCGTTGGTGACGATGATGTCGTCCGGGCTCACATCACTCACACCCATGGTTTCATAGCGCTTGGCGATCCACTGACGCAGTGCGGGCCAGCCCTGGGTGGAGCTGTACTGCAGAGCGGTGACGCCGTTCTGCTCCAGAACCTTCTTTGTGGCAGCTTCCATTTCCGGAATGGGGAAGGAAACGGGGTTGGGAAGACCGCCGGCAAAGGAGATAATGTCGGGGGAAGCCGCTGCGGCCAGAATGGAGGCCGTAAACTCGCCCTGGAAGTCAGGTTTCATAATTCTGTCAGAAAGTTTCAGCTGCATAATCCTATCTCCTTATTCGTTGTACGTTTTCTTCTGCACTTCGCCGCGATAGCGTAGGAAAGAAGTGATTGTTATCATAGCAAAAAAGCGGAAAAAAATCCATTGACAGATTGGAAATATTCTCCATGACAAACGCCGCCCGAATATGGTATAATTCATAAAAATTCATTCGATACCACGAAATACGGGCAAAAGAATACGGGAGGACGAAACCATGACAGTACGGGAAAAGGCACTCAGCCTGCATGCACAGGGATATAACTGTGCCCAGTCGGTCCTGATGGCAGAAGAGGCGTTCAGCGGCCTGGAGGAGAAGCAGGCGGCGGATGTGGCGGTCGGCTTCGGAGGCGGCGCGCGGTGCGGAGAGCTCTGCGGCGCAATCTCCGGGGCGATCATGACCGCGGGGATGCATTATGGGGCGGAGAACCGCCCGAAAGCGGATGCATTTGACCGCGCGCTGACGGCGGCGTTCCGGGAAAAATTCGGCGCGCTGCGCTGTGCCGATCTGAAGGCGGCAAGAATTCCCTGCGACGATCTGATCGCCTTTGCAGCGGAAAAGACAGAAGAGCTGCTGGCGGAATAAGGCAGGGGCCGGGGTAACAGGCGCCCGGCCGCTCAGAGCCGCGGCAGGCCCATGGCCCGGCGGAAGAGCGGGAAAACGAAAAGAGACAGGGACTGTTTCATGACAGGTCCTGTCTCTTTTCAGTGCGCCCGGCTGCGGGCCGATCTCACAGCGTGAGTTTTCCCAGCAGTTCCCAGGCAAAGTCGTCCTTTTTCTTTTCCGCGGGCGGAAGCTCCTCGAAGGGGATCAGAAGCGGGTGAAGGCGCCGGCTGTTGTCCCGAACCGGGGCGTATTTCCAGTTGCACATCTGAGAAAACCGCATCCAGCGCCGATGCTCCATCTCCTGAAAGAGTTCTTCGCGTTCAGGGTAGAGCTCCTTGTAGCGGGCATAAGCCCGGCGGCAGTCCGCTTCGCTGAGAGCCGTGAGGCTGTCGTCATCCAGCAGATAGCGGACCTTCACCAGCAGATGGTCCGCCGCGGCGATATTGGACTGGCGATGAAAGGCGCTCAGATCAGTCCAGGCTGTCGGGTGTTCGGAGCCTGCGTTATAGAGATCGTTCATCAGAACGGCCTGGCGATTGACGGCGTCTTTGAGGACAAATTCCGGCGTCAGGACTTCCTCCCGGCCGCCGAAGGACTCTACCCCCGGAACCGACTCGGAAAGACGGACGTGAACCCGCTCGGGGTGAACAAACCAGCGCTTTAAAAGCTCAAGCTGTGACAGATTCTCCGCATCGCTGTCGGCACAGAGAATGATCCGGTCTGCCTGCCGGATGAGTTCGGGGTCCGCCGTCCAGTCTTCCCCGTGAAAGAAGACCCGGTCATCCGGGGCATCCTCCCGGGACAAAGCCCGGCAGAGCTCGTGATGGAGCGCCTGAAACTGCGCCGTATCCCGGAAAACATGGTAGCGGATATAACGGCCGCGCTGGAAGATGTTGGTCAGCAGGGCCCGTTCAAGCAATGCGCTGCCGCAGCTTCCGCAGCCGATAAGGACGACCGCCGACTCTTCCCGGCTCAGGGGATGCGTCTGCCAGTAGAAGCGGCTCAGGGCGTCCTCCCGCTGAAACAGGTGCAGATTGCGGGGAATGTCCTCGGCGTCCGCATCGGACATGCAATAGATCGGCAGGCCGGTCTGCGCCGCTTTCAGCGCCAGAGAAAAGTTCCGCCAGGGGTCCTCGCCCATGAAGAAACAGGTAACGTTCTCCCGGCCGCGGAGCCTGCCGAGAAACAGCTCCGGCTGGATCTGCATCCGGACGGCTTCGATGCCGCTCTCCTCACCGGAGAGGAAGATGATCACGCAGCCGGGGACCTCCTGCCGGATGGCCTCCGCCAGGGTCACGGAATCGGCGTTTTCTTCCTCGAAGATATACCAGGGCCTGTGCCGCCGCCCCACAAGGCGGAGCTGAGGGATGAGGCGGCTTCCGATCAGGCGCAGTCCGATTCCGATCAGGGCCGTCAGAATGCCGATGCTGCAGAGGGCAAAAACAATGCCGATCAGCTTTCCGCCTGCGGTGACGGGGGTGACATCGCCGTAGCCGACCGTGGTCATGGTGACAAGAGAGTACCAGATTGCGTCGCCGAAGGAGGCAAAGCCGGGATTTCCCGCAGCACGCTCCATGTGGTACAGCAGACCGAGCAGCAGCAGGTAGAGCGTGCATGCGCCGATCAGTATTTTGGAGTTCTTTTTCATGTTCTCACCCTGAGTACGTACTCCCGTAAGGGATTCAAGTGCTTTCATGATACTTCAATCCCCCTGTAAAGTCAACGCGCAATCCGGCCGAAGCCGTACCGGCAGGGATAGAGGCATGAAAAAACCCTCTCCTTTCGGAGAGGGTTAGGTGTTATATGGACTAGATTCTCATGCAGACGTCCCATGCACGCCAGATGACGGTGCGCAGGTTGCCGATGGCAACGCAGTCGCCGACGCGGTGGACATGTGCGCCCTTTTCACCGACCGGAGCCGGGACAAAGCCGATGCCGTTGATGACGGCGTCGCAGTCCTGCTTGAAGGTGCCGTCCGGGGTCTTGATCATGCAGTAGCCGTCGCCGATCTCGGTGATGGTGCTGTGCAGATAGACGGGAACCTTGTGATACTCCATGGCATCACGCAGGAAGGAGGTGTTGGCAAGGCAGGTGGCCTGTGCCGCAACCAGGTCGTTGCCGTACTCGACAATGACGGGGTGCTTGCCGGCGAGAACCAGGTCATAGGCCGCTTCGCAGGAGGACTGACCGCCGCCGAGGAAGACGATGGTGTCGCCCTCAACGCTCTGCTCACGCAGAAGCTCACGGAAGGAGTGGGTCTTTTCAAAGCCCTTGATCTGCGGCATGGTTCTGGGAACGGAACCGGTGCAGACGATGATTTCGTCAAAGGCGCGCTTGATGGTGCCGAGGTCGTTGACTTCGGTGTTGAAGCGGACTTCGATGTTGTAGCGCTTCAGCTCGTCTCTGTACCAGCGGAGCAGATCCTTGTCGTTCTCTTTGAAGGTCATGGCAGAGGCCGTCAGGAACAGACCGCCGAGCTGATCTTCCTTCTCGAAGATGACCGGGTTGTGTCCGCGCTTCTTCAGGACCAGCGCGCACTCCATACCGCCGACGCCGCCGCCGATGATGGCGACCTTCTTGGGCTTCTTGGTCGGGACGATCTTATAGCGGTTGTGCTGCATGGTGGGCGGGTTCAGAGCGCAGCGGCCGAGG
>CADAPN010000049.1 GCA_902789835.1 Oscillospiraceae bacterium
TGGAGGCCTGGATCCTGGCCCTGCCCGGCGTTGACCAGGTGACGGTACATGAGCGCATCTGCGGCGTGACCATTCTCTTTACCGGGGAACAGGACACGCTATACAGCGCCCTGTCCCGCTTTTCCTATGAGGAAGCGGGGGAAGAGGCGCATGTGCTCAGCCCCCGCAGCCGCGAGATCAACCGGGAGTATAAGGAAAAGCTGGTCTTCCAGGTGCTGCGGCACTATGGGAAAAAGCTGTTTCTCCCCGCCCCGCTGCGCCAGATCATCAATACCGTCAGCGCCGTGCCCCGCCTATGGCTTGCCGCGAAGACGCTTCTGCGGGGCAAGCTGACCGTGGAGGTGCTGGACGGCGTGGCCATCGGCGCCTCACTCCTGACCGGGGACTTCTCCACCGCGGGTTCCGTGCGCTTCCTGCTCTCCCTGGGGGAAACGCTGGACGACTGGACCCACAAGAAATCCGTGGACGATCTGGCCAGAAGCATGTCCCTGCAGGTGGACAAGGTCTGGCTTTTCACGGAGGACGGCGCACAGGTACTGGTCCCGCTCTCTCAGGTGCAGGCCGGAGACCGGATCGTCGTCCACACCGGCCATGTCCTGCCGCTGGACGGCATCCTGGAGCAGGGGGACGTGATGCTCAACCAGGCCTCCCTCACCGGGGAATCCGTCCCCGTGGCCAAGCGGCCCGGCGCTGCCGTCTACGCGGGCAGCGTCGTGGAGGAGGGCAGCTGCGTCTTGCGCGTAACCCACTCCGCGGGCGAAAACCGCTATGACCGCATCGTGCGCATGATCGAAGAATCCGAGCGTCTGAAATCCGGTACCGAGGATCGGGCTTACCGTCTGGCGGACAGGCTGGTTCCCTGGTGCCTGGGCGGAAGCGCCCTGACCTGGCTGCTGACCGGCAACACCACACGGGCCGTCTCGGTGCTGATGGTGGACTTCTCCTGCGCGCTGAAGCTCTCCATGCCCCTGAGCGTCCTCTCCGCCATGCGGGAGGCGGGCCGCCACAAAATCACCGTCAAGGGCGGCAAGTACATGGAGATTTTGAGCAAAGCGGACACCGTGATTTTCGACAAGACCGGCACCCTCACCAACGCCTCTCCTACGGTGCGCAAGGTCGTGCCCTTTCGGGGGCTGGATGAGCAGGAGATGCTGCGTGTCGCCGCGTGCCTGGAGGAGCATTTTCCCCATTCCGTGGCAAACGCCGTGGTGCGAGCCGCTCGGGAGCGGGGGCTGGACCACCGGGAGATGCACAGTGAGGTGGAATATGTGGTGGCCCACGGCATCGCCACCCGCATCGGCGAGGAGCGGGTCGTCATCGGCAGCCGTCACTTCGTTTTTGAGGACGAGGGCGTCGCTATCCTGTCGGAGGACAGGGACGCGTTTGACGCCCTGGAATCGGACTGCTCCTGGCTGTACCTCGCCATCGGCGGGGTGCTGGCCGCGGCCATCGGCATCCACGACCCGCTGCGCCCGGAGGCGAAGGAGATCGTCCGCCTCCTCCACGAGGCCGGGATTCAGAAGGTCGTGATGCTCACCGGAGACAGCCGCAGCACCGCGGCCGCCATTGCGGAGAAGCTGAACATTGACGCCTGGCGCGCCGAGGTGCTGCCGGAGGACAAGGCGGCCTTTATCCGCGCCGAACAGGAGGCGGGGCGCAAGGTCGTCATGATCGGTGACGGCATCAACGACGCGCCCGCCCTGTCGCTCTCCGACGTGGGCGTGGCCATCGGCAGCGGGGCCAGCATCGCCCGGGAGGTGGCGGATATCACCATCGCTGCGGAGGATCTGCGGGAACTGGTGCTGCTGCGGGAGCTCTCCCAGAAACTGATGGGCCGCATCGACCGGAATTACCGCTTTGTCATGGGCTTCAACGGCGCGCTGATCGCCCTGGGATCATTCGGCGTGCTGCCGCCTGCCACCTCGGCTCTGCTGCACAACAGCTCGACTTTGCTTCTGAGCATGGACTGCATGACGCCGCTGCTGCCGGAGATTCAGGGGGTTGCAAAATGAAATACGGAATCCTGGGCGGCTTTATCAAGCTCGCCTTTGCCAACACCGCCTTTGCCTATATGGAAAAGGCCTTTCCGGAGATGGACATGGGCGACTATAGAAAGCGGGTGCTGAAGGAGTACCGGGCCATCGTGGAGCGGACGCCCGGCATCGGCAGCATGAAGGACAACATGTTCGTCATGACCATGTACGCCGGGGCTTTCCTGATCGCTCTCTACAAAGAGGCCGGAGGCGCGATGGACGAGGAGAAACTCAAGGGCCTGGTGCGCGCCGCGGCCTGCTGCCCCCTGATGGTGAAGGCCAAGCAGGGAAAGAGCGCCTTTACGGAGAAGGAAATCGCAGCCCGGACGAGGCAGTCCAAGTGGTCCCGTGATCATATTGAAGAGTACCCCATGAACTGGTTCTACTACTTTGAAACTGTGCCGGGAAAAGAGGAATACTTCATCACCCACAAGCAGTGCGGCATCTGCAAGCTCACAAAGCAGGAGCACTGTGAGGAGATCACCAGGCATCTGTGCATGATGGACTACTACACCTTTGAGATGCAGGGCGCCGTGCTGGACCGGACCAAGACCCTGGGTTACGGCGACGACGAGTGCAATTTTCATCTGATGAGCCGGGCCAGAGCCGAGGAGCTGGGCTTCATACCGGGCCCGGACGCGAAATAGGCGCAAAGCTGCGCGGTGAAAAGCCCTAGGGCTTTTTGCCCTCCTACCATCCTTATGAAAACCTGTGATCTTTTCTTGGGAGGAGAAGAACATGCTTTTAACTCTGTTTCTTGCGATCGTATTCTGCGCGGCGATGGCTTTGATACTGATATCCTGCGTGGCGTTTATTCAGGACAATAAGTTTTTCTCCTCGGCCCCGAAGGAAACGAAAGACGTGCTGATCCAGAGAGAGCAGGAGCTCTTTTATGGAGCAAGGGCGATCGGATGGACGCTGTTTATCATCAGTACGCTGATGATCCTCGGTGTAGGCGTGATCGCCGTCTGGGACGGTATGCGAAGCGGCTTCACGTTTGGACAGTTCTTTTTGCGTTTTGTGCTGATCCTTACCGTTTACAAGATCTGCGACATGGCGCTTATCGACAACTTCCTGCTTTTGAAATTCCACTTCTTCCAGCATTATTACCCCGAGGCGGCCGATGTGATGGAGGGAAGAAAGTACGGCTTTAACATCAGAAGTCAGCTGCTGAAGCTGTTTGTGATCTTTCCCGCGGTGTCCGCGCTGGCGGCCTGGATCTGCACCCGGTTCTGATCCCGCGGGAAGGCTTGTGGCACGGATTCGATGAGGCGGCAAAAAGCAGAGGAGTATCTTTCCCATGAAATATTTTGAATTTGGCCGGGAAAACGAGGAATTGATGGTGCTTCTCCACGGCGGCGGGACCAGCTATCTCGGCGTCCTTCCCACCGCGAAGAAGATTGCGGAGAAATATCACGTGATCCTGGTTGCCTATGACGGCTTCAACCCCTCCGAGCCGGAGACGGAGTTTCGCTCCGTGGCCTGGGAGGCCAGGGGGCTGGAGGACTACATTATCGCAAACTACGGCGGCAGGGTGGATATCCTCTACGGGCTCTCCTATGGCTGCCGGACGCTGATGCAGGTGCTGGAGGACGACCGCCTGCAGATCACCACGACCATAGCCGACGGCATGTCACTGCGTGACTACCCGGATATCAAAAGCAAGGCATTGAAAGAGCTGTATCTGCTTTTCTTTACCGGGACCTTCTTTGTTGTCATGTGCCGGGCGGGAAAGCTGCGCAAGCGCTTTCTGGCAAAGATTACAGGCCGCAGCATAGAGGAGGCCGACAGAATCCTCTACACCAAAGCCAGCTGGCGAAGCTGGAAGAACCAGGACAAGTGCCTGATCGGAAAGAAAACAGACTACAGCGCCTTCGCCCATACGGATATGCACATCTGGTACGGGATCAAGGGAACCGTGGACAAAAAGCTTTCGGGCAACCTGGATGAACTGAAAGCAAAGAGCTATCCCTTCACCTGCGGGGTCTTTGAAGATATGGGCCACGGCGGCCTGGTGGGCGAGAACACGGAGCGATTCATCGAAGAGGTGGACAAGGCCCACCGACACGCCAGACAGAAGGAGGAAAAAACATGACATCCCAGGAACGGGAAAAGATCACAAAGCGGATGCTGTGGATCATCCCTGCCATGATCCTGTGCATAATCGGCGACTACTGCATGGGCCTTGAGCCGAAGAACAGCACGGCTGTTTCTTTTATGATCTCAACAGGCTGGCTCACAATCGCGGACTGGCGGATCGCTCTTTCTAATATCGGCGGGCTGATCGGAACCGCGCTGTACATGGTCGCCGCGCTGGCTTTTGTGCGGTATTTGAACGAAAAGCTGGCCCGGTGCGGCGACAAGTGGAGCCGCCGTTTCCTAAAGCTGTATATCGCGGGGCTCTACTGGGGATGCATGGTTTTTATCTATTTCCACTTGGCCTGCGGAACGCTGATCCACAACTACAACGTCATCTATGAAGCCGCGCAGGGCGATACGGCAAGAGCTGTGGCAGCTTGGAACCGATCTTACACAGTGCAGGCAGTCCCGTACTGGGTATCGTTTGTCGTGCTGGGGATCACCTCCACAGGTGGATGGATCGCCATTATTCTAAGGGGCGTGCTGCCGCTGAAAAAGCTTTGGGTGCTGGCGGCCCCGCTGCTGATCGCCGGGATCGGATTCCTGCTGGAGTGGATCCTCCCGCTGCCCTTCAACGGCTTCGCGTCAGGCTTTGAGAGCTTTGGCTGGATTGTGATGTTCCTCGGCGGCATACAAGCGATCAAGAAAGACGAAAGGACGGACAACAGGTGACTGCACTTAAACTCATCGCGGAAGGCCTCGGGCTGGGTTTTCTGCTCTACCTTGTCTGCGCCATCGGCATCCGAAACGGCGCCGTCGGCATGGTGCACCTGTATGATCCAAAAGTGCAGGAGCGGGTCGTCAAGCTGGGCCTGACCACCATGGAGGAGATCCGGAAGCGGAGCGTGCGCTTTAAAAGTCTGTGCCTTCCGGGCTATCTGATCTATGTACTTCTTTGCGTATATGCCCTGAACGGTGCGCGGGGTTTCTGGCCTGGTTTCTGGCAGGCCTTCGTGATCCTGTCCATCATGAATCTGATCGATCGCTTTTTGATCGACGAGTATTGGGTCGGTCATACCAAGGCTTGGATCATCCCGGGCACGGAGGATTTACGGCCGTATATCACGGCGAAGGACAAGCAGCGGAAATGGATCATGGGAACCGTGGGCATGGCGCTTATTGCCGCCGTCCTCTCTGGGATCATGGCCCTGATCCTGAAATGAGGAGGATAGTACGATGCAATTTGTTGAAATGGGAAATCTGTCCGGAAAGGCTCTGATGCTGCTGCCGGGGACGGCCTGCGACTATCAGACGAATTTCGCTGCAGTGCTGGATCGTCTGGGCGAGAATTACCATCTGATATGCGTCAACTACGACGGCTTTGACGGCAGCAAAACCATTTTTCCGGATATGATCACGGTCACGGAGAAGATCGAAAAGTACATCAAAGAAAAACACGGCGGCCGCCTGGACGGGGCGATCGGCTCCTCTCTGGGCAGCAGCTTCGTAGGCCAGCTGATCCAGCGGGAGAACATCCACATCGACCATGGCATTTTCGGCAGCCCGGATCTGGACCAGAGCGGAAAGTTCAGCGCCTGGCTGCAGTCGAAGCTCGTTGTGCCGCTGCTGACCAGTTTCACCAAGAGTGAGAAAAAGATGGCAAAAACCCGGGATAAGCTCAAGAGCTTTTTTGAAATGAACGACGAGACGGCGGATCGCTTTCTGGGCTGCTTTTCCAAGTTCAGCCCGGAGTCCATCAAAAACGAATATTACACGGACCTGCTCACCTGGCTCAAGGACGATATCCACGTGGAGGGCACGAGAAAAGTACCTGAAGCGTTATAAAAAACATTTCCGAGATCCGGAGATCCGGGAATTTGACATGCAGCATGAGCAATGGCTCTTCGGCGGGGAGCAGTATACCGCGCCGGTGCTACAAGCGATCGACGAGTTTATGGAACTTGCGGAAAAATGATGCCGAAAGAGCAAGCGGAGCCGGGAGGACACCCTCACGTTTCTGCGGCTTCGTGAAAGAAGCTTCATTTCATAAACGGTGAAGAGGGGCACATTGTATGAAAATTAATGAATATGGCGGGGAAAACCCGGAGCGTATCCTGCTGATCCATCCGTCACTGGTGACCTGGGACTACTTTGAAAACGTCATTCCGCTTTTGGAAAAGGACTATCACCTGCTGATCCCCGTGCTCCCGGGATATGACTTGGAGGATGGCTCCGAGTTCAGCTCGGTGGAAAAGGTTGCCTCGCAGCTGGCGGATGACCTTCTGAATAAAGGAATTAGTGAAGTAAAAACGATTTACGGCTGCTCCATGGGCGGAAGCATCGCGCTTCGGATGGCAGCAGACGGAAAGCTCAAAGCGCAGCACTACGTTATGGACGGTGGAATCACACCCTATCAGCTGCCATGGATCCTGACCCGGTTGATCGCGCTGCGCGATTTCGGCATGATGGCGCTTGGAAAACTGGGCGGGGAAAAAATGATCGTCAGGGCTTTCAGCTCCTCACAATACAGCGAGGAGGATTTGAAGTACGTGGCCAACATGTTCCGCCATTGCACGTACAAGACGCTCTGGAACACCTTCGATTCCTGCAACAACTATCAAATGCCGAAGAACCTCATGCGGTTTCCAGGCAAGATTCATTACTGGTATGCGGAAAAAGAACGCAAGGCCAGAGACTGGGATCTGAAATATATGAAGAAGTTTGTTCCGGATACAGTTTTCAAAAGCTTTGCGGGGATGGATCACGGAGATATGGCGCTGTTTTATCCGGAGCAGATGGCAAAAGAGCTCTCCCGGCTGTGATCTTTGCTCTTTCATGGCAACTGGGCACAGGAAAGGAAATGGAATATGAATCCGCTGAACAGAGAATGGTTTTTCAGAGGCTTTCACAGGAGTCTTACATACTCACTTGGCAAAGACGAGGCCGATGGGATCTGGGAGGATGCCGGAAAGGAATTACACCGCATTCTCTCTTCGCGGCCGGAACTGAAACGGCACAAGGGAGCGATGGCGCTCCCGGCTGTGGCGCTGTACCGCGTGCTGACCGTCTGGGGAGAAGACGCCGAGTGGTTACTGAACGCCTACGGCGAGGACGTGGGAAAGCGTTTCGCCCGGAGTATCCACGCGATCACCAGTCTGCCCGGCGTCGACCGTTTGGTATGGCGTCATGTGGGCGCCGTCACGGAAAAGGCCAGCAGCGAGAAACTGGGCTATCGGAGAGAACTGGTATCCGAGCCTCCGGATATGTACGGGGTAGATATCCTCTCCTGCCCTTTCCATGAGCTGGCCAAAGAGCTGGGCGAGGAAAAGGCCGTATTGTGCATCTGTCATATGGACAAGGAGTATTCCCGGGGCTTTCGGCATATCCGCTATGACCGCAATTCGGCGGTCTCGGAAGGGGCCGACGCCTGCGAGTACCGGCTGCGGTTCGATCCTGAGAAAGAGTGAGGAAAGACTCTATGAGATACGTCGGAATCTACTGGTCGCTGTTTGCGCCGATGATCAAGAAGAGCATTCGGACAAGATTTGACACCGCTCTGGCGGAGCGGTCGATCCGGGAGGGCAAGAAGGAATACAAAAGGCTTCTGTCCCGGGCGGATGAACTCGGCCCCGGCAATCCCATGGCGATGAACGCGTACTTTGCTTACGTGTTCGCCGCGGCCTGGCTGGGAAGCGGCCGAACGATCACGCCGGAGGAGATGGCGCTTGTCATGACGGACGTTCTGGAATCGAAGCTTCTTCGGACCGTGTTCGGCATGACCGACCTGAACAGGCAGCCGAAGAAATGGTACCGGGATATGAAGAAGTATGAGGCCTGGTTTGAAAAGCACGGAAAAGACTATCCGGTCAACTGGAACATTCATTTCGACGGATCCCGGCACAGAGATGGGAGCTTTTATTACTTTACGCGCTGCCCGATCTGCGAATTCTGCCGGCGGGAGGGGATCGCGGAGCTCATGCCCGCCCTCTGCTCCACGGATGAGGTCATGTTCCGCCTGCAGCACGGCAGGCTCTTCCGGGAACACACGATCGCAAACGGAGACGGCGTCTGCGACTACTGGATCGTCGGGGATCAGGTAATAGATGCTAAATGAGAGAATAAAAGAACAATCAGACCATGCTTGTCAGCGTGTTCCTTCTGATCGGGGGGCTATACATGGGCCCGGCAGGCGTTCCGGCCCTCGTGCCGCGCCTCTGCCTGATCGCGGGCCTTGCGCTGCTGGTCGTCGGCGTCGTCTTCTACCGCATCCTGAAAAGCGAATAAAGCCAAAAGCGCTGTGGAGATCGAATAATTCCTCAGCGCTTTTCCTTGATGAGTTAGCAATCGCTAACTATAATAAGGCGCGTAGAACAAGAAAGAGGTCGCAGAGAATGAAAGCATATGAACCGAAACAACTGGTGGCGATCAGCCGCTATCAGGATTATTTTCCGAGCCTTCCGGCAGAAATCCGGGAGAGGGTCTATGCCCGCATAAGCGAGCTCATCGAAGAGGAAAAGCAGTACTGCGACAAAGGCAACTACAAGCACATGGCGCAGATCCTCACTTCGATCGCCCTGTACGAGGTGCTGCAGCGGCATGGGAAGAGCGAGGAAGAGGCCTACCGGATCGTCTCCGAGGAGATGTGGAAGTTTCTCGATCCCTCCGGCATGCAGAAGCTGGCAAAGAAGAACTTCTTCCTGCCGCTCATGAAGAAGATCGTCCCCTTCGGCTTCAAGAAGGGCTCCGGTACCGGCTGGCGCTATACCTGGCATGAGGATGATCCGAAGAACGAATTCCACTTTGAGTGCAACGAGTGCATCTATGAAAAGATCCTCTCGAGGCGCGGACTCTTGAAGCTGGGCGCCATGTGCTGTCAGGCGGATATCATCAACTACGGGAATCTGCCCTTTACGGATTTCATCCGCACCCAGACCCTGTGCCGGGGCGGGGAGCTCTGCAACTTCCGCTTCGTGCGGCATAAGACCGACGCCGGAGACGGCTGGGACCGCAGCAAGAGTATCTGACGGGAAACGGAGGAGAGCACGGTGCACAGACTGATCAAAGCTACTTGCGCCATTGCGGCGGAGGAGATCGGAAAGGCGCGGGCTGCGTGTATCGCGGCAAAGGCGCAGAAACGGTACGAGGAGCTCTGCCGGGAAAATGCCTCGGATTCCAAGGCGCTCCGGGCGCATACCTATGCGCGGATTTATCCGGCGATCGCCGTCTACGAGGCGCTCCGCTCCAACGGCATGGATCAGGAGCGGGCGGTCTGGGTGATCCGGGAATACTTCCAGCGCATTGCAGCAGCCTTTGCACCGCATCTGCAGCGAACGATTAAAGTGTTCGGCCTGGCAAAGAAGGTTCCGGGTATCTTCATGAAAGTGGTGCTGAAAGGCTTTGGGCCGGATGCGGGATTCCGGTATGAATTCCCGGAGACAGCGGAAAACGAAGCGAGAGCGACGGTTGTCCAGTGCCCTTATTATGAGACCTGCCTGCGCTATGGCTGCCCGGAGATCACCCGGGCCTTCTGCGACGGCGATGACGCGGGCTACGGCCATCTGCATCCGAAGCTGATCTGGGGCCGCACCAAGACCATCGGCCGGGGCGGCGACTGCTGCGACTTCCTGCTGGCATATAAGGAGGACTGAGATGGTCATTCGGGAATACGGAACGGAAAACAAAAAACATCTGGTGTTCTTCCAGGGCAGCTGTGAGCCGCGGGAGGAGTTCCGCCCGGCGGCGGAGGGACTGTCCAGGGAGTTTCATGTGCTGCTGGTGACCCCGGATGGCCACGATCCGGAGGAGCATAACGACTTTATCTCCGTGGAAAAGACGGTGGACGACACGGCCCGCTGGCTGAGAGAACATGGGATCGCACATCTGGACGCCATGTACGGACTGAGCTTCGGCGGCGGGATGGTGGTGCGCTTTCTGACGACCCAGAACGTCCCGGTGGACAGGGCCATCATCGACGCGGGAACCGCGCCCTATCAATACCCGAAATGGGTTTGCAGGCTGATCGGCGTGCGGGACTACCTGATGTTGAAAATGGCCCGTTCCTCCGTAAAGATCATGGAGCTAGCTTTCCCGACGGACCGCTTTGCCCGAGACCCGAAGAACGCCGCGCAGGAGTACGAACAGATCCGGCAGTATCTGAAGGGCTACAGCGACAGGACGATCTGGAACATCTTCTGGTCGGCCAACAATTACGAGGTGCCGAAGACGGCGCCCCGGCTTTCGACAAAGATTCAGTTCTGGGTGGGCACCGACGAATGGGGCTCCCGCTTCCGGGATCTCAAATGGGCGATGGGGTATCTGCCCCAGATCGAGATCGTGAAGATCCCCCATATGATGCACGGGGAATTTGTGATGATGCACCCGGAGAAGTTCACCAAAAAAGCGTTGTCGTTTTTCAGAGAATGAGTACGTTACGGTAAGGCATAAAGGAGAAATCCTTCCTCTCTTGGATCCTTCGTATTGACAAAGGGGCAGCGCATCGCTATAATGATAACTAAGTTAGCAATCTTTGTTATCATAAGAGGTGAAGCTCTTGGCCTACGGGACTTACGACGAAACCCATCAGCGGATCCTCGCCAGCGGCAGGAAGATGTTCCTGGAAAACGGCTTTGAACGCACGAACCTCCGGGATCTCTGCGCCGAGGCCGGGATCACCACTGGCTCCTTCTACCGACATTTTGAGAGTAAAGAGGATATCTTCTCCACTTTCGTGCAGCCCGCTGTGGATGAAATCAAAAAGATCTTTGCCGATGCCGAGCCCGTCTGCCGCGAAGCAGTGGAGACAGGGGACATTCGTCGGCTCTGGATGATCATGGATGCGGAAAGACTGCTGGACTATATGTACCGGAATTTTGACGCGCTGAAGCTGTTGCTGAAATGCTCAGATGGCACAAAGTACAGTGACTTTTTGAACGACGTGGTCTGTATGGAGGCGGATATCTCCCTGCGTTCTCTGAATGCGGCCAGGGAACGGGGCTTTCTTTCAGCGGAGATTCCTTCTGAACCGGAGATGCACATGATCTGCCACGCCTATGTCTCCAGTGTTTTTGAGGCGGTGCTGCATGATCTGAGCCGCGATGTGATGGAAAACTACATTCATACCATCGTGAAATTCTTTACGGCGGGTGCCTACGAGGTACTGGGCCTCTAAGGAAAAAACAGCTTGCCCCACAGATGTGGGGCAGCTTTTAAGGGTGTGAGTTAGTGATATCTAACCAAGGAAAGGAGAAATAGGATGCTTGCTTGGATCGCAGATAATATCGCATCCATCGTGCTGTTGCTTGCGGTGGTCGCGATGGTTTTCTTCCTGGTAAGGAGCAAAATCAAAGAAAGGAAACAAGGCTCGTGCGGCTGCGGTTGTGAAGGCTGCAGCGGCTGCGCGGCTCAAAAAAAGGGAGGAAAGATATGAGACTGACAGAAATGAAACCGGATCAGAACGGCTTGATCCAAAAGATCGGCGGGGACGCGCACTTTCTCAACCGCATCACTGCCATCGGCGTCACAGAGGGGACAGAGTTTCAAACCGTACGCAACGACAAAAAGATGCCGGTACTGGTCTATCTGCGCGAGACACTGATCGCCATCAACCGCGCAGATGCGGAAAGAATCGAGGTGGAGTCTGTATGAAAAACGCGATCGCCCTTCTGGGCCAGCCGAACTCCGGCAAATCGACCGTCTACAATGCGCTGACCGGCTCCCGGCAGCATGTGGGCAACTGGCCCGGCAAGACCGTGGAGAAGAACGACGGCTTCTATACTTACAACGGCGCGCGCTACACCGTCACCGACCTTCCCGGCAGCTACGGCCTCTCCGGAAATTCGGACGAGGAGATCATCACCGCCGATTTCATCAAGGCCGATCAGGCGGATCTGGTCTGCATCCTGGTAGACGCCTCACAGCTGGAGCGCAGCATGTACATGGTCGCGGAGTTTGCCCAGCTCAACAAGCCCGCGGTGCTGCTGCTGAACATGATGGACGTGGCGAAGGCACAGAAAAAGGAGATCGACCACAAGCTGTTGGAGCGGCGTCTGGGCATCCCCGTGCTGCCCTTCACCGCCGCGGAAAGCAAGGGCTACGACGAACTGAAAGCGCTGCTGGCCAAAGAATTGGAGGATCCCCACAAGCTCACGTCCATACCGGAGATCCCGGCGGGCGGCGACGTGCAGGCGGAGAGCGAGGCCAAATACCGTTGGATCCAAAGCATGCTTGCGGGCGTGACCCATTCCGAACAGAAGCACTTTGAACTGAGTAAGCGCGACAAACGGCTGCTCAGTCCCATCCGCGGCAAATTTGCCTGCTTCGGAACAATCCTGGTCGGCTTCCTCGCGGCAATGATCATCTGCTTCCCCCTGATGGGAATCGGCTCCATGATCCCGCAGCTTTTGAACAAGCCCATCGCCAATCTCCTGAACGGCTGGAACGTACACCCCTGGCTGGTCTCGATCTTCAGCATCATCCTGCCCAACACCTTATACTTCTGCATCGCAATGTCGGGCTTCGTCTTCGGCGTCAATTTGGTATTCGGCTACCTGGAGGAGATTGGCTTCCTGGCCCGGGCGGCTTATCAGTTTGACAGTCTTCTGTCTGGCCTGGGCCTCCAGGGCAAGGCCATCTGCCCGATCCTGATGGGCTTTGGCTGCACCATCGGCGGCACCTGCGGCACCCGCGTCATGGACAACTGGGGCCAGCGGATGCTGACCATGGCGGTGGTCTGGGCGGTGCCCTGCGCCTCCATCTGGACCATCATCCCGGTCATCAGCTCCATGTTCTTCACCCCCTGGCAGACGATGCTCGTCATCCTGGGTATTCTGCTTTACATGGTGCTGCTGATGACGATCGTGTCCAAGGTGTTTGGCCGCACGCTGGTGTCTGAAAGCTCCCGCAGCGGCATGATCATGGAGCTCCCCCCTTACCACACGCCCCACTGGAAGCACATCCTCAAGGAGGCCTTCCTGAAAGCCTGGGACATTTTCAAGCGCGCGCTCCGGACGGTGACGCTGATCTCCCTGCTGTTCTGGGCCTTCTCCTACAGCGGCAGCGGCAACGTGGCGGACAGTCTGCTCTATAAGGTCGGAACCGCCATCGAGCCTGTGACACGTATCTTCGGTCTCGGCTGGCGGACCTTCATGGGCTTCCTCAGCTCTGCCTTTGCCAAGGAGGCGGTACTGGGCGTGCTCAACGCGGTCTTCGTCGGGGAGGGCACCGTCCTTGACGCGACCTTCCGCTCCGCCTTCAATGTGGCGACCGACAACGCCGTGCTGGGTCAGGCCATGTCCAACGTGGTCAGCAAGGCCGAGGCGCTGGCCTTCATGTGCGCCTGCACCTTCAACATCCCCTGCGTCATGGCCCTGAGCACTACCTACCGTGAATCCCACTCCCTCAAGTGGACGGCCAGGGTCGCCGCTTTCTATGTTTGCGGTGCGCTGATCCTCGCCTGCATCGTCTACCATATTGCGGCATTATTCCTGTAAGGAAGGAGTGATACGAAATGAAAGAAAAGAAGCAGAGCGACTTGTCCGTCCTGCTGGGTTATGCGGGCAGTTATAAGAAGCTGACCTTTTTGGGCCTCGGCCTCTCGGCCATCGCCATGATCCTGGGGATGGCCCCCTACCTCTGCATTTGGCTGGTGGCGAGGGATCTGATCGCCGTCGCGCCCGACTGGACGCGGGCCGAGGGTATCGGCCGCTACGGCTGGATGGCCTTTGCCTTCGCCGTAGCCGGGATCGCGGTCTATTTTGCTGCGCTGATGTGCACGCATCTGGCCGCCTTCCGCACGGCCTCCAACATCCGCAAGCAAGGGATGACCCACCTGATGGAGACGCCGCTGGGCTTTTTTGATTCCAACGCCTCAGGGCTTCTCCGCAACCGCCTCGACGGCGCGGCCTCTGATACGGAGACGCTGCTGGCCCACAATTTGGCGGATATCGTGGGCAGTGCTGCGATGGTGCTTACCATGCTCACGCTGATGTTCGTCTTTGACTGGCGTATGGGTGCGGCCTGCCTCCTGGCGGCGGTTGTATCCGTCGCGGCTATGTTCTATATGATGGGCGGCAAAAACGCAGGGCTCATGGCGGAGTATCAGGCGGCGCAGGATGTCATGAGCAAGGCCGGGACGGAATATGTGCGCGGCATTCCCGTGGTGAAGGTGTTCCAGCAGACCGTGTACTCCTTCAAGGCCTTCAAGCAGGCCATCGAGGATTACAGCGCCAAAGCGGAGCACTATCAGGGCGATGTGTGCCGGGTGCCGCAGGCCATCAACCTGACCGCGACGGAGGGCGCCTTCGTCTTCCTCGTTCCGGTGGCGCTGCTGCTTGCGCCGGGTGCGCTTCGCGGCGGAAATTTTGCGGGCTTTCTCACAGACTTCGCGTTCTACGCGGTCTTTTCCGCCATCGTCTCGACAGCGCTGGCCAAGATCATGTTTGCCGCCAGCGGCATGATGCTGGCGAGCACCGCGCTGGGCCGCATCGCCCAGGTCATGAACGCGCCGACGCTGGAAGTCACGGATGATCCTCAGACGCCGCGGGACAACAGCGTGGAGTTCAAAGATGTGAGCTTTACCTACGACGGCGCTGAGCTGCCCGCGCTGGACCATGTCTCCTTCCGGGTGGAGCCGGGGCAGACCGTGGCGCTGGTCGGTCCCTCTGGCGGCGGCAAGACCACGGCGGCCAGCCTGATCCCGCGCTTCTGGGACGTCAGCTCCGGAGCGGTGGAGGTCGGCGGTGTGGACGTGCGGCAGACCGATCCCCATCTGCTGATGGATCAGGTGGCCTTCGTTTTTCAGAATACTCATCTGTTCAAGGCCTCGATCCTGGAAAATGTACGGGCCGCGCGGCCGGACGCGTCAAGAGAAGAAGCGCGGGCGGCTCTTTCCGCCGCGCAGTGTGACGACATCCTCGAAAAGCTCCCCGACGGGATGGATACCATTATCGGCACCAGGGGCACCTACCTCTCCGGCGGAGAACAGCAGCGCGTGGCCCTGGCCCGGGCCATCCTGAAGGACGCGCCCATCGTGGTACTGGACGAGGCTACGGCCTTCGCCGACCCCGAAAATGAAGCGCTGATTCAGAAGGCTTTTGCCCGGCTCACCGAGGGCCGCACGGTGATCATGATCGCCCACCGGCTCTCCACCGTGGTGGGCGCGGACAGGATCATCGTTCTGGACGCCGGTCACGTCGTCGAGCAGGGCACGCACGACGAGCTGCTGAAAGCAAACGGACTCTATGCCCGCATGTGGGAGGACTACAAGCAGGCTGTGCAGTGGAAGATTTCCGTGGACAAGGAGGTGAAGTAAGATGTTCGGAAAAGCATTTCAGCGCAAGTACGCGCTCAGCGATCAGGGCATCAAAAATGCAAAAGCGGGAACCTTCTGGACGGTCGTCGTCAATCTGGTCGTGATGGGCGGCATGGGCATCCTCTACTTCATGATGAAGGGGCTGCTCGCCACGCTGACCGACGGCGCGCCGCTTGCCCGCCCGCTTCCGATCGTGCTGATGGTTCTCCTCTTTCTGCTGCTCTCCTTTATCACTCACCTGCAGCAGTATAAAGCGACCTATGGCCTTGTCTACGGCGAAGTAAAGAACATGCGCATTTCGCTGGCCGAGCGGCTGCGCAAGCTCCCGCTGGGCTACTTCGGCAAGCGCGATCTGGCCGATCTCACCGAGACCATCATGGGCGACGTGAACCGGCTGGAACACGTCTGGTCTCATTGCCTGGGCTATCTCTACGGCTCCTATATCTCCACGGCGCTGATCGCCGTCATGCTCTTCGCGTACAACTGGAAGCTGGCGCTCTCCTGCCTCTGGGGCGTCCCCGTGGCTTTCGCGCTCCTGTTCGGCAGCCGCAGGCTGACAAAGCGCCGTTCCGAGATCACGAAAGCCGCGGCCGTCAACGTGTCCGACGGCATCCAGGAGACGCTGGAAAACATCCGGGAGATCCGCGCGACGAATCAGGAGGGACGGTTCCTCCGGGCTCTGGGCGACAAAATCGATGCCCATGAAAAAACCATGCTGCAGGGCGAGCTCGCCGCCGGGATCTTCGTGAACGCGGCCAGCGTCATCATGCGTCTGGGCGTGGCGACCACGATCCTCACCGGGACGAGACTGATCCTCTCCGGGCAGATCGACTTCCTCACGCTGTTCATGTTCCTGCTGGTTATCACCCGCGTCTACGCGCCCTTTGACCAGGCGCTGGCGCTGATTGCCGAGATGTTCATGTCCCAGGTCTCCGCCGGCCGTCTTATGGAGATCTACGACGCCAGAACCGCAGAGGGAAGCGAGACCTTTACCCCGCAGGGACATGACATCGTGTTTGAAAACGTCGGCTTTGCTTACGACGACAAACAGGTGCTGGAGGGCGTCAGCTTCACGGCAAAGGAGGGCGAGGTCACGGCGCTGGTCGGCCCCTCCGGCTCCGGCAAGAGCACCTGTGCCCGCCTGGCTGCACGGCTTTGGGACATTGACCGGGGCAGCATCAAGGTCGGCGGCGTGGATATCTCCACCGTTGATCCCGAGATTCTGCTGACGGACTACTCCATGGTGTTCCAGGATGTGGTGCTCTTTGACGATACCGTGATGGAAAACATCCGCCTTGGCAAGCACGGGGCGACGGATGAGGAAGTCCTCGCGGCCGCCCGCGCGGCCAACTGCGACGAGTTTGTGGCGAAGCTGCCCCAGGGCTACTTCACGCCGATCGGCGAAAACGGTGCCAAGCTCTCCGGCGGCGAGCGACAGCGCATCTCCATTGCCCGCGCTCTTCTGAAAAACGCGCCGATCGTGCTGCTGGATGAGGCCACGGCCTCGCTTGACGTGGAGAACGAGACCAAGGTGCAGGGCGCGTTGTCCCGCCTGCTGGCGGGCAAGACCGTGCTGGTCATCGCCCACCGGATGCGCACCGTGGAGGCGGCGGACCATATTGTGGTGCTTTCGGGCGGCAAGGTCGCCGAAGAAGGCAGGCCCGAGGAACTGCACGCCGACGGTTCAAGTATGTTCCGCCGCATGGCGCAGCTTCAATCCGCCAGCGCAGGATGGAGCATCTGAAAAAAACGAATAGAGGCACCATCACCATTTACACGCTTACTTCCCTCTGCTGTCGATGGACAACTTCAAAGCTTGCCTCACGGGTGGGAGAATCGTCAGGGCCACCACAGCTCGAATAAAGCTGCACAACGTCCCTTTTGTCCGTTTTGTCACGTACGTCTTCAAGTACACATGTTTTCTGCTTAACAGACGACTATTCCCTGCTTCACATGACCGGTACCAGGCAGTCAGCCGAGGTGTTTTTGAAGGGGCTGCTGGACGGAACCTTCAATTACTACTCAGCAGAGCATGACAGCATCGAGGTCACCGTGGCCGGGGACTGCGCAAGCCTGATCGGCAGGAGCCGGGTGCGGCAGTGAATGGCGGGC
>CADAPN010000050.1 GCA_902789835.1 Oscillospiraceae bacterium
ATTCTAATCAGTGAGAGCAAAGAACTGTTTGACCGTTGCTTCGCGAACAAGGAGAGCATTGAAGAACAAGTTGGGTTTTCATTGGACTGGCGCAGGCTGGATGGGAAGAAGTCAAGTCGAATCCTTCTGGAAAGAGAAGCTGACATTGCAAACGAGGCTGCACGTTCAGAACAGTTTGATTGGATGATAGACAAACTTGTTCGGATGAAAAAGGCTTTTTCACCATATTTGAAGTGAGGGGTGCTATATGGCCAGACTAAAAAAAGACAATACGCCGACAAGTTTTCGCCTTGCTACCGATGTCTACGAGCGGCTTGAAAGGTTCTGTGAAGAGTCGGGACAGTCAAAAACTGTGGCCGTTGAACGTGCAATCACCATGTATATTGACGATTACGAAGCAAAAATGAAAATCATTGAAAAGGGTAAATCGAATCAGGACAAATAAAAATATGGCGAGGAAGTCGTGTCTGCGTTCACGGTATATGCTCGTGCAAGAGAAAGGATCTCATTCCTGGAAACGCAGATCGCTATGCTGGAAAAATGAAGAGTCGAATCTGATAGGAACACATTTCATCGGCATCTGTGGTGTAGATGTTGTTCTCTGGTGAGAGATATGTGTCGCATAAGTGTGGTTGACAAAGGACGCGAAAAGTAGTAAAATAATTACGAAAACAAAATGAGAACATTCGAAAACCGCAGTGTAAAGCATAGAAAAATGCCCGAAAGCATTGTGGCTCTAAGGGGAAATAGTGTTTTCTATACTTCACACTTCTATGGTTCACATTAAAGATTACAGTTCCAAAAATGAAACAGGAGATTGATACAATGTATCGACCTCCTGTTTCGGTTTTTTATGCTCGGAAAAGCCTGATGCCACAGGACTTTTGAAACGCGGGCGATTCATTTGAATAATCGAAAGCACAATATATGGCTTAAGGATTCGCTGAATTGCAGCCGAACTACCATTCCAGGATAGCTGTCATCCTATCATTTGACGGCGCAAAATCATAATCGTCAAGCTAATGCGACAGAGCAGGTGCACGACCATCATCTGAAAAATGGAAGTCGTGCGCCTGCTCTCATTTACCAGCCTTCGCGGAATAAAGCCGATTACTCGATATGTTCTAAGCGCGACTTTGGTTGTATGAAGCTTTGCCGGGAGTAATCGTTAACTGGCATTGCGTTCAAAAGAATCAGAAACAGCTGAATAGAGAAAACCTGAATCTTGTGACAGAATTAAAGCCGTTTCCCATGTATGAGGCTGGGAAACGGCTTGAACAATTCAATCAATCCGCAAACAGCGGCGTGGACAGATAACGGTCGCCGGTATCCGGCAGCAGGGCAACGATGGTCTTGCCCTTGTTTTCCGGGCGCTTTGCCAGCCGGATCGCGGCCCAGACCGCGGCGCCTGAGGAGATGCCGACAAGTACGCCCTCTTTGCGTCCGACCAGCTTGCCGGTAGCAAAAGCGTCCTCGTTCTCCACGGCGATGATCTCATCATACACGGCGGTGTTCAGCACCTCCGGGACAAAGCCCGCGCCGATGCCCTGAATTTTATGGGCGCCTGCCGTCCCCTTGGAGAGGACCGGCGAAGCCGCAGGCTCTACCGCCACGACCTTTACGGCGGGATTCTGCTCCTTGAGGTATTCGCCCACACCGGTGATCGTGCCGCCGGTCCCGACGCCCGCAACAAAGATATCCACCTTGCCGGCGGTGTCCGCCCAGATCTCCGGCCCGGTGGTGGCCTTGTGGATGGCGGGATTCGCCGGGTTTACAAATTGGCCGGGGATGAAAGCATTGGGGATCTCTTTTGCCAGCTCTTCTGCTTTGGCGATGGCGCCTTTCATGCCCTTGGAACCCTCGGTGAGCACCAGCTCCGCGCCATAGGCCTTCATCAACTGGCGTCGTTCCACGCTCATGGTCTCAGGCATGACGATGATAATGCGGTAGCCGCGGGCCGCGGCGACGGAAGCAAGGCCGATACCGGTGTTGCCGGATGTGGGCTCGATGATTACAGAGCCCGGCTTCAGCAGACCCTTCGCCTCGGCATCGTCGATCATGGCCTTGGCGATGCGGTCCTTGACGGAGCCCGCGGGGTTAAAGTACTCCAGCTTCGCGAGGACCGTGGCTTCCAGCTTCTCTTCTTTTTCGATATTGGTGAGCTCCAGCAGGGGCGTTTTTCCGATCAGCTGATCGGCGGATGTATAAATGTGAGACATGATAATTCCTCCTGATCAAAATATTTGATTTCTTGTGTTGGCGTATCAGGCTGGAATCTACATCGTTTTGTCAGAAGGTACATACGGATCATCTCCCGATCTAAGTTACAAAATAAACCCCTTTGTTCAATCAAAAACCGGAGAGCCCATCAGGCTCTCCGGTTGAAGTCTATGCAGGCTCATAGAGGCCTAAATGGGTAAGGCAAAGCACACACGCATCTCACAGCGCATGTCACAACACATCATGTGGTTGAAGCTCAGCTTAGGCATATTGGCCTCCAAAGAATCCAAAGAAATAACCTATTAAGATGATATGTTTATAGCACACATGAATTCACTTGTCAATACTTTTTTTCTTTCGCAGTGCTTGCCCGTTTTGCCGCACTCTCTTACAGCGCAGATTTTATCTGCATTTACCGAAAACAGAAATGAAGAGATGCATATATATTCTCTGATTGCAGTTCCTGCGTCTGTGGACATCCGTCAATATACGGTGACGATCTCTGTGCCGGAGACGGGGAGAACCCGGATGGCAGCATCCATGCCGGCCGTGGCCTTGCGGGCACAGTCCAGGGCCAGGGAGGGGAGATTGTTTTCCTGACTCAGATGGGCCAGAAAAAAGTGCTTTGTTCCATGCTCGGCAAATCGGGCAATGGCCGCCGAAGCATCGACATTGGAAAGATGCCCGTGATCGGAGAGAATCCGCCGCTTCAGATGAACGGGATAGCGCCCATAGCGCAGCATCTGCTCATCATGGTTGGACTCGATCACAATGCAGTCACAGCCGAAGAGAAGCTCCATCGTGCTCTCCGGAATTACACCGAGATCCGTGAGATATCCCAGACGGCAGTTTGCGGACTCGATGAGGAAACCGACGCTGCCCGGACAGTCGTGGGAAGTCCGGATGGCCGTGACCCGGATGCCGGGAAGGATTTCCACCTTCTCCGTATAGGGCAGAATGAGCGCACGGTCCAGCATCAGCGTATCTCTGGTCGTTCCGCTGGTGTAGATCGGCGCGGAAATCCGTTTCATACAGACCTCCAGACCTTTTACATGGTCGGAATGGGAATGGCTGATCAGCACGGCATCAATGTCGTCCCAGCCGTAACCGTTTGCGCCCAGCGCGGCGGAGAGCGCTTTGGCCGTGACACCGAGATCGATCAGAATACGATGCCCATCGAGATCCACAAGCATGCAGTTGCCTGTCGAACCGCTGGCGATCGGCAGAAGTAGAAGCATAAGAGGTTCCTCACTTATCCGAAGCTTTGATTCAGGGCATTCTACCATGAAACCGTACAGAGGGCAACAGCGGAGCCGTAATCCGATCAGCCGGATTCAGGATACTCCGGAGGGAAGAGGCAGACGGAAAGCTCTTAAGCGGATACCGGAATTGAAAAGAGGCATGTTATGTTGTATAATCAATCGACATAAGGCGGGAATCTGTCGAGGAAACCGCTTGAGCATGGAAAAACCGGGATAAAACGCGAAAAGGATGGAAAACACGAGGACTGCGGAGAAAGAAGCAGAGATCGTGAGTACGAAAACGGTATGAAGAATCAGAATACTCCGAATACAGGGATAGAATCGAAGAAAACCGCATCCGCCGGCAAGCGCCGCCGGATGTCTCTGGCGGTTCAGGTCAATCTCCTGATCGTTGCCATTACGCTCGGCATCTCCCTGCTGCTGGTAGCGATCAGCGCTGCGGACTATCGCAGGGCGATCCTGGATCCGTTTACAATCAAACTGTCGGAATACGAAGTGAAAGAGGAAGACTTTGCGCCTTATCTGTCCTACTTCGCCGAGCTTTTCAGCACGGAAGAAATGCAGGCGGCACGGGACTCTTACGATACACAGGACGATTATTTCCTGGACTGGATAAATGAGACACCCTCCTTTACGAATGATGATCCCTTGTATGGCAGAGAGAGCCTCTTCTTTGACATCATCGCCTATGATCTGTCGGTCAAAGATACCATGGAGGCCATCGATCTGGATACTGTCGGTGCCGAAGTGCTGAAGGACGGAAGAGTATACCGGGTATCCTACGATGAGAAGGGCGGCAGCGACAGCGACTGGCTTTACAATTTCGGACTCGAAGAAAGCTTTTTCGAACTGCCGCCGACAGCTTTTTTGACTCCTTGTATGGTAACGACTCCCACGGACTATGAGCTTCTGCGCTGTTTGGTTTTTGACCTGGGCAGTGCGGAGGGCCGGCTCTGGCTGGGATATGACATGACAGAGGCGGTGAAGGAATACCGCGGGTTTGTGACACGGGGCATTCTGTATGTCCTTTCCCTGACGGCAGCGGCGTCCATTGTCTGCATCTGCCTGCTGCGACGCTATATCACAAAGCCGATCGCCGCGCTTTCGCAGGCGGCGATGGAGTTTGCGCCGGAGGAAGACGGAACCCTGTCCGCAGACCGAATCAGCCGGGTTGAGATTCCGGTGCGAAATGAGCTGGGTGATCTCAGCCGGGAAATTCGATCCATGCAGACCAGAATCGTGGAAAACACCGAGAACCTCAGAACGCTGACATCGGAAAAAGAACGGATCAAAACCGAATTGAACATGGCGACCCAGATACAGAACAGCATGCTGCCCAACATTTTCCCGCCCTTCCCGGAGAGGAAAGAATTCGATCTCTACGCGACCATGAGACCGGCCAGAGAAGTCGGCGGTGATTTCTACGACTTCTTCATGATCGATGAGGATCATCTGGCATTGGTGATGGCGGATGTGAGCGGGAAAGGCGTGCCGGGGGCACTGTTCATGATGGTGTCCAAAGTGATCCTGAAAAACAACGCCATGCTCGGCAAGTCGGTTGGCGAGATCCTTGCGATGACGAATGATCTGATCTGCGCAAACAATCGGATGGAGATGTTTGTGACGGTCTGGATGGGAATCCTGGAGATCAGCACGGGAAAGATCAGGGCGGCGAATGCCGGGCATGAGTATCCGGCGGTTATGCAGGACGGATGTTTCCGGCTGTGCAGGGACCGACACAGTTTCGTGATCGGAGGGCTGGCCAACGTAAGCTATCGGGAGTATGAACTGCAGCTGGAGAAAGGGGATAAGCTCTTCCTGTACACGGACGGTGTTACGGAAGCGACCGACGAAAAGGGAGAGCTGTTCGGTACCGAAAGGATGCTTGAAGCGCTGAACGCCCACGCCGACGCCTCCCCCAGAGAGATCCTTACCGGGGTGAAAGACGCGGTGGATGCCTTCGTCGGAGAGGCGGAACAGTTTGATGACATGACCATGCTGTGCCTCAAGTATAAGGGCCCCGAAACGGCTCTGTAAGAATCAATGCCGCGTGGAGAGCGGCATTGATTCTTACAGATTGGCCCTTGCGCTGAGTGTCCATTTCACATATAATAAGCACAATATGCGCGGAATCGAATGACAGAGAGTGATTATCATAGTATGAATTTTATTTCTTTTCAATTTGCTGCCTTCCTTGTCATTACAGCATGCGTCTACTATGCTTTTCCCAAAAAGAAATACCAATGGATTGTCCTGCTGACAGCAAGCTGGGTTTTCTATCTTGCGGCCGGCGTACGATATGCGTTCTATCTCCTGTTTACGTCTCTGACAAGCTATTTTGCCGCTCTGTGGATTGACCGGACACTGGCGGAATCAAAAGCGCGGCTGAAAGCGAACAAAGAGACCTGGGACAGAGAACAGAAGAAGGCGCAGAAAGAGATCACGGGCAGGAAAACGCATCGGATGCTGGCCCTGGTCCTT
Source organism: Oscillospiraceae bacterium (assembly GCA_902789835.1). Next base: position 5,964 of record CADAPN010000050.1, read on the forward strand.
GTGCTGAATTTCGGTGTTCTGTTCTTCCTGAAATATGTCCCGACGTTTTTGACTGCAGCCGGAAATCTGTTCGGGTTTTCTGACCTGACCCTCAGAATCGTCCTGCCGCTGGGGATCTCGTTCTACACCTTCCAGGCAATGGGCTATGTCATTGATGTCTGCCGCGGAGATATCCGGGCAGAACGGAATTTCGGAAAGTATACGCTCTTCGTCAGTTTCTTTCCTCAGCTCCTGCAGGGGCCGATCAGCCGGTATGACCAGCTGGCGAGTCAGCTTCTGGAAGAGCACCATGCCGACTTTACCCGCATCAAATATGGCCTGGAGCTCGCGCTGTGGGGCCTGTTCAAAAAGCTGGTGATTGCGGATCACGCTGCCGCGGCGATCCGGACGGTTACGGAGGCCCCGGAAGCGTTCTCCGGGACGACCCTGGGCTTTACGGTGCTGCTTTATGCGCTGCAGGTTTATGCGGACTTTTCCGGCGGAATTGATATAGCCCGCGCCGTTGCGCAGGTCCTCGGAATTGACATGATCCAGAACTTCCGCCAGCCGTATTTCGCCACAACACTGACGGATTATTGGAACCGCTGGCATATCAGCCTCGGCGCGTGGATGAAGAACTATATCTTCTATCCCATTGCGCTTTCCAAGACGGCGAACCGCTTTACAAAAGCGGTTAAGAACAGCCGCTTCGGCGGCACAAAAGCGGGCGCCCATATCGCGGTGGTCCTGCCCGGTACGGTTGCTTCGCTGATCGTTTTTCTGATCGTGGGTATCTGGCATGGCGCGGGGTGGCGGTATATCCTGTACGGCTTATGGAACGGCGGCGTGATCATGCTTTCGATTCTTCTCAAGCCATGCTTTGAGCAGGTCAACCGCCTCTGCCGGATCAACACGTCGGCGCTTCCCCATCGCTGTTTTCAGAGTCTTCGTACTTTTTTCCTGGTTTGCATCGGAAACATTACCGACCTCGCCCGGGGCGGCAGAGAGTGTTTCGTGTGGGTTCGACGGATCTTCCGGGAACAGGACCTTGTCGCGGGATGGTATGAGATTCAGAACGGGATCGGCCTTTCATCCCGCGAGTACCTGCTGCTTCTGCTCTCCGGCCTGCTGCTCTTTGCGGTCGGCTTTATCCATGAACGGAATCCGCAGACTTCGATCAGGGTAATGCTGGACCAAAAGCCTTTTGCTGTCCGCTGGCTGGTGATCTTCCTTGCGGCGGCGGCCGTCCTTGTTTTCGGCGCCTACGGCCCCGGATATACCGCAGCAGAGTTTGCATACGTGCAGTTTTAGGAGAGAGATTATGACACGTCGAAGAGCTGTGAAGATTCTTTCTCTGGTGTTGGCCCTCGTCCTGGTTTTCGGTTTTGCACAGATGTATTTCTGGCGCTGCAATTCCCATAACGAACTGAGACTGTATGGCTTCCGAATGGAACAAAAAGACAGCCTGGATGTCGTGCTCCTGGGGGCCAGTGATATTTATGCCTATTCCGCGCCGCTTGCCTATTCACTTCAGGGCTTTACCAGTTATCCCTATGTGGTGTCGGCCTGTTCCGTCTGCTTCTGGAAAGTGATGCTGGAAGATATTCTCGCCCATCAGAACCCGAAGCTGATTGTCGTGGAAACAAACGGCGCCTGTTATGATACGCAGAGGGAGCTGCATAACAACGGCGCGCTGCACTATATCATGGACAGCATGCCCTTCCGCCTGAAACTGCAGATGATCCGGCCGCTTCTGACAGAAGAGAACGACAGCGCGGCGGCCTTCCTGTTTCCGGGATTGAAGTATCATTCCAACTGGAACGATCCGGAGGATATGAAATCCAATTTTTTGAATGTCCGTATGCTGCAGAGACAGGGGCATGCCATCCTGCGCGGCACGTATACCTCGCGCTATGCAATCGGGCTGCAGTCAGAATCCCGCAATATAGAAAATGACAGGGCGGAACAACCGCTGGACGCGGAAGCGGAGCAGGCATTGAGAGAATTCCTTGATTTCTGCCGTGAAAAAGATCTGCCGGTTCTGTTTACCTGTTTTCCGCATCAGATTACCACAGAGGATGATGAGGTCTATCAGAATTTCAAGATGACCAACACCATCGGGAAGATCGTAGACGAGTACGGATTCCCTTTCCTGAACATGGAAACGCTGTCCGATGAAATCGGAATTGACCCGGAGCATGACTACTATAACAGAACACACCTCAATCTCTACGGACAGCAGAAACTCACGGAGTATCTGGCGCGTTACATTCGAGAAGAGCTCGGCCTTGTCCCGTGGGAACAGGATGCGGAACAAACGCGGGCCTGGGAAGAATCGTCAGACTACTATACCCGTTACTGCCGCTACATCGAAGAAGCTCCCACAGACTCGGAGGCGCTGTTCTCAGAGACTTATGATCTTATGAGGGAACTCAGGAAGATGAAAGAGCCATAAGACAGCCGGGCAGACACGAAATGGGCTCGGAATGCCGGAGAATACCGAAAGAAAGAACAGGATGACAGCTTATGTATTCTTGTGTGTTAGATCGCTTTACGCATGTTCCGCCGGAACGTGTATTGTATAAAGATGAGTTCAGCAGCCTCACATGGGGAGCGTTCCAAGCGTCTTCGGATGCGATTGGGACATATCTTGCCGGTCTGATCGGACCTGTAGCTCCCGTGGCGGTCATGACCGGGCGGCATGTCTGGACACCGGCCTGCTTCCTGGGTGTTGTCAAGGCCGGCTGCTTTTATGCGCCGATGGACGGAGATCTGCCCAAAGCAAGACTTGACCAGATGCTCGGAGTCGTTCAGGCAGCGGTGATGCTGGTTGACCGGGCTCACTTGAAAACCGCGAAGGAACTGGATTTTCACGGTGAGATTGTTGTGATGGAGGACATTCTCCAAACACCTGTCGATCCGGAACTGCTTTTCTCCCGGAAATCTGCGATGACGGCCACATCCCCGCTGTATGTGATCTTCACCTCCGGCTCTTCCGGAATCCCCAAGGGCGTTATTACCTCTCATGAGTCCTTGATCTGCTACATCGACGCGGTGATCAAAGTGCTGCACATCGATGAATCGGATGTTTTGGGAAGTCAGTCTCCTCTGGATTATATTGCCGCGATTCGGGACATTTATATTCCGCTGTTTACAGGCGCCTCGACCTATATTATCCCCAAAAACGAATTTGCCATCCCCGGACAACTCTTTGAAACGCTGAACAGGGAACGGGTCTCGACGATCTGCTGGAGCGTCGCGGGGGTGGAGCTCCCGGCCAAACTTGGAGCATTCGAGCTGGGCAAGCCGCAGTATCTGAAAAAGCTTTGCTTCTCCGGTTCTGTCATACACTGCAAGTATCTGAAAATCTGGCAGGAGAATCTTCCCGATGTGATGTATGTCAATCAGTATGGGCCTACGGAAGCCACCGCGTCCTGCACCTACTATATCGTGGATCATCCGGTATCGGAGGACACGGTTCTCCCGATCGGCGTTCCTTATGAGAATTACCGCATCCTTCTGCTCAATGAGGATGACACGGCAACACCTCCCGGTGAGATTGGGGAGATCTGCGTCAGCGGACCGATTCTGGCACTGGGATATTACGGGAACCGGGCATATACCGAAAAGGCATTCCTTCAGAATCCGCTGAATCCTTATTACCGGGAACTGATCTATAAAACCGGTGATCTGGGACGATTTGACGAAAAAGGACTTCTTGAGTTCCATGGAAGAAAAGACCGACAGATCAAGCATATGGGACATAGAATCGAACTGAGCGAAATTGAGGAAACAGCTGGCAGAATAGACGGCGTTCAGGACTGCTGTGCTCTGTATGACAGGGACCGGGAGCTCTTGTATCTGTTCTATACGGGGACAGCCTCTTCAAAAGAGATTGTGCTGTATTTTCGTCAGAATATGCCCTCCTACATGGCACCCAGAAAGACGGTCAGGCTTGATGAATTGCCGCGGCTGCCGAACGGGAAAACAGATATGCAGACGTTAAAACAATATTTTCATTCATAAGGAGAAACACAATGGAAGAATTAATGGAAATCCTGGAGAATCTGAGACCGGATGTTGATTTCGAGAAGGAAACTGCACTTGTAACCGACGGCATCCTCGAATCTTTTGATATTGTGGCATTGGTGGGGGAACTCGATGAGGCATTTGATATTGAAATCAAACCAAACCATCTGATTCCGGAGAATTTTAATTCGGTCAATGCAATCTGGGCTCTGGTAGAAAAGCTCCGGGATGAATGGTGATGGATTCGATCGGATTACATGAGTGCCTGAGGACACTTGATACGCCATCTTACTTGTTTGACCTCGATCTGTTTTCCGAGCGGGTCAAACTGGTGCGGTCCTATTTCGGCCCGCAGACTTCACTTTGTTTTTCGATCAAGGCAAATCCGTTTCTTGTGGGGTTCTTGCCGGATGAAATCGATAAGCTGGAGGTCTGCAGTCCCGGCGAACTGACGATCTGTGAAAAAACCGGGGTCCCGATGGAAAAAGTCATCTTCTCCGGTGTTCATAAATCCATACGGGATATTGAACGCGCGGCAGAGGACGGCGTAGGCCTGTTTACTGCCGAGAGCCGACTGCATCTGGACATGCTCAACACGGTCGGTCTGAAACAAGGACGGGCTCTTCCGACTCTGATCCGGGTAACGGATGTAAAGGGCGGAAGTCAGTTCGGCGTGGATGAAGCGGAATTATTCCGTGCCTTGTCGGAGAGAGAAGCATATCCGGGGGTTCAGATTGTCGGTCTTCATTATTTTACCGGTACCCAGAAACGGAAAGGGAAAAAGATTGTTGAAGAACTGGACTATCTCACAGAGCTGGTTCGGAGACTTCGGGATGAACTTCACTTTGAAACCGGCCGGGTTGAATATGGGACCGGACTGGCAGTAGATTATTTCAGCGATGATGCGGACAACGCCGAAGAGCTCCGCCTTTCGGAAATATCCGATCGGATTCGGACGTTCGCCGGGGAAATGAACCTTACGGTGGAGATGGGAAGGTTTTTTTCCGCCCCATGCGGGTATTATTTCACGAGCGTTGTGGACACGAAAACAAACTGCGGCATCGATTACGCAATCGCAGATGGCGGCATGAATCACCTGAAATATGACGGACAGCTGCAGGGAATGCAGATTCCGGAGATCATCCATATAAAACCGAACGAGGCATCGAAACCCGGTACAGATGCGAAAAAATGGACGATCTGCGGCAGCCTCTGCACCACAGGAGACATTTTGGCAAGAAATGTTGAACTGCGCAATCTGGAAGTCGGAGATGTTCTGGCTTTTGGCAGAACGGGAGCCTATTCTGTCACGGAGGGAATCGCGCTGTTCCTCAGCCGCGAGATTCCTGCGGCTGCGGTCTGCTCGAAGAAAGACGGGCTGAAGCTTGTGAGAGCTGAACTCCCGACAGATCAATTCAACACGGTGACCTGCCGGGAATGAGATGCCTTACACATACACACGGTTAAATGGTATACACAGCGTGGCGTGAGCCATAAAAAATAGAATCAGAGCAGTACCCCTCCCACGGCGGAAAGGTGCTGCTCTGATTCTGTTTCGGAAAGTAAAGCCGGAACGGATCAGGTGTTGATCTCCAGCATCTGCTC
>CADAPN010000051.1 GCA_902789835.1 Oscillospiraceae bacterium
GAATTCGGCGAATGTGTCTTCGGTGAAACCTGCCTGGATCACCGCATCGCCTTTGCCTGCGCCGGGAACCGGGTCGCGGAGGATAACCTCTTCATCATGGCCATTTCCTTCGACGGCCCTCTCTGGCCCGGAAGAGGCGCTTATGTCCAGGCCATGCCGGACGTTCCTCCCACGCCGCAGCCCTGAGGCCATTTGCGTCTCTCCAACCTCTCTCAACGCTGCTCATGCTTTTCGCATCATCAACCCTACAGCCGCCCTCCGGGCGGCTGTTTTGGCCTCTGCATGTAAAGTTCGCTTGACATTCCCGATTCGATGTGCTATGATGCAAATGTCAAGCGAGCTTTACATTTTTGGCGGAGGTGATCTGTTGAAAAACCGGATTGAGGAGATACGAAATGCCAAAGGTCTGCGGCAGGAGGAGTTTGCCAAGGCGATGGGCGTCTCGCGGCAGACCATCAGTTCGCTGGAGAACGGACGCTACAATCCTTCCATCCTGCTGGCCTACAAAATCGCCCGGTACTTTGGCCTGACCATTGAGGAAGTCTTTATTTTTGAGGAGGAATGATCATGTATTATAACAACAAAAGGTTAGCCCTGAGCATTTTCTGGGCTGTCGTCGGCCTTGTGCTGACGGTGCTCTCCGTCACGGAAGTGCTGGATTCATCCATCTATTCCGGCATGGGCGGCGCTCTGATGGCTGTCGGAGTTCTGCAGGCAATACGGAATGTGAAATACCGGAAGGATGCCGACTATCGAGAGAAAATCGACGTCGAGGCCAACGATGAACGAAACCGCTTTCTGCGTATGAAAAGCTGGTCCTGGGCCGGTTATATCGCGATCCTGGTCGAAGCCGCCGGCGTTATCGTTGCGATCATTCTGGGAGAAAAAACCATTCGACTGATTCTTTCCTTCTCCGTCTGCCTCATTCTGGTCGCCTACTGGGTCTCCTACCTGATTCTCAGCCGGAAATACTGAACCCGCGTGAATAGACCTGAACAGGGCATCGAGCCGAGTGCTCGATGCCCTGTTGTTTGGGACTTTCCGTTTTGGATGTTACTCTGCGTGGTTTACCCTAAGCTGGAACAAAGTGTCTTTCAAGACGGGAAGCCCTGTGCTATATTTCGCCTTTGGTGGGAAACGAGTCAGAAACTGATCGCTTTCAGATTGACAAAAACAGTAAACAACTGTAAAATATCTTCAAAACAGTAAACAACTGTAAAAAAATAAAAATACAGTAAACGACTGTAAAAGAAGGTGACAACATGCCAAATCCGTTTACCTTGTCCTTCGGGAAGAGTCCTCTTGAAAATATTTCCCGTACCGTTCAGATCAATACCATTCTGGACGCTTTTCGTTCAGATCCAATCAATCAGCAGATCTTCATGATCACCGGTGTACGTGGTTCCGGAAAAACTGTTCTCCTGACGGAAGTGGAAAACCGCCTGGAGAAGGATGATGACTGGATTGTTGTAGAACTGAACCCGGCTGCCGATCTTCTGTCCGGTCTTGCCGCGAAGCTCAGCAGTCATCGGCAGTGCGCAGAGATCTTTCGCCGGGCCAAGATCAATCTGTCCTTTTTCGGCTTTGGGCTGTCTGTCAGCAGCGAACCTCCGATCACAGATCTGGAGACCGCCATTGCCCGCATGCTGGAGAGCCTGAAGAAGCAGAACAAACGTGTCCTTGTCGCCATTGATGAAGTAACCAGCAACGAGTATGTGAGAGTTTTTTCTATGGCTTTTCAGATTCTCATCCGACAGGAGCTCCCCCTATTTCTGCTGATGACGGGACTTTATGAGAACATTGAAGATCTGCAGAATGAAAAAAACCTGACCTTCCTGTACCGCACACCGAAAATCAAGCTCGGCCCGTTAAATATGACCGCAATCATGTCGCGTTATCGGAGCCTGTTTCACCTGAGTGATCCGGATGCCATCGCAATGGCCAGACTGACCAGCGGCTATCCCTTTGCCTTCCAGGCGCTTGGTTTCCTGACCTGGGAACATGACGGCAAATATCAGGAAGTGATCGGCGACTATCGCAGGTATCTGGAGGAATATGTCTACGACAAGCTCTGGTCGGAACTTTCGCCGAAAGATCGGCAGATTGTCTACGGGATTGCGCATTCCGAATCAGGTGAGATTAAGGAGATTCGGGAGTATCTGAATCTCAGTTCCGATCAGTTTTCCCCATATCGGGCCCGTCTGATCCGCAAGGGGATCGTAGACGGGGAAGAGCGCGGCAGGCTTCGCTTCACGCTTCCGCTCTTTGATCAGTACGCACTTACCCGCCAGGCTTTTGAGGATTAAAACTGAGAAAGGAAGTTTTAATGTGAGAAAAAATAAAGCATATAAGCTGAAGGTCTACCCCGCCGGGATGAGCAGAGAAGTGTACCGAGTGATCGAAATCTGTGGAAAGGAGACCCTGGATACCCTGTGTGCGGCAATTATGGATGCTTTTGACTTTATTCATGAGCATCTGTATGAATTCTGTATGGATAACAGGATGTACAGTGATTTTTCCTATGAGTATATGCCGGAGAATCCTGACCGTCCGTCAACCAATATCCGAATTGACAAAATTGGTCTTGTGAAAGGACAGAATTTTTCTCTCCACTATGACTACGGCGACGACTGGATGTTTGTCATCCACGTTCAGAGTATCACAGAGACTGAGGAATCCTTCATGCCGAGACTGATAAAGGGGAAGGGGAAGGTCGATCAATATCCGGACTCCTGGGATGATGAAGACTGGGACGACGAGGGGGACTGAGCCGGCGGTGCTCATGCGAAAGCACAGTATGAGGACGATACCAGGTTTTATTTTTACCGGAGGGACTTCATGGTAGAGTAACAGCAGGGAGAAAAGATTCACGAGCAGCGTCTTTTTACAGACTCTGCTCGTGTTTTCACATTATAAAGGTATATGCTTGCCTTCTGTGGATCCTGGGCGAGATCACATCGCAGGAGGTAAAGCATGACTGCCATAAAAGCAATCCGCATCGGTCAGCTCTCCGCGGCAGCGTAACCGTTCAGCCAATCAATTCAATCCTCTCGCCGGTGATGTCGTTTCTGCCGCTTCCATAGGCATTGACCACATACCATGCGGAAGTTGCCGTGTGGGTCAGGCCGTCCAGATCGACAATCTCAAACAGATGGATGGTAAAACTGCCGTCGCTGTTCTTCGTCACCTCCGCCTCAGGCGGGAAAAAGCCGTAGTTCACGAAATAAGAGATCTGCGCCCATTTTCCGAGCTCTTCCGCCGAATAGGGTCCGCTCTGTTCCGGCCTGACCGCAGGTCTGCCTGTCGCGGTGTTGATGCTCACGCCAACCGGGTACATCGCGTAATCCCCGGTCAGAATGTTGTCCTCCGCTCCTCCGGCAAGGGTGCTTTCGTCGCGCACTGCCGTCATTACAACGCCGTCTGTGTAGAACTGAAAACTGAGCCGCCGGAACCAGTTGCTGTGGTCAAAGCCGTACTCGTCCCAGATTCGGGAGACCTCCAGTCCGTTCTCCGTAATTTTTGCCGTGGACATGTCCAGAATGAAGCAGCTTTCATAGAAGGTTGGATCGCCGGAGCGAAAATAGCAGTGCAGCACAGGATTGTCCGAAATCCCGCCTGTAAAATCCAGCCAGTATTTCGGCATTCCGTCTCTCTGGCAGTACAGATACGCATCCGCAAGGCCGGATTCCGTCTGCTGCACAGGATCCGCTTCGCCGAGGAATACACAGTCCGCCACCACATCCTCCAGCATGCTTCCCACGGTCATTCCGTTTGACTCGATTTCCTTGGAGGTAAACAGATAAACACGTCCGTCGCGCGGGATAACAATACGCCGGTCTATAACATCGTAGCCGCTGACCTTGTAGGTATAGTCGATCTCCAGGCAGCTTTTGTCTCCGATCATTTTTTCCGTCGGTGTTGTCAGAATTTTCAGATCTGAATACTGCTTCTGCATATAAGCGGTGAATTCCTTGAGAAACTCCTCCGCATCGTCATAGCGGTATGGTCTCAGCATGACATACGGGATGGAACCCTCATGCTGGGCATAGATGTAGTATTCATTTCCTTTCAGCACCGCTGTCGTATCATCCGGAACAGCGATCCGGATCTCCCAGTCTGCCAGGGTGTCGTAATTATTCCCTGCGGCATAGCCCGCCACAGACAACACCATGGACAGCGCAAGCATCAGGCAGAATACAGATACCGTCTTTTTCACGGTCAGTCTCCTTTCCGAGCTCTGTGTTGCATCTCCTCCCGGACTCAGACAGCGTAACTTTGAAGATCCTCAAAAACAGAATCCGTAATCCCGATCATAAATCCGAGTGCCACCACTGCGAGATCTGCTCCATTTTCTTCCGGAAGCAGCTGATACATCTCCGCGGTAACAGAGTTGTCGCTGGTATCGACAAAGAGTTTAATTCCGGTCGCCCGGTGATTGAGATCGTTGACCACGGTCATCATCTCATTCAGCTTGTCCTCGCTGAAATTGATGAGATTGTACATATAGAGCTGCACTTCTGACCCGTCCTCCGCAAACAGCATGGTTATATAGCTTGTATACTCAGACAGTTCTCCTTCATAGTCGACTTTCACCAGTTCATAGTTTCCTGTGGAATCACTTACCACGTCCCCGATTGTACAGCTGAGTCCCTCAACGCCTGTGACCTGACTGACAAAATCCCGTGTAAGCTGGTACTTTGCATCTGCCGCAACCGCATTTACACCGAGACTCATCGTCAGCATCAGGACAAGCGCGAAGGCAAGAATTCTACGGATTGTTTTCATATCTGCACGTCCTTTCGTCATGTGATGCAAATATGATACGACATATCTCGCAATATGTCAAGCCGTATCTATGTCAAGCCGTATCTCGGTGTCTTTCGTCCAGCCGAGGATCCGCTGCTTCATACCCTCTACGTCCAGAACGCCCAGTGCGAAGCCCTTTCGGATCAGTTCCTGCGGGACATATTCGTCGTACTTTTCAAACACCGGTACCTCCTGCGGATAGACAAGCTCCAGCGGGTCGAAGTCGATTTTCGCCTCCTCCGCCGTAATCCGGTAGAATTCCTCTTCCCCGACCTTCATGGTGAACTGCATATAGTACGGCCGGGAGGAATTCAGCCCTCTCAGGCCCAGCCGCTCCCCGCAGCGGATCTTCAGGAAACGCTCCAGCGCCAGGAAGGCATAGCTGCCCAGCCAGGGAAACAGCGCCCACATATTCCCGCCCAGATGCACCAGGGGCCGGTCTGCCATGCCGGACATGCGGAAGCTCTCCCGCGCATCCTGAAGCCTGCATACCGCGTGGCGCATGAGATAGGGATAACTCTTCTCCTCGTTCAGAACACGGTACATGCGCTCGAGGATCCTTGTGTGGATATCCCCCGCCACATCCCCGAAATAGGCCGGGATCCTTCCTTTGACCAGCGCGCAGTAGACCACCCGTTTCTGATGATCCACCTCTTCCACGACCCAGACTCTCCCCGCGATGGCGATCTTGTCCCCCACGGGAGGGGGCTTGACGATGGTGCCGAGTTCCTGTGAATCGGCCCTCACGGAGTACTCCACGTTCTCCTGAAACACGGCGTAGAACTTGTAGTTGTTCACAATCCGCTCCCCCGCGAGACCCACGATCAGGCCGCCGTTTTCCGTCCGGCTGATGTGATCAATCTCCAGCAGATGCTGAAGCAGCAGGCGGTAATCCTCCTGCGAAATCCGGTGAAAACAGGAGAGCGGCAGCACCCGGGACGCCAGTTCTCCGGGCGTCATCTCTCCGCAGGATGCCAGGGTGCTCATGGTCTGATGGTAGAGCAGGCTGTATGGAAGCCGCTCTGTCCGCGGCGGCTCGACGAAGCGTTCTTCGATATAGAGCTGCACCAGTGCGATGCCCTGGATCAGGTACCAGGGGATCATATCGGGGAACATCGCCCGCGCTTCCGGATGCTCCTCCCGCATTACAAACCACATTTCCGACGGGTTGCCCCGGCGGCCGGTTCTGCCCATGCGCTGCAGGAACCCCGAGACCGTGAACGGCGCGTCGATCTGAAACGCCCGTTCCAGCCGGCCGATGTCGATGCCGAGTTCCAGCGTTGCGGTGGCGCAGACCGAGAGTAGCGAGTCATCGTCCTTCATTTCTTCCTCGGCGCTCTCACGATAAGAGGCGGAGAGATTCCCGTGGTGGATCAGAAAGCGCTCCGGTTCATGATTCACTTCGCAGTACTGACGCAGGCTCTGACACACCGCCTCGCACTCCTCGCGGGAGTTGGTGAAGATCAGGCATTTCTTCCCGCGCGTATGCTCAAAGATATAGCCGATGCCCGGGTCCGCCGCCTTCGGCGCGGTGTCGGTCGCTTCTTCCGTCACCGGGGCCGCGGCGATATTCTCTTTCCCCTCGTCTGCCTGCGGCGCGGTGTTGAAGAAGTGCTCCATGCTGAGCCGCCAGACTTCCTTCCCCGCTTCAAAGCGGGGAATCACGGTTCCGCGGCCGCTGCCCGCGGCCAGGAACTTCCCCGCCGCTTCCGGATTGCCGATGGTGGCGGACAGGCCGATCCGCCGCGGCCGGCACCCTGCCAGTCTGCAGAGCCTCTCGATCAGGCAGAAGGTCTGCATCCCCCGGTCTCCCCGCAGCAGAGAGTGGACTTCATCGATGACGATGAAGCGCAGGTCCCCGAACAGGGACGGGATTTCCATGTGCCGGTTGATCATCAGCGATTCCAGCGACTCCGGCGTGATCTGCAGGATTCCCGCGGGCTTTTTCATCAGCTTCCGCTTCTGGGACTGGGGGACATCTCCGTGCCAGCGGGTGACCGGGATCCCCTCTTCTTCGCACAGTTCGTTCAGTCTGCCGAACTGGTCGTTGATCAGCGCCTTCAGCGGCGCAATGTACAGCACGCCGACACTGGAAGAGGGATTTTCGTCCAGCAGCGTCAGGATGGGGAAAAAGGCCGCTTCCGTCTTGCCCGAGGCGGTGGAGGCCGTCAGGAGCACATTCTCCTCTGTCCCGAAAATGGCCTCTCCGGCTGCATTCTGCACCCCCCGCAGCGTCTGCCAGCCGGAGCGATAGATATAGTCCTGAATAAACGGGGCGTATCTGCCGTAAACATTCATATCTGAAACTCCGCGTAGTTGCTGTCGGTCTCATCCGAAACCGCTTCCGAGGCGGCATAGCTGAATTCATCCGATTCCATCAGCTCTTCGATACGGAGGCCCGGATTCTGATACATCAGATCCAGCAGCTCGATAAAGTCCCGGATCACCTCACGGGGCGTGATGTTCTGGTCCGCGCCGATCCGCCCGTATTCCAGCCGGATGAATCCCGCCAGGTCCTCCGTCCCGATGCGCCTTTCATAGCCGTAGAGATCCGCGTGCATGTCCGAGAGCTTCTCACACAGCACCAGCATCTCTTCCGGCGTCAGCGGCTCCAGGCGGATGACCGGGGCAAGCAGGTCTCTCGCACCGGGTCGGGAGAACTTCCCTTCCGCCAGACGGGAGCGGAGCGCCTCATAGCTGTAGACCCCGCGCCGCCTGTCCTCGATGGCCTGGGGCGTCGCGCCCATGATGATCCCGAGATAGCGGGCCTTGCCCTGCAGCGTGTCGTTGTACATCGTCAGCATCTTCTCGTAGTTGTACTGTCTCGTGACCGTGTTCGGGATCTTGTAGAGATTGACCAGCTCATCGATCATGATCATCATGCCGGCATAGCCCGCCAGGCGGAAGAACACCGCGAACAGCTTTAGATACTCGTACCAGTCGTCATCCGTAATAAGGATGCTGACGCCGAGTTCGTCCCGGGCTTCGCGTTTCGTGCTGTACTCTCCCCGGAACCAGCGCACCACCTTCATCCGCAGCTCATCCTCGCCCTCCACGTAGGCGTGATAATACAGGGAGAGCAGCTTTGCAAACTCAAAGCCGTGAACAAGCTCGCTGATGGCGGAGGTCACGGCGTAGATCTTCTGATCCACCGCCCGGGTCAGGGCGGGGTCCCCCGGGGTCAGTCCGGTCTCCTGAACGGCTTCGGCCTGGACGCTGCTGATCCAGCGGTCGAGGATGAGCGTCAGGGCGCCGCCTTCGGGCTTGGTTTTGGTGGAGAGGTTCCCAATCAGTTCGCGATAGGTGGCAAGTCCCTGACCTCTCGTGCCCTGAAGACGCCGTTCCGGCGACAGATCTGCGTCGGCGACGATGAAGCCCCGATCCATCACGTAGTTGCGGATCGTCTGGATCAGGAAGCTCTTACCGGAGCCGTATCGCCCCACAATGAAGCGGAAGGACGCGCCGCCCTCCGAGATGATGTCCACATCATGCAGCAGGGCTTCGATCTCGTTCTTCCGCCCCACCGTGATATACGGCAGACCGATCCTCGGCACCACGCCGCCTTTCAATGAATTCAGTACCGTCTGTGAAATCCGTTTCGGTACCTTTCTGTTTCCCTCGCTCATGGAACCCTTCCTCCAAGTATCGCTGCGATGTCTTCTCTGTAATCCTCGATCAGGCTGATCCTGTCGCCGTCGTATTCCAGGATGTTGTCTCCGATCTCGTCATAAAATGCCTCGTTGATCGTGTCCGTGACCAGCGCCGGCATCAGATGTGCCGATCGGATCTGCCCGTCCGCCGTCTCCCCTCGCATCAGGGCTTTCAGAATCGTAAGATGCGGTTCATCCAGTCCGGTAAAGACTGCGGTTTCTTCCTCCTTCTGCTGCGGAGCCTCTGTTTTGTGTATGGTTTGAGCAGATATCGCCGTCCCCAAGTTCGATGCAAGGGCTTCGAATGTCGTGACAGGCGGCATCGCCGGGGCTGTCAGACGGTGAACCGCTTCTTCGCCGCTGCGCTCCCCGTCCAGCTCTTCCGCCGTCAGCAGGCTGTCCCTGGTAATGCTCGCCGCCCGGCGGATCTGCTCCAGGCCCGAGAGGTCGATGGTAACTTTCGGTCTCGACGCCTCCAGAACCGCCTTCCGATCCTCCTCCAGAACCGCTTCCACATAAGGTCTGGCCCAGGCTTCGGCAGCTCTCTCCTGCAGATTTCGCCCGGTTTTCAGGTATTTCCGGATCGCCCGGTCCGCCTCATGAAACAGCGCCTCAAGCCGTTTCCGGTCAAAATACAGCTCCTCATAGCGCTCTTCGGTCCATCTCCCGCCGCGGCAATGATAGCTCCGACTGTCGTCCAGGACAAAATCGGTATCCGGGTGTCCGCCCTCTTCCGCGTAAACCGCATTGGAAAGCGGATACCAGTGGAAGGTCTTCCGTTCTCCGAAGCAGGCTTCGAAGAAGTCTTCTCCCTTCTCTGTCCCCTTCCGCACTGCGCCGCGCCAGACTTCGGCAAACAGGTGCTTTCCCCGCTCCTCTTCCTTTGCGACGGCCGGCGATTGGGCCAGTCTGTTCCCGCCAAACACGCAGAGGGCTGAGAACACCGCTTCATCCGCCGCGTTTTCCGATGTCCGGAGGATTGCCAGCGCTGCGTCTTTTTCCAGCATGGCCGGCTCCGCGAAGCTGCGGACGGTCTCCGCCGGCAGCCCATGAAGCACCGCGTACTCCAGCATCCATCTCCGAAGATTCTTTCGCATGGACGGATCGCCGATGCCGCTGTCGAGAAAGCCTTTCTCAAACGCCCGCATCTTTCGCAGGCTGTCCTCCGGCGAACTGCTTCCGATGCCGCAGAGCAGCTCATACAGGTAGAGATAGGCCATGGAAGCCGCAATCGGGCCGTACTCTCCCTTCCGGACGCCGGTGCGCCAGGTGAAATAACCCCGCAGCTGGCGGACGTCAAAATCATGGTAGGTGGGGAAATACCTTCGGACCTCACCCGTCCAGGGTCTGTCGTCCTCATAGTCCTCCATAAACCTGCCCTGACGAAGGAAGTTTCTGCACTTGCGGAGATAGGAGCCATCGCCGTGTTCATACAGCCTCATCATCTCCCGGATGCGGCCCGGGACCTTCGGCATCGCGGGATTCGGATTCTCCCCGGCAAAGGGCAGGGCGGTTTCCCGGTAGATCTGTTCTCCGTCAAACTTCTGTGGTTCCAGCACAACGGTTACTCCCTCCGGCTGCATGCGGCTCCCTCCTTCCTGTCTTGTTTCCGTCTCGCAAATTTGTTTCTTGAATACCCTTTCACAAAATGCAGGGCACGTATCTCTCACCGGGCAATGAATGCCGTTAAGCAGTATAACATATCCGTTTTTGAAATCAAGTACACAGAATCTGCATACCTGGTACGTTCTCTGATACCGCCATGGAACACAGGACCTCCGGCTGAACCGGAGGTCCTGGCTTTTTATTTCTTCCGCATCTTCTTCGCGTAAGCGAACATCCAGATCACAATCGCGACCAGTGCGATCACGACCACGATTCCGAGAATCAGGTTGAACAGGCTCCCTACCAGTCCCGCGGTGCCCTCGATGAGCTTCACCAGCAGCGTTACCAGTGAGATCACCACGGCGACAAGTATCACAAGCCTTGAAATCTGTTTGGTGGACATGCGTTTTCTCCTTTCCGCTCAGGCCGTCTCCGGCCCCAGTCTCCCCAACACTTCCGTAAACCACCCCGGCAGCTCCGTCGTCAGATGCACGTGTTCACCGCTGCGCGGGTGGATAAACTTCAGCTCCCGCGCATGGAGGCACTGCCCCTCGAGGCCCTTTTCCGGGCAGGGAGCGCCGTAGATGCCGTCTCCCAGAAGGGGATGCCCGATGCTCGCCATGTGGACGCGGATCTGGTGGGTCCGTCCGGTCTCCAGGCGGCACCGTACATGGGTGTATCCGTTGTATCGGGCCAGGACCTCCCAATGGGTCACCGCCGGGCGGCTGTTTCTTTCGATCACCGCCATGCGCTTGCGGTCCGTCGGATGCCGCCCGATGGGGCGGTCAACGGTCCCGCTCTCTTCCCGCAGCCTGCCGCGTACCACCGCCTCGTATACCCGTGAGAGGCTCCGGTCCGCCAGCTGGGCGGAAAGCGCCTGATGGGCGAAGTCGTTCTTCGCCACGATCAGCAGGCCGGAGGTATCCTTGTCGATGCGGTGGACGATGCCGGGGCGTTTTTCCCCGCCGATGCCCGAGAGGCTGTCTCCGCAGTGCCAGAGAAGTGCGTTTACCAGGGTCCCATCCGGGTGTCCCGGCGCCGGATGCACCACCATGCCGCGGGGCTTGTTGACCACGATGAGATCCTGATCCTCATAGACGATATCCAGCGGAATCTCCTGCGCAAGGAGCGGGATCTCTTCCGTTTCCGGCAGCGTCACGGTAATCTCGGTCCCCGCTTCGCAGCGCGTGTTCTTCTGTACCGGCCGGTCCCCGATCCGCACCGCGCCTTTTTCGATCAGGCGCTGCGCCGCGCTCCGGCTCAGGCTCGGGACAGTACGCGCGAGGAGAGCGTCGATTCGCTCTCCGCTCTCCTCAGCAATGATGGACAGAATTTCTTCATCCATATTCTTGTATTGTTTATCTGAATTCGTTCAGGATGTCATCCAGGGAGAATTCCTCCTCCGAAGACGATACAGGTTTGGCCGCGGGTCTCGGAGCGGGCTTTGCGGCGGGTTTGGCCGCTGCGGCGGCAGCCGGCTTTGCGGCGCTCTGGGCCGCTGGTCTCGCCGCGGGTCTTGCTGCAGCCGGTTTCGCGGCGGCAGGTTGAGCGCTCCGCTGAGCGGGTCTGGCCTGTGCACTCTGGGCGGGGGCGGCGGGTCTCGCTGCCGGTCTCGCCGCGGCGACCGCGGACTTCTTCGCCGCTTCAACCTTGGCCTCGGCGCGGTCCCAGCCGGCAAAGGGATCCTCATCCGACTGTACCGCTTTCGCTGCACTGGCCCGGGCCTTCGGGGCTGCGGCCTTCTGCTTTACGGCGGTCTGCCTGCGGGCGGGAGCCGGTGCGGGCTCCTCGTCATCTTCCTCGTCGTCCTCCTCGACCGCGGCACGTTTTGCGCGTCTGGACTTCAGGGACTTGCGGGCGCGGGCAGGCTTCTCATATTCTTCGTCGTCCTCGTCCTCATCCTCGTAATCGTCCTCGTCCTCATGGCGGGAGGCACGGCGCTTGCTGCGCTTCTCCTTCTTGCGGGAAGCGCGCTTCGGCTTTTCGTACTCCTCGTCGTCTTCGTCGTCTTCAAACTCATAGTCGTCTTCGTCATCCCGTCTGGTTTTGCCGAAGATCACCGCAAGGGCAAAGACGATGGCGAACACCGTGATGAACACATCCGCCAGGTTGAAGACCGGGAAGTTCATGAACTCCGTCTTGAACATATCCTGTACATACCCGTACAGCACGCGGTCAAGGCAGTTGGACAGGGCTCCGGCCGTCACCAGGACGATGGACCAGCGCGCCAGCTTTCCGGAGATCAGCTTTGTCGCCAGGGCAATGATCACCGCCACCGTAAAGACGCCCGCCACAATGATAAACGGGATTCTCGCTCCGCTTCCCGCCAGGAAACCGAACGCGGCGCCGTCGTTATGCACATTGGCCAGACTCAGGATCCCGGGAATGAATTCTTCTCCGGTCGAGGTCAGCGCAATGTGGCCCTGCACCCAGAATTTGATGTACTGGTCGGCAATGATGACCAGCAGTCCGATAATAGCATACAACATAGTGATCTCCTATCTGCCGCATCAGCAGCGGTGAAAATGGAATCTCAACAGAATTGATGGAGGTTTCTCAACCGGGCGGGCGGGATCCGCCCGCCCGCCAGAGTCTTACAGGGTTTTCAGGACCTCGGCGCAGCGCGGGCAGAGTCCCGTCTCCGGATCGGCCTCAAGGGAATGCATCCAGCAGCGCGGGCACTTGACACCCGGTGCCTCGCGGACACTGATTTCCAGGCCGGGATAAGCGGTACCGTTGTTTCTCGCGGCCGCATCCGGATCCTCGTCCGGGGCGATCAGGCATTCGGACACGATAAAGAGCTCTTTCAGGCCCATGTCGCTGACGCTCTCCAGAGCCGCTCTGCTGTCGTCGTCCGTCGCATGCAGGCGCACGGCGGCCTCCAGAGGCTTGCCGATGCGCTTGGCGGCGCGGGCGGTCTCGATGACGCCGTTGACGTCGTTGCGGACACGGATCAGGCTGTCCCAGCGTGCCATCTCGTCCTCGCTCAGGCTGTAGGCCGTGAAGGGCTTGTTCATCTGGTTCAGCAGGACATTGCGGGTGTCGTCCTCCGCGCGGTGCGGCATCGCCAGCCAGATTTCGTCGCAGGTGAAGGCCAGGATCGGCGCAAACATCTTGGTCAGGGTGTCAAGGATGTAGAACAGAGCGGTCTGAGCGCTGCGGCGCTTCAGGCTGTTCGGCGCTTCGCAGTACAGACGGTCCTTGATGATATCCAGATAAAAGCTGGAGAGCTCGACCACGCAGAAGTCGTTGATCGCGTGGGAAACGGTGTGGAACTCATAGTCCTGATACGCCGCTTCCGCCTTGTCGATCAGCTCGTTGAGCTTCGTCATCGCCCAGCGGTCCAGCGGCAGCATCTCTTCCGGCGCGACCGGGTTCTCCGGATCGAAGCCGTCAAGGTTGCCGAGGCAGTAGCGCGCCGTATTGCGGAACTTCAGGTAGTTCTGGCTCAGCTGCTTGAAGATCTCCTTGGAGCAGCGCACGTCGACGTGATAGTCGGCGGAGCCTGCCCACAGGCGGACCACGTCCGCGCCGAACTCATCGATCAGCTCCTGCGGATCCACGCCGTTGCCGAGAGACTTGTGCATCTCGCGGCCTTCGCCGTCCACCGTCCAGCCGTGGGTCAGGCACTCCTGATACGGAGCTCCCTTGCCCAGCGCGCCGACCGCCACCAGCAGCGACGACTGGAACCAGCCGCGGTACTGGTCGCCGCCTTCGATGTACATCGTGGAGGGCCAGAAGCCCTGATCGCGCTGCATTGCGGCAAAGTGCGTGGAGCCGGAGTCAAACCATCCGTCCAGGGTGTTGGTCTCTTTGGTGAAATGCTTTCCGCCGCAGTGCGGGCAGACAAAGCCGTCCGGCAGAAGGTCCTTCGCTTCGCGCTCAAACCACGCGTTGCTTCCGCACTCTTCGAAGATCTTCGCAACGGATTCGATGCTCTCTTCGGTGCAGACGGGCTTGCCGCAGTCGTCGCAGTAGAACACCGGAATCGGCAGGCCCCAGCGGCGCTGACGGGAAATGCACCAGTCGCTGCGCTCGCGGATCATGGCGCCCATGCGCTCCTTGCCCCAGGCGGGAAGCCAGCGCACATTCTCACAGGCGGCGATGGCCTCGTCCTTGAAGGAATCCACCGAGCAGAACCACTGCGGGGTCGCGCGGAAGATGATGGGCTTCTTGCAGCGCCAGCAGTGCGGATAGCTGTGGGTGATGTTCTCCGAGGCAAAGAGCATGCCGCTCTCTTTCATGTCGGCTGCGATGATGGGGTTGGACTCTTCCACGCCCAGTCCGGCATACTTGCCGGCGTACTCGGTATGGCGGCCCTGATCGTCCACCGGGACGACCATCTCCGTGCCGTACTGCATGCAGGTCTGATAGTCGACATCACCGAAGCCGGGCGCCGTGTGGACGCAGCCGGTACCGGAATCCGTCGTAACATAGTCCGCCAGCATCAGCAGGGAAGTCTTGGGCAGGAAGGGATGATCCGCCAGCATGTACTCGAAGAAAGTGCCGGGGTGGGTTTCGACGGTCTCGTACTCCGTGACGCCGCCCTTGGCCATGACCTCGTCCACCAGGGCTTCGGCCATGATGTACATCTCGCCGTTGGGGACCTTGACGATCGCATACTGGAAGTCCGGATGCAGGGTGATGCCCAGGTTTCCGGGAAGCGTCCAGGTGGTCGTCGTCCAGATCATGAAGAAGAGCTTGGACTTGTCCAGGTGGCTGAGCTTGCCCTTGTCGTCATGCATCGGGAACTTCACATAGACCGTGGTAACCGGGTCGTCGTGATATTCGATCTCCGCCTCGGCCAGGGCGGTCTCGTCATGGGCGCACCAGTAGACCGGCTTGAAGCCCTTGTAGATGTGGCCGTTGCGGTACATCTTGCCGAAGACGCGCACCTCGTCGGCCTCGAAGCCGGGGTTCATCGTGTAGTACGGGTGCTCCCAGTCGCCGATGACGCCGAGACGCTTGAAGCCCGCCATCTGGATCTTGGCATATCTTTCGGCATAGTCGTGGCAGGCGCTGCGGAAGTCCGCCGTGGACATTTCCTTGTGGTTGAGCTTCTGCTCCTTGATGATGGCGCTTTCAATGGGCATGCCGTGGTTGTCCCAGCCGGGGATGTAGGGGACATAGCGGCCGCGCATCATATAGCTGCGGTTGATGAAATCCTTCAGGGCCTTGTTCAGCGCGTGGCCCATGTGGATGTTGCCGTTGGAGAACGGAGGTCCGTCATGCAGCGAAAACAGCGGCTTGCCCTCGTTCTTCTTCAGCTGCAGGTTGTACAGATCCATCTCTTCCCATTTTTTGAGCATGTCCGGCTCGCGCTTGGGGAGGCCGGCACGCATGGGAAAGTCGGTTTTCGGCAGGTTCAGGCTTGCATTGTAATCCTTGGACATAGAAAAATCTCCTGGTATCAGTATATAAAATAATAAGCCGAAAGCGGGGCGTGCGCTTTCGCGCCACCCCGCGACATGATTCGGCTTTCAGGAGCAGCTTACAGGTTGAAGGACTGTGTGCTGCTCAGGTTTTTCCGCTTGGGAGCGGGAGCCAGATCGAAGTCGGAAAGGTCAAGATCCAGCGCCGGTTCCGGAGCGCTGGGGCGGGAGACCTGTTCCTCAATAGAGCGGACCGCTTCGTCGATGTCGACGTCGTCGGTCACAACAGGCACCTCCTCTTCTTCCTCAACCTCTGCGACCTCAGGCTCTTCCTCCGGCAGCTCCAGCTCTCCGCCGATCACACCCAGTCTGGTGAGGTGCTCGCTGCAAAGTGCCTTGGCCTTGTCCAGGAAGATCTTCGTCGCGGTCTGCGCGTCACTCAGGCGGCGCTCTTCAGCGGCGGTCTGATCCTGAATGGAACCGACCTTCGCCTTGACCTGACGCTCTGCGTCTTCAATCATCGCGGCGGCGCGCTGACGCGCTTCGCTCTCGATCTGCACCGCGAGCTTCTGTGCCGAGAGAATTGCCATGTTCAGTGCTTCCTCATTGGCGCGATATTCTTCTATCTTGTCCACGAGGACCTTCATTTTGCTCTTCAGAACGGCATTTTCCTTCTGGGCTGCGCCGATATCCTCGGCCAGCTCTTCCAGGAAGTCGTCCACAGAGGCCATGTCATAGCCATTCATTCTGGACTTCTCAAAAGTCTTTTCACGGATGTCCTGAGCGGTAATCATGCTTTAAATCCACCTTTCAGGCCGTCCCCGATCCGGAGGTACCGAACTCCTCCGCGCCGAGCACGTCAACATTCTGCGGGGTGACAAAATAGGTCTTCGCCGAAATCGGGGTAATCTTCCCCTGCAGCGCATAGGCAATTCCGGAGAGAAAATCCAGCAGGCGTCTGGCCAGATCCGTCGGGACGCCCTCCAGTGTCATCACAATGCTCCGGCCCTGGCTCAGATGCTGCACCAGATCGCCGGCCTCATCAAAGCTCTTGGGATTGAAGAGGATAACCTGCTGTTCCGTTCCGCCGAACTCCACCGTCCGTTCCCGGGCGGTAATCCGCGGCCGCGGGGCCTTTTTTCTTCCCAGGCCGGAGAAAATTCCCTTTCCTCCGCCTTCCTGGGCTGCGGGAGCGGCGTCTTCGGTCTCTTCCTCAACCGGTTCGGGCGTCTCCCGTCCGCCAAACGCGTTTTCAAACTCCAGCTGAGCCTCCGTCGGAGCAGGCGGCTGCGCGGAGGGATCTGCGCCCTCGTAAAAGTCGTCCTCGTCCTCATACGGCTGGGTCAGCTTTCTCAATTCGTCCATGAAGCTCATGGCTGATCCTCCGTTTTGTTTTTATGTATAATTCCGCGGGCCAAAAATCCCGGTCCCGACGCGTACCATGTTCGCACCGCAGCGAACCGCCTCGGCGTAATCCCCGGACATGCCCATCGAAAGAAAATCCATCGATATATTATCGTATTTTTTTCCGCAATTGTCAACAAAAAGCTTTTGCATTTTCAGAAAAAATGGGCGGTTTTCTTCCGGTTTTTCGCAAATCGGCGGAATTGCCATGAGTCCCCTTACCCGGACGGAGGTCATTTTGGCCGCTTCTTCCAGTGCCGGCCCGATCTCTTCGGGCGAAAATCCGGACTTCGATTCCTCATTTCCGATGTTGACTTCCAGCAGCACGTCCTGCGTAAGGCCCCGCTTTTGGGCTGTTTTGGAGATCTCCTGCAGCAGGGAGAGGCTGTCCACCGAGTGGATCAGGCTGCAGAGCCCCACCACCTGACGGACCTTATTCTTCTGCAGATGTCCGATAAAGTGCAGCGGCGCGCCCTCATAGGCGCCCTGGGCGTTCTTCTCCAGCATCTCCTGCACCCGGTTTTCCCCGCAGATGTCCACGCCCGCCCGGATCGCCGCCCGGACAGAATCCGCATCGTTCATCTTGGTCGCCGCCACCAGCAGGATTTCCGCCGGATCTCGGCCCGCTTCCCCGGCCGCCTGCGCGATTTCCGCCTTAACATGCGCTACGTTTTTCCCGATCTGTTCTTCTGTCATACGCTCTCCTCCCCTTCGAACGCCTCCAGTACCCGGTTGGTCATTTCTTCCGTCGTCATCCGGTCCGCCTCCAGCCACAGGACATCTTCCCTGCGGCGAAACCACGTGAGCTGCCGCTTGGCATAGCGCCGGGTCGCCTGCTTGATGAGCGAGACCGCCTCTTCCCGGCTGATCTCACCCTGCAGCGCCATGGCGGCCTGCCGGTATCCGATCGCCTGCATGCAGGTGCTCTCGTCCGATATGCCCCTTTTCAGCAGCGCTTCCGTCTCCTCAAACAGTCCGTCCCGGCACATCCGGTCTACCCGTGCTTCGATGCGCTCGTAGAGCTTCGCCCGGTCCGAGAAGTTCAGTACCGCATACACCGCCTCATAAGCGGGCGGCACCAGCCTGCTCTGCTCGTCATGCTCGCTGATGCTGCGCCCGGTCAGGGCGTACACCTCCAAGGCCCGGATGATTCGCCGTCGGTCCCCCGGGGCGAGCTTCCCGGCGCGTTCCGGGTCCACCGCCCGCAGCTTTTTGAGCATCTCTTCCCCGCCGAGGCGGTCGTATTCGGCGCCGAGCTCTTCTCTGAGCTCCGTGCTCTCGTTCTGCGTCCCGGCGAAGCGCCGCCCGGCCAGGAGCGCGTCGATGTAGAGCCCCGTACCGCCCACCACAAGGGGCTGCTTTCCCCGGCGAAACAGTTCTTCGCAGACTTCGGTCGCCTCCTGAACATAGCGGGAGACGGAGTAGTTCTCCCCCGGTTCGATCAGGTCCAGCATGTGATGGCTTGCGGCGGCCTGTTCCTCCGCCGTCGCCTTCGCGGTGCCCACATCCATTCCCCGGTAGATCTGCATGGAATCCGCCGAGACGATCTCCCCGTTGACGCGCCCCGCCAGGGCGATCCCCAGCGCGGTCTTTCCCGACGCGGTCGGGCCAGCGATCACAATCAATTTCTTCTTCATACGATCCGCAGGAAGAGCTTATCCAGCTCTTTTCGGGTAACCGTCGCGGAAACCGGTCTTCCGTGGGGGCAGTATTTCACCCGTCCGCTCAGCACCTCCCGGGTAATCCGCTCCAGCTCCGCCATTCCGGTGTTCCATCCGGCCTTGATGGCCGCCTTGCAGGCCACGGTGTGCAGCAGCTCGTCCCGCGCGCTCCGCGGGTCCGGGGTATCCCCCTTTTCAAGGTGCTCCAGAATCTCCTCCAGCGCCGGCAGCGCGTCATCCGGCAGGATGTCCGCCGGCACCGCCCGGAGGATGACCTCGTGTTCGCCGAAGGGCTCGATCTCAAAGCCGAACTCTTCAAACAGCTCTCCGAACTCCTCCAGCAGCCCCAGCTCTTCCGCCGTAACGCGTTTGGTAATCGGCACAAGGAGCTGCTGCGCGGGGATCTCCCGCTGCTGCGCTTTCAGACGGTCAAAGTTCATCCGCTCGTGGGCGGCGTGCTTGTCGATCAGGATGATGCGGTCCTCCACCTCGACAATGATATAGGTTTTCAGCGCCTCACCCACGATCTTGTGGTCAGGCACGGTTAAGTTATCAACATCTTGAACAGAGTTTTCGACCGGCGTCCCCCGCTCCGCCGTTTTTTCTTCCTGCTTTCCGGCGGATATCGTCTGCCGTTCTCCCGCTTTCGCCGTCACCGCGGCTGTGAACAGCGACTGCTGCGCCATAAGGGAAGAATCGCCTGCCGCCGGTCTGTCCTTCAGGTTCGGTCCGCGGCCGGACGGCTCTGCCCAAACGGCGGGCCGGGCGGTATCCGCTTCCTGCGAAGCAAGCGGCTCCGCGGTCTGCCTCCACCCTGACAGGGGCGCGCTTTCATAGCTGCGCCTCTCCTTTTCCGCTGTCTTATCTGTCTGCGGCAGCGCAGCCGCCGGCACGGTCGCCCGGGCAGGCTCCGCCTGGCCGGAGGGAGCGTTCCGGACCGCGGCGACAGCCTCATTCGTTTGTGCCGCGTCTGTCCCGATTCTTGACTCCGGCACCCGGACGGCCGGTTTTGATTCAGCCTTTGTCTCCGCCTTCTCCGCCGCAACGCGGTTTTCGCCGTGCAGCGTCTCCAGCGCCGCCTGATAAAGCAGATTGAAGACCCGCCGTTCCTCCGAGAACTTCACCTCGGTCTTCGCCGGGTGCACATTGACATCCACCGC
Organism: Oscillospiraceae bacterium; assembly: GCA_902789835.1. The sequence goes on from CADAPN010000051.1 coordinate 19,659, forward strand.
GCCGGGACGGATCTCAAGGTAAACCACACAGGCCGGGTATCGCCCCGTCAGCAGCGTGTTCTTATAGGCCTGTTCCAGCGCCGCCTGCAGCAGGCTCGAGCGGATAAAGCGGCCGTTGACATAGAAATACTGCGCTCCCCGGTTCCCTCTCCCGGCAGCCGGAGACGAGATGAAGCCCTTCAGGCCCAGGCCTTCGTCCGTGCTGCTCACCGGCAGCAGTGTGGAGCTGATCTCCCGGCCCAGCAGCGCGTAGCAGGCCGAGCTCATCTCTCCGTCGCCGGGAGTAAAGAATTCTTCCTTTCCGTCCCGCAGAAAGCGCACCGAGATTTCCGGTCTCCCCAGGGCACAGCGCAGCCCCGCCTGCACACAGGCCGAAGCCTCGCTCCGGTCGGATTTCAGGAACTTCAGCCGCGCGGGGGTGTTGTAGAACAGATCCCGGATGCAGATGCTTGTTCCGGCCGGGCATCCCGTTGGCTCCATCTCGTCGATCTCCCCGGCCGTCAGGCTCATATACGTTCCTTCCGCGTCCTCCGGTCTGCGGGTATAGAGCTCAATGTGCGACACGGCCGAGATCGCCGCCAGAGCCTCTCCGCGAAAGCCCATCGTCTCGATGGCCTCGAGGCCGTGCTCGTCATGCAGCTTGGAGGTCGCGTGCCGCAAAAAGGCGATCCCTGCGTCCTCCGGGGCCATTCCGCAGCCGTCGTCGGTAATGCGGATCATGGTTGCGCCGCCGTCGCTGATCTCCACCGTCACGTGCTTCGCTCCGGCGTCAAAGGAATTCTCCATCAGCTCCTTGATGACCGACGCGGGGCGCTCGACCACCTCACCGGCCGCAATCAGGTCGGCGACATGCGGAGACAAAAGGTTAATCTGCGGCATGGGCTTCTCTCCTTCACAATTCTGCTTCTGATTTCTGTTTCTTCATAATTAAATTATTATAACCTATTTTGCCGAAAAGGTCTATGGTTTTTTCGCTCTCGGTTTCGCCCCTGCCCTCTGCTCTCCGGCCGCCGCGAAAACACGCCCCGTTCGATTCTTTGAAAAGCCCGGATTCACGCTTGCACTTTTCTCTCTTTCGGGATAAAATAGAGAATCTTTGAAATTCACCACCCGGAGCCGCACAAAAAGCGTCCCGGATTCGGAACACAGGAACGGAGTAAGGCCCTTGAAATACGAAAGAACAACCATCCCCCAGGAGGAGATCTCCCGTCAGCTTACCATCTGCCATCAGATTTTTGACCGCGTCACCGCAGACGGGGCCCGTCCCCTCGCCATGGTGGACACCTACGGCTGCCAGCAGAATGAGGCCGACAGCGAAAAGCTCCGCGGCTATCTCACCGAGATGGGCTACGGCATGACCCAGGACGAGTTTCAGGCCGATGTCATTGTCGTCAACACCTGTGCCGTGCGCGAGCATGCCGAGATGCGCGTGCTCGGCAATGTCGGCGCCCTGAACCACACCAAGAAGGCCCGTCCGAATCAGATCATCGCAGTCTGCGGCTGCATGGTGCAGCAGGAGCACATGACCGAGCGGATCAAGCGCTCCTATCCCATCGTGGATCTGGTCTTCGGTCCGCATGAGCTCTGGCGCTTTCCCGAGCTTCTGAAGCGGGTCATGGACCGGCACAAGCGGGTCTATGCCACCGAACAGAGCCCCGGCGTCGTGGCCGAGGACATCCCGCGCCAGCGCGACGGCAGCGTCAAAGCCTGGCTCTCCATCATGTACGGCTGCAACAACTTCTGCACCTACTGTGTGGTTCCCTACGTGCGCGGGCGCGAGCGCTCCCGCCTGCCGGAGGATGTCGTCCGCGAGGCAAAGGAGCTGGTCGCCGCCGGCTACAAGGACATTACGCTTCTCGGCCAGAACGTCAACTCCTACGGCAAAGACCTCGGCCTGGACGTGGACTTTGCCGATCTGATCCGCATGATCAACGACATCCCCGGGGACTTTCTGATCCGCTTCATGACCAGCCATCCGAAGGATGCCACCGAAAAGCTCTTCCGGACCATGGCCGAATGCGAAAAGTGCGCCCATCACATCCACTTGCCGGTCCAGTCCGGTTCCAACCGCATTCTCAAGGCCATGAACCGCAGCTATACCCGCGAAAAATACCTCGAGGAAGTTGCAGCCGCCCGCGCCCTGATGCCGGATCTCGTCCTTACGACGGATATCATCGTCGGCTTCCCCGGCGAGACGGACGAGGATTTTGCCGAGACGCTCTCCCTCTGCGAAGAGGTCCGCTATGACGCGATGTTCACCTTTATCTATTCCAAACGCGTCGGCACTCCGGCCGCTTCCATGCCCGATCCCTACACCCGTGAACAGAAGCAGCTTCACTTCGATGCTCTGACGGAGACGGCAAACCGGATCTCGGGGGAGAAGCACCGGGCCTATATCGGTACCCGGCAGCGGGTTCTGGTCGACGGCCTGACCGGCCGGGACGAGTATAATCTCTCCGCCCGCACCAACGGCGGCCGCCTGGTCCACCTGAAGGGCGACCCATCCCTCATCGGCCGCTTCATCACCGTCGAAATCACCGACGGCAACACCTGGGCCCTGTACGGAAAGGAAGCGGAGTGCAATGGCTGAGCTTACCCCGATGAAGCGCCAGTATCAGGAGATCAAGGAGCAGCACCGCGACTGCCTGCTCTTCTTCCGTCTGGGCGACTTCTATGAGATGTTCAACGACGACGCCGTTACCGCCTCCCGCGAGCTGGACCTGGCGCTCACCACCCGGGACCGGAATGTCGAGGATCCCGAAGAGCGCACGCCCATGTGCGGCGTCCCCTATCACAGCGCCGAGGGTTACATCGCAAAGCTCATCTCCAAAGGCTACAAGGTCGCCATCTGTGAGCAGCTGGAGGACCCGGCCCTGGCCAAGGGACTGGTGCAGCGCGATGTCATCCGGATCATCACCCCCGGCACCGTCACGGACAGCTCCATGCTCTCCGAGGACCGCAGCAACTACATCTGCGCCATCTTCCTCTCCGGAGACAGCGCCGGCATCGCCTTCTGCGAGCTCTCTACCGGTGAGTTCTGCTGTGCCGCCTTCCCGCGGGACGGGGAGGAGCATGTCCGCAACGAGCTCGCCCGCTTCCTTCCGCGGGAAGCGGTGCTCTCCCCCGGCGCGGCGGAAAACAGCGCCATTGTATCCTTCCTGCGGGATCAGTTGGACGCCATGCCCGAGCAGGAGCCGGGGTATTTTGAATATCTGCCCTGCGCCGCCCGTGTCTGCGAGCAGTTCGGCTTTTCCGACGTGGACGAGGCCGGGCTCCAGGACGGCACCGCCGCCATCTGCGCCTGCGGCGCGCTGCTGCAGTACCTGCAGGAGACGCAGAAGTTTGACCTCTCCCACCTGAGCCGCCTGGACGTGTTTTTCGGCGGCCGGTATATGGAGCTGGACTACACCGCCCGCCGCAGTCTGGAGCTCACCGAGTCCCTGAGCAGCGGCGAGAAAAAGGGCAGTCTCCTCTGGGTGCTGGACAAGACCGGCACCGCCATGGGCAGCCGCATGCTCCGTGCCTGGGTGGAGCGGCCTCTGCTCTCCGTGGCGGCCATCCGCCGCAGGCTCAATGCCGTGGATGAGCTTACGAAAGCCACCGTCTGCCGGAGTGAGCTCATGCGCGCCCTGAAGGACATCAGCGACATGCAGCGCCTGGTCAGCCGCACCGTCTACGGCAGCGCCGGCGGGCGGGATCTGCGCATGCTCTCCAACTGCGTCGCCGTTCTGCCCCGTCTGCAGGAGCTTCTGAAAGATATGAAGAGCGCCGAGCTGCGCGAGATTGCGGCCATGGACCTGCTGGGCGACGTCCGCGAGGAGATCGACCGCGCCATCTGTGACGAGCCGCCCTTCTCCGTGCGCGAAGGCGGCATCATCCGGGAGGGCTTCTCCCAGGAGCTGGACGAGCTGAGGCAGCTGCGCGACCACGGGGCCGAGCGCATCGCCGCCCTGGAGGAGCAGGAGCGCCAGGCCACCGGCATCAAAAAACTCAAGATCGGCTACAACCGGGTCTTCGGCTACTACATCGACGTGCCGAAATCCGCCGGACTCGAAAATGTCCCGGAGCATTATATCCGCAAACAAACCCTGGTCTCAAACGAGCGCTACTTCACCCCCGAGCTGAAGGAGCTGGAAAACAGCCTTCTTACCGCCAGGGATAGGATCCAGGCCCTGGAATACGACTTCTTCTGTCAGGTGCGCGACAGCGTCGCCTCCAAGGTCGGCCGCATTCAGAAAACTGCCGAGCATGTCGCGGCGCTGGACTGCTTCTGCTCGCTGGCCGAGGTCGCCGTGCGCAACCGCTATACCATGCCCGAGGTCGACGCCTCCCGGGAGCTCTCCATCCGCGAGGGCCGTCACCCCGTGGTTGAGCAGACGCTCAAGGATGTCCGCTTTGTCCCGAACGACACCTATCTCAACACCGGCTCCGACCGGCTTGCCATCGTGACCGGCCCCAACATGGCCGGTAAGTCCACCTACATGCGCCAGACGGCCCTGATCGTGCTCATGGCACAGATCGGCTCCTTTGTCCCCGCCCAGTCCGCCGTCATCGGCGTGACGGACCGGGTCTTCACCCGGATCGGCGCCTCGGACGACCTGGCCTCCGGCCGCTCCACCTTCATGGTGGAGATGAGCGAAGTGGCAAACATTCTCCGCAACGCCACCGCCTCCTCTCTCTTGATTCTCGACGAGATCGGCCGCGGCACCTCCACCTACGACGGCATGGCCATCGCCCGGGCGATTCTGGAATACTGCGCCGACAAGCGCCGGCTCGGCGCGCGCACCATGTTCGCCACGCATTATCATGAGCTCTCCGCCCTGGAAGGCGAGCTCGACGGCATCCGCAACTACAACATCACGGCCAAGAAACAGAACGGCAAGCTCATCTTCCTGCGCAAGATCGTCCCCGGCGCCGCCGACGACAGCTACGGCATCGAGGTCGCAAAGCTCGCCGGTGTCCCCGACTCGGTCATCGACCGCGCCAAGCACTGCCTTGACGAGCTGATCGAAAACCGGGGGATCGCCGTGCTGCCGGAGGATCATGTCCGCGACGCGGCGGCCGACTCCCTCAGCCAGATCAGCTTTGCGGATCTGCAGGCCGACGAGATCCGCGAGACCCTGCGCAAAACCGATCTCAACACCCTTACGCCCCTTGAGGCGCTGAACCTGCTCTATACGCTGCAGCGAAAGGCGATGCAATGAACCGACAGGCCTTTGACCCTGCGAGCTTTACCAGCCGCATGACAAAGGGCGAGCTCATCGCCGCCCTGCTTTATCTCCCGCTCCATGTCTGGCTGCTGCCGCTGCTGCTCTATTCTCTTCCGGCCGCAGCCGGCAC
>CADAPN010000052.1 GCA_902789835.1 Oscillospiraceae bacterium
GCGTTTGCCGAGTTCGGCGAGAACCGCCGTTTCCCGACGGCGGAAGCCCTCTTCCCCTTCCGCGGCGAAAATCTCCGGAATCGTGCATCCGGCCGCTTTCTCAATCTCCAGATCGGCTTCCACACATTCCCTCCCGAGTGCTTTCGCAAGACGTTCGGCAATGGTGCTCTTCCCCGAGCCCGGCATCCCGATCAGGATGATATTCTGCATTTCGCCGCTCAGCTTTCCGTAGATGCGCTCCAGCTCCTTTGCGGGATGACTGTGCCCCAGAAAGATTTCGGACGCACGCACCCCCTGGGCAACCAGCATTCTGAGCCCGCCGGCGCACGGGATGCCGAGTTCCTCGGCCTGCAGCAGCAGTGCCGTACGCGCGGGGTTGTAGACCACGTCCAGCACCGCCTCCAGCCTGGTAAACGGAATCAGATCCAGTGCTTTCTCTCCGTTTTTCGGATACATGCCAAGGGGCGTCGTGTTCACAATCAGCGCGGCATCCGCATGGAGCTTTGCCACATTCTGATAGTTGGTTTCGCCGCTTCTCGACACGACGATGACCTCCGCCCCGAAATGCCGCAGGCAGGCACAAACCGTCGCGGACGCGCCTCCGCTTCCCAGGACCAGCGCTTTTTTCCCGGCCGGAGCAAAGCCGGTCTTCCGGAGCAGCGTTTCAAATCCGTAGGCGTCGGTGTTGTCGCCGAGAATGCTTCCGTCCGGCCGTCTCAGAAGCGTGTTCACACTGCCGATCTGTGCCGCCAGCTCTGTGAGCTCATCACAGAAAGGAATCACCGTCTTCTTGTACGGAATGGTCACGTTCAGCCCGTGCCAGTCTCCATCCCTGACGAAGGCTTCGACCTCATCGGGTTTCTTTTCGTAAAGCACATACTCATAGTCGGCCAGTTCCGCATGAATCCGTGGCGAATAGCTGTGGCCGAGCTTTTCCCCGAGCAGCCCGCACTTCATTCAGACCACCTCGCTGTAGCTTCCGAGATACTCATACTCTTCGCAGATGTCACCGAGTTCACCCATCAATTGAATAAACTTTGGCGAATAAACCGATGTGTCCAGGTCAAAATAGAAGCGATATTCCCAGTTTCTCCCGGGAATCGGACGGCTTTCGAGTTTATGCATGTTGATGCCGAGCACATAAAACCGCGCAAGCACATGATGGAGGGTGCCCGGTTCGTCCCGAATCACCATCATCAGGCTGGTGTGATCCGCACCCGGATAGATTTCAAGATTCTTGGAGATACAGATAAAGCGGGTATAGTTGTTATCCGAATCCTGGACCGAGGCCATGAGGATTTCCAGGCCGTACAGCTTCGCGCAGCTTCTGGAAGAGAGCGCCGCCACGCCGGGATCCGCCGATTCCGCAACCATTTTGGCAGCAACCGCGGTGTTTTCGCAGGGGATGATCTTCGCGTTCGGAAAACGCTGGAGAAAACCCGCGCACTGCGTCAGCGCCTGGCCATGTGAATAGATTTCCGTGATGTCCTCGGCCTTGGTGCCGGGCCGTACCAGAAGATTATGATCGACCTTGATCCGTACCGAACGCACAATCCGGAAGTCGTGCTTCACCATCAGGTCATACACCGCGTTTACGGTGCCCGCCGTGGAGTTTTCCACCGGAATGACGCCGTATCGGCAGAGGCCCTTCTCCACCGCGGTAAACACCGCGTCAAAGGAGGAGAAATAAAAAATACTCGGGCGGGCGAAAAGCTTCTCACAGGCGATTCCGGAGTAAGCCCCCTCTACCCCCTGGCAGGCGACAATCGCCTTTCCCGGAAAGAGCTGGGGGGTATCGCGTAGCGCCGCCTCTATGACCCTGGTTTCCGGGCTCTCCCGGTGAAGGATCCGGTTCTGTCTGCTGCGCGACAGCTCCATCAGCATGGAGAAAAGCGTGAACGTATAGTCAGAGAGCTCGGGATCGCTCATCTCTTCGATGCGCTGAAGCTTCTCCTTCTCCCTGCGGACATCCAGTACCGGCAAGCTGTTTTCCTGTTTCCAGGAGGCAATTTCCGCGGCGATATTCATTCGCTCCGAGAACAGCCGCAGGATCTCTTCGTCAATGCTGTCCAGTTTGTTTCTATATTCGCTCAGTTCCATGTACCATGACCTCCCAGAATCATATCTGCAATTGCGATGGCCGCAACCGCTTCCGCAACCGGCACCGCGCGGGGAACGATACAGGGATCGTGCCGTCCCGTAATCTGAAGCGTCTCCGGCTGCATGGTGTCTAAATTGACGCTCTGCTGTGGTTTTGCAATGGACGGAGTCGGTTTGAACGCGGCCCGAAATACAATCTCTTCGCCGTTTGTAATGCCGCCGAGGATTCCGCCGGCATGATTGCTGCGAGTCCGGACCGTTCCGTTTTGAACGCAGTATTCGTCGTTGTTTTCGCTGCCGCGCATCCCGGCGGCCGCAAAACCGGCTCCGAATTCAATGCCTTTGACGGCCGGCACGGCAAACATCAGCTGTGCAATCCGGTTCTCCACCCCGTCAAACATCGGCTCCCCGAGCCCCGCCGGAACACCGCGGATGACGCACTCGATGATCCCGCCGACAGAATCCCCTTCGTCCCTCGCATCGGAGATCGCCTTGCGCATTCTCAGCGCGGCTTCGTCGGAGACCGCCGGGAAGGCCTTTTCCGCCACCGAGGAGACAAAGGGCGCATCGTCGGCAACATCGGCAATCCGCAGGATTCTTGCGTCCGCGGTGATTCCCCTGCCTTCCAGCATCTGGAGCAGCAGGCCGCCGGCAACGCAAAGCGGCGCGGTCAGCCGTCCTGAAAAATGCCCTCCGCCGTGATAGTCCTGATATCCCCCGTATCGGATCCGGGCGGTATAGTCCGCGTGTCCCGGTCTCGGGAGGATGCGAAGCTGCTCATAATCCTTCCCGCGGGTATTGTGATTCCGGATGACGGCGGTCAGCGGCGCGCCGCAGGTTCTTCCGTCTTTCAGTCCGCACAGGAACTCCGGTCTGTCCTCCTCCCGCCGCGGTGTGGACCAGTCGTTCTGGCCCGGCGCCCGTCGGTTCAGGAAGCGCTGAAGTCTGTCCGGGTCAAGCGGAATTCCGGCCGGCAAACCGTCCAGGGTCATGCCGATGGCCTCACTGTGGCTCTGACCGAAGATCGACAGGCGCAGTGCCGTGCCGATAAAAACGCTGCTCATTTCGTTTCTTCCTTTCCTGTGATCCGGCAAAACGGCCGGGCCGTTCAGCCGGGTTCCTGCGTACGGTTCAGTGCTTCAAAATCCCGCCAGAAAGCCGGATAGGATTTTTCCACACATTCAGCCCCGGATACGATGACCGGTTCGGCACACAGGACGGCCGCCACCGCCGCACTCATGGCGATTCGATGGTCATTGAACGCGTCGGCGCTGCCGCCGCAAAGTCTGCCTTTCCCGTGAATGACGAGTCCGTCCGGATGCTCTTCCGCTTCCCCTCCCAAGCTGCGAATCAGCGCCGTGGTCGTTTTCAGGCGGTCTGATTCTTTCAGGCGCAGTCTTGCCGCGCCCGTAATCCTGGAGGTCCCTTCCGCACTGCAGCAGAGGATGGCCAGAACCGGAACAAGATCCGGAATGGACATGGCATTGACGTCGATCGGACGCCGGTTCCCCTGACGGACCGTCACACGGTCTTTTTCTTCGGTCACTTCCGCGCCGAAGTCCCGAAGGATCTCAAGAATCTGCCGGTCCCCCTGGACCGACGCGGGATTCAGCCCCCCGACCCGGATGCCCTTTTCGGAGAGGGCGGCGGCGCAGAGGAAAAACGCCGCGTTGGACCAGTCCCCTTCCGCCGGGACAAGCTTCGGAAGCTCCGGCGTCTGTGGGCCGGAAATCTTCCAGGTCTCGGGGCTTTTCCGCTCAAAACGGACATTTGCCCTGTTCAGGACCTCTTCCGTCAGCCGGACATAGGCCGCCGATTCCATTTCGCCTTCCGTCTGCAGTTCGCTCTCGCCTCTGAGGACAGGAAGCGCCATCAGGAGCCCTGAAAAGTACTGGGACGATACATTGCCGGGAAGCCGAAACAGGCCTCCTTCCAGCTGTCCGTCACAGTGCAGGATCTTCCCCTCCCGCGTCAGGGTCATTCCGTGTTCCCGCAGGAGCCGGTCAAAGGGAGCCAGAGGCCGTTCGGAAAGACGGCCCTCCATCTTGAAATCCGCACTTCTGCCCAGGGCCCCTGCCACCGGGATCAGGAAACGCAGGGTGGAACCGCTCTCACCGGCCGGAAGCAGGACTTTCCCGTTTTCTCCCCGATCCATGATCGGAGAGATGTGCAGCCGCTTCTCTTCCGCCCGTATTTGGGCCCCCAGTGCGTTCAGGCATTCCGCGGTCGCCCGGATGTCCCGGGAGAGCCCGTCGTATTGAATCTCGACCTCCCGCTGTCCAAGCGCCGCGCAGATCATCAGGCGGTGTACCACGGACTTGGAGGAAGGAATCTTCACTTCCCCGAAACGAGCGCCGGGTGTGACGGTTTTAATCATACGCAGCCTCCAGCCATTGCCGAAGCTGTTCGGGATTGACCGGCATCGGCTCAGACCAGCCGATCGCCAGCGGCACAATCAGCGCCAGCTTTCCGGAAGAGATTTTCTTATCCAGGAGCAGCAGCTCGTAGAGCTCGTCCGCTCGGAATTCCGTCTCTGTGGGAAGGCCGAATCGGTCAAGCATCTCGATGATGGCATCCCGGGAGTCCGCGTCCAGTTTACCCATTCGGACGGCCGCGCGGGCGATCATCGCGGTGCCGATTGCAACCGCCTCTCCGTGTAGAAGGCGGTAGCCGCTTCTCGCTTCCACCGCATGGCCAAAGGTATGCCCGAGATTCAGAAGTCTTCTTCGTCCGACATCATGCTCATCTTCCGCGACGATCTCCGCTTTCATCCGAACACAGGTCTCGATCATCTCCTCCTGGGAAAACGTCCCCTTCTGAAGCGTATCAAACAGGTCGGCATCGCCGAGAACCGCATATTTAATCACTTCCGCGTACCCGGCGCGCAGCTCGCGTTCGGGAAGCGTTGAGAGCGTATCGGTATCGCAGAGGACAAGCTTTGGCTGGTAAAAGGCACCGACCTGGTTTTTGGCCGCGGGAAGATTGACCGCCGTCTTGCCGCCGACGGAAGAATCCACCGCCGCCAGAAGCGTGGTCGGGATCTGGATATACGCAATGCCTCGCTGATACGTGGCCGCGGCAAAGCCCGTAAGGTCGCCGGTCACACCGCCGCCCAGCGCAATCAGGCAGTCCGAGCGGCTCAGTTTGCTTTCCGTCAGGGCATTGAGAAGTTCGCCGAAGCAGGCAAGGCTTTTTGTCTCCTCCCCGGCTGGGAACACAATGGATTCTGCCCGGAGTCCGGCCTTTTCCAGGCTTTCCATGGCGCGGCTTCCGTAGAGCGGAAACACATGTTCCCCGGAAACCACCACGGCCCGGGCGGCTCGGGTGTGGGCCCTGACTTCTTCCCCGAGACGGTCCAGCAGCCCGCTGCCGATTTTCACGTCGTAAGCCGCGGAAGGCGTATTGACCGAAACGACCCTCATTTGCCGTCTACCTCTTCCTTAATCCGCTTTCCCTCGTCCAGCAGGGTGATCAGTTCCTCACGGTTGTCCTCCTCCATCGCCCGCCGATATGCATCCAGATGTTCCATCAGTCCGTTGATCTCCGAGAGCAGATAGTCTTTGTTCTCCAGAAACAGTTCCGCCCACATGGGTGCGTTGAGCCAGGCAACCCGGGTCAGATCCTTGTAGCTTCCGGCGGAAAACCCGTGATGGATGCGGGAGGTGGGGCTTTTCACGTAGGCGTTGGATACCACATGGGCAAGCTGCGAGGTAAAGGCAATCATTTCATCGTGCTTCTCCGCCGTCGTGACCGAGATCCGGCTGAAACCGGCGGGTGAAAGCAGCTCCTTCACATGGTCCAGAAGGAAAATGTCGTCATATTTCGGCGGGACAATGACCAGCGGCGCATTGTGATACATCGTCGCTTTGGCATACTTATATCCCGAATACTGCGTTCCGGCCATCGGGTGTCCGCCGACGTAGAGGAAGCCGTATTCCTCGGCGATCGGGAAAACCGCCTCACAGACCACCCGTTTTGTCCCGCAGCAGTCCATCACCAGAGGCTTTTTTCCGAAGTACGGCGCGAAGTCCCGGATGACCTTGATCGCCGCTTCCGGGAAAATTGTCACCAGCACCAGATCGCAGTCCCCGACATTCTCCTTGGTCAGCTCTCCGTCAACATCGCCGGAGAGCATCGCAAAATCGAGCACCGACTTCGTGCGGTTGGAGGCCAAAACCTCCCAGCCGGCCGCGTGGTAAGCCTTGGCAAAGCTTCCCCCGATCAGGCCGAGTCCGACAACGCCAACCCTGCTCATGCGACGATCCCCCGAACGGCGCGAATCTTCTCCGCGAGTTCCGCAAACTCTTCCGGTCTCAGGGACTGGGCACCGTCACAAAGGGCGTGGATCGGATCGTTGTGTACCTCGATGATCAGGCCGTCCGCCCCGCCCGCCGTGGCGGCCAGGGCCATGGGCGGAACAAGCTTTGCAATTCCCGTTGCATGGCTCGGGTCCACGATCACCGGCAGATGGGTCAGCTGGTGAAGCATCGGCACCGCCGCCAGGTCGAGGGTGTTTCGGGTATAGTCGGAGAAGGTGCGGATTCCGCGCTCGCAGAGCATGACCCGTTCGTTTCCGCTGGCCATGATGTACTCGGCGCTCATGAGCAGCTCCTTCAGCGTGTTTGCAAGGCCACGTTTGAGCAGGATCGGCTTGTCCAAATGTCCAAGCTCTCTGAGCAGGTCAAAGTTCTGCATGTTTCTTGCGCCGACCTGTATCACATCCACGTCCTCAAAAAGCGGAAGGTCCATGATGTTCATCAGTTCGGTCACGATCGGCAGGCCGGTTTCCTGACGGGCAACCTTGAGATATTCAAGCCCGGTCGCCTTCAGTCCCGCAAAATCATAGGGCGAGGTCCGCGGCTTGAAAGCGCCGCCCCGCATCAGCTGTGCACCGGCAGCTTTCACGGCTTTGGCCACCGTGACGATCTGCTCCTCCGATTCCACGGAGCAGGGTCCGGCAATCATGACGAAGTTGCCGCCGCCGACCTTCACATCGCCGATTTCCACGACCATGTCATCCGGATGGAATTTCCGGTTGCAGCACTTAAACGGCTCGGTTACTCTCTTTACGGAGTCGACAATCTCCAGGCTCTCCACCAGGTCGATATCCACCGTGGTCGTGTCCCCGATCAGGCCGAGGACCGTCTGGAATTCACCGTCCGAGATGTGAATTCTCAGCCCCAGCGCCTCCAGCCATGCAATCAGCTGCGCCTTTTTCTCTTCCGATACACCGTGCTTCAAAACGACTATCATCTTGTACCCTCCAAAATAAAAACCGCACAGGATAACCTGTGCGGCAATTCTCAACAATCCGAGTTTTTTGCACCACAAATTATCCTTACCGAAGCATGTCAGTAAAGTAATAATAGGATGCAAAACGGAAAGCCTTCATTTTCATTCCTCCGAGAACGGAACTGCAAGTAATATAGTCCAAACCGCTCTGATTGTCAAGTAATAATTAGCTGAAAACACGCAAAATCAAAGGACGCCGATCAGAACAAGAAACAGCAGGATAAAGGTCACCAGGATCGCCAGGGCAAACAGCGTGAAGCCGATGTTGAAGCGGCCTTTCTGCTCTCCGCTTTTGCTCGGCTCGGCCAGATGCGCCTTGCGCAACGCGCTGACAATCGGCTTGTAGAGCAGCAGCGTGAGCCCGGCGTTGATTCCGCCCTTGGTCAGGTTAAACGGCAGGAAAACCGTCATCAGCATGCCGGCGACCTGTTCCCGCGGTACACCCATATAAAACGGGGTGATGATATAGTTCCAGAGAAGCATCGCCGCCACCATCGCAAACACACCGAAGGTCAGGCCGATCACCGCATCCTTCTGGGTGCGGTGCTTCTGGTAATACCAGGCCGCCGGGACCGCAAACGCACAGGTCGAAACAATGTTCATGATCAAGCCGTAAGGGCCGGTCGAGCTGATCGTGATCATTTCGATAAAGGAGACAATCACCGAAATCAGCACGCTTGTCAGCGGTCCGTACAGGAGACCGGCAATCACAATGACGGCGTCCTTCGGCTCATAGCTGAGGAACCCGGCGACATTCGGGATCACCTTACTCACCAGCACGGCGACATAAGAGACGGCGGCAAACATGGCGACCGCGGCCATGTAGCGGGTGGACATTCTGCTTTCTTTCATACTTTTTCCCTCCAAAAAAGAAAAATACCTGAAGAAAAATCTTCAGGCGCAAAAATGAGGGCAAGGAAAATATATGGAATTCTCCATCTTCTTCCATCCAGACTCTACTGTCGGTTCCGGAATCACACCGGATCATGCCACTTGGCTCGCGGACTGTACCGCCGGTCGGGAATTACACCCTGCCCTGAAGATGACTGCATTATAGCAGGTGAAACAGAATTTGACAAGCCCCATTTTACAGTTTATACTTGAGCCCGGAACGAACACACCGCAAGTCGGAGGCGCGTATGATCGAGAAAGAACAAACCTGCTGTTTTACCGGGCACAGGCCCGTGAGACTTCCCTGGGGCATGCGTGAGTCCGATCCGCGCTGTATTGCGCTGAAGGAACAGATTGCCGCCACGCTCGACGGGATCTATGAATCCGGATTTCGCCGCTTCATCTGCGGCATGGCCATCGGCTGTGACATGTACTTTGCCGACGCGGTTCTGGCCCTGAAGCTGCGGCATCCCGATATCGTTCTGGAAGCCGCCGTCCCCTGCGACAGCCAGTCGGACCGCTGGAACCGCGCTCAGAGGGCTCGCTATGCCGAGCTTCTGGAGCGCTGCGACATCGTTACCTATGTGTCCCATGTTTATTACCCGGACTGTATGATGAAACGGAATCAATACATGATCGACTCGTCCTCGCTTCTCCTCGCCTGCTTCAACGGACGAAGCAGCGGGACCATGAACACGATTCTCTATGCCGAGCGCCAGGGCGTGCGCACCATTGTTCTTGAAATTGAGTAGCCTCCGAAAACACAGAAATCCGGCCCATAACGGGCCGGATTGTTTCTTTCTCGGATCTCTTTCTTTGAGAATCATCAGCAGCAGATAACCCCGGTTCTGCAGAACGGTCCCAGGCAGAGATTTGCCGCGCAGAGCGTCATACACAGGCGGTCTGTGCGGAGGCCGGAGGAGTAGTTGACGCGGTAATTGTTATAGAAGTCCCCGCCGCTTTGCAGCTGTTCCAGAAGCCTTCTGTATTCCTCGTTGTCGGGCTCGATCTCAACCGCCCTTTTGGCCGCATCCAGCGCGGCGATTTTTTTTCCGAGGTACATGTTCGCCCCGGCGCAGAGATAGTACCACTTTCCGTCCCGTTCCGAGACAGGGACGGAGGAAAGCGCGTTCAGGGCCTCCTGATACATGCCGTTTCGGATGTAGTTTTTCGCGGCCGTGTATTCCACGCGTTCGGTCTGCTGCTGTGTTCCCTGCCAGCTGTTCCAGGAATAGCCCCAGGGATCTCGGTAGCCGCTGAAAGGATCGGCGTACTGCTGATATTGATACTGATACTGGGTTCCGCCGCTCCCGGCGTACTGCTGCTGTGCCGTACCGTTCTTGATCTGGTCATAGGCGGCGTTGACATCATTCATCATCTGAGCGGCGTGTTCGTCCCCCGGATTCAGATCCGGGTGGTATTTTTTTGTCAGGTCCCGATAAGCCTTTTTGATTTCCTCATCACTGGCATCCCGGGAAACGCCCAGAACTTTATACGGATCCGATACCATGTTCGTCGTCCTTATCGATGTCGAATTTTTGATTAAACTGTGTCCATAGCCCGAGGCAGAGAATGTTCTTCAGTATTCCGACGTCTTCCACCAGCGGGAGCCGGTCAAAATACAGCAGACATTCCCCCAGGAGCATTTGCAGGATATCTGAAAAACGCTTTCCGTTGTCCGCAAGGCCGTAATATCTCCGGAAGGGATTAAAGCGGTTTCGGATCGCGTCCTGATCCAGGTCCATGCAGGCGTCCATAATATAAAGGAAGCGCCCCAGTGCGGCGCCGAAGCGGCGCAGGGTATCACTCCAGTGGTCGTCCCGATATGCAAAAACCTCCGCCATCAATCCGGCGAAGGTCTCCGCGGCGCCGTCCGGGTCCTCGTCTCCGTTCTTTTCGATCTCTCGCAGAGCAAGAACCGCGTCTTTCATCGCGCTGCACTGCCGCGGGTAACGCGCGGATATTCTCTCATAAGCGCCCTTCATGGCCCTTGATGCCGCAAGAGCGGTCAGACTTCCGTCATCTTCCCAGTCGTCCTGCAGCTTCAGATAGCTCAGCGCGACATTCATGTCGGCGGCATAATCGGTATATTCGCTCTGCCACCAGGAATGCGGTTTGACCGGATGCCGCACACAGGTTTCTTCCCCGTTTCTCTCTTCCGCCTCGTAAAGCGACTGGAGCAGCAGAATCAGAAAACACTGGTCGTAATTCAGCGTAAAGCCGCTGAGCCCGCCCCACCGGCTTCGCAGGGACCGACACAGCCCGCAGTAAGCGGCACGGTATCGCGCGTCTTCTTCCGGGGTCAGATGCCCGCGGTCCGCGGTCAGATATCCGAACACTCAGCTCACCCGCGCTTCAGGATTTGCCCATAAAGGAATTGCCGCATTTCCGGCAGACAATCTTGATCTTTCCGCGACCCTTCGGCACACGCAGTGTCGCCTTACAGGCCGGACAGACAAAGAACTTGTAATCCTTCCTCTGGACCCACTGTTCCTTCCGGACGCGGATCATGCCGAGAAAACGTTCTCTCAGCCGGAAATACCTGGCATTCTCGTCACTGCGCCGAATCAGATCTCTGGAAAGCATCCGATAGTAGGTAAATCCAAGCAAAACAAGCGCAATGGGCGAGAGGACGCGGCCGATCCCCCTGCTGAAAATGACCGACAGCAGAATCAAAACCATATCCACGGCCAGCAGGAAACGGTTTAATTCGTCATTGCCGTTCCGACCGATCATGAACTGCATCAATTTTTGCCTCATAGATGCTCACCTTCAAGTCACTTGCGTTCCAGTTACAATCTGATGACTATTTTACTCATATTCCGGCCAAATACATCAAGAATTTGTCCCGATGTTCCTTCATGGAGAGCATCACGATCTTCTCACAGAGCTCGTCATAGCCGAGGCCTTCGACCCGGGCCGCTTTCGGGATCAGGCTGTTCGGGGTCATCCCCGGAAGGGTGTTGACCTCGAGGAACCAGACATTTCCCTCCCTGTCCAGGATATAATCGGAGCGGGAATAGACACGCAGGTCCAGTTCCTTCTGAACCTTCTCCGCCGCCTCTCTCAGAAGCCGGTCCTCCTCCGGGGTAATATTCGCCGGACAGATTTCCTGTGCGCCGAGGGCGCCGCTCTGGTACTTGGCGACATAGTCAAACTCGGTTCCCTCCGGCGGCACCACCTCAATCGGGCTCAGGGCGCGTCCATCCAGCACGGGGACGGTCATCTCGCGCCCGTAGATTTTCTCTTCCACGATGACATGGTTCCCGTATTCCAGGATCTTTTCCAGTGCAAGCTTCAGTTCTTCCCTGGTCTCCGGGAGCTCCACACCGATGGAACTTCCGCCGTTGATGATTTTCACTGCGCAGGGGACCGAAAGCGTCTCGGACAGACGCGGAATGTCCTCTTTCTCATAAATGATCTCCTGCCAGGCCGGCGTGCGTATGCCGCACGGCATCAGGACGCGCTTTGCCATTGCCTTGTTCATGGCCAGAGCGCTCGCGAGCGGGCCGGAACCCGTATACGGTACTCCGCTCATTTCAAGAATCGCCTGAATCTTGCCGTCTTCGCCGTCCTTTCCGTGCAGGCCGAGAAACACACAGTCGGCCATGGCGCAGATCTCGATCACGTTTTTTCTCCATGCCGAGAAACATATCCACATAGATCGCCTGGTGACCGCGACGGCGCAGCGCCTGACAGACCGAAGTCGCCGTAACCTGGGCAACATTCCGTTCCGTGCTGACGCCCCCGCCTAAAACAACAATTTTCATATAAGAATGGTTTCCTCCGTAAAATGACGCTGAACATGTTCTTATAAAATACCACAAATCCGTTAAACTCACAAGGGGAAAATGGATTTTTCCCTTCTATTGCAGAAGAACGAAAAACATCGGAGAAATTGCCTCAAAATACCTGCATTTTGGTACAATTTCATACTTGACACTGATCTCAAATCATGTTAATGTTAAGCATCTCAATTGGATAGAGTTTATCCGAAGCAAGATACGACCGCTGCTTAAAGGCAGCTGAGGCCACACGGACAGCCGGGTCGAACGCCGAATGCCGCTG
>CADAPN010000053.1 GCA_902789835.1 Oscillospiraceae bacterium
CCTACGGGGACTACGATTTCAACTACGACATTCACAACGAAACGGAAGCGGCAAAGCTGGAAGCAATCGCCGCGAAGTACGGGCTGCGTCTGCGCCGCGGCCAGACGCTTCTATGGAGCAAAGAGACAACAGAAAAGATGGACGCGGAGTTCAACGCCCAGCACGGGACCAGTCTCCAAACCGATACCAGCGATCCCCGTTTTCTCACAGACCGTGAGCTTTGTGATCGCATTTCGGCGGCCGGCTGCAGCGGAGGATTATTCCGGGAAATTCCCTGGGGCTTTGACAAGGTGTACTATTTCGACGAGGGAACCTTCTGCATCAGCTATGATCAGGAGCTGTCAGACGGACGGCACGTGAACTGCTACGGCTACAACTCCATGTACGC
Source organism: Oscillospiraceae bacterium (assembly GCA_902789835.1). The sequence continues at coordinate 389 of CADAPN010000053.1, forward strand.
AACCCTGTCCAGCGGCAGGGAGGTCGTCTCTCGGATCACAGATCCGGAACAGTTTTTGGTCCGGACCCATACCGCTCCGGACGGCACGGAGCTGATCATCCTGCAGAAGGAGAAAGAAGCGTTCCTGTATGTCTATCTTTCCAATTCTTTCTTCGAGATGCACATCCAGGGCGATGATATTCTGTCCGAGGCCGATGTGGACGCGGTTGCGGACAACCTGAATTACGGCCGCATCGGGATCTGAGTGTGCAAAGCGGCGGGCCTGCTTCCGGCAGGCCTGCCGCTTTCTGTTCTATGGATTGTTTTCCCGTCATTCCGCGTTCCGGAAGAGCGCCCCGTCGGCTCCGGTCCGCCCGGCAGCTACTTTTTCTTATGCGTTTTGTTCCGGTTCTGCTGTTTCCAGCGCTGCATGGCCTGCTCTTCGGCGCAGAGCTCACGGTGCAGGCGACGCGCGGTCCACTTGCGGTTGTGCTCGGTAACCACGGCCTTCAGGCGGACGCTCTGCCCCTCACGGCGCAGGGTATCCAGCAGTTCGTGGAATTCTTCCTGGGCCAGGGCGTGCATCAGCATCAGTTCATCGGCAAACGCTTCTCCTTCCGGCTGTGCCGGATCCGCCGCCTCACCGCTCAGAAGCGCTTCCAGTGTCTCGCCCTGCCGTTCCGGCGGGATCTCCCGGCAGCTCAGGCCCAGCCGAAGTGAGGTCAGACGGATCGCGGTTTTCTTCTCCGGATCCTGAATGTTAAACAGCAGCAGTTCTCCCATGGTTTCTCCCCTCCCCGGTCGACGCCGGTCATGCGCCGACGATGTTGGCCTTCCGTTTCCACTTTCCGGTCCGATACAGAACGAAGGTGATGGTCGCGCCGATAATCCAGGTGACCAGCAGGGAGACATACATCATGGCGCAGTTCCCCTGCGGCAGCTCCGGCGTCTTGGACAGGGCCACCAGACCGTAGGCCAGCGGCACCCGCACGATCACCGTGTTGATGATCGCAATCCACATCGGGGTCACCGTGTCCCCCGCGCCGCGCATGATGCCGGAGAGGCACTGGGTCACTTCCATGGCGATATATCCGGCGGCCAGAATCTGCATCATTCGATAGCTCAGATCGATCAGCTCCGGCGTTTCGGTGAAGACCGCCATCAGGCTCCGTCCGAAGAGCAGGATCAGCGCCGTTATCACCGCCGAGACTCCCATGGCGGTCAGCGTCCCCTGTCTTGCCCCCTGCAGCACCCGATCCATCTTTCCCGCCCCGATGTTCTGGCCGGCAAAGGTCGTCATCGCGGTGCCCAGGGAAAACGCCGGCAGCATGACAAAGCCGTCAATGCGCATGACGATGACGTTGGCGGCGATGAACTGCTCCCCGAAGCTGTTGGTCAGCGACTGGACAATGATCATCGACATGGAGAAGATCGCCTGGGTCACTCCCGAGGGCAGGCCCAGCCGCACAAGCGAGCTGACAAAACGCTTCTCCGGCCGGAGGTATTCTTTTTTGAGCTGGAACAGGTCCGTCATCCGCACAATCTTCCGCAGTGCGAGGACGGCCGAGATGACCTGCGCAATCACGGTCGCCCAGGCCACGCCGGGAACCCCCATGCCGAACTTTGCCACAAACACATAGTCCAGCACGATGTTCACGCCGGTTGCCACCAGCAGATAGACCAGCGCGGAAGCCGAGTCGCCGAGACCGCGCATGACACCGCTCATGATGTTATAATATCCGCCGCCCGCGATGCCGAGGAAGATGATCGTCAGGTACGACTGGCACCAGCCGATGACGCTCTCCGGCGTGTTCAGCAGGCGAAGCAGCGGTCCCGCCATCAGGGGCCCGACAATCATGATGAACAGCGACGCAACCCCCGTCAGCGTAATGCAGCAGCCGATGGTCTTGCCCAGGTCTTCCTTCATGCCGGCGCCAAAATACTGGGAAACCATAATGCTCGCGCCCACGGAGATCCCCATGAACAGCACCAACATCAGGTTCAGCAGCGGCCCCGCGCTGCCGACCGCCGCCAGGGCGTTGTCGCCGACAAAGCGTCCGACGATGATGCTGTCCACTGTATTATACAGCTGCTGGGCAATGTTCCCCAGCAGCATCGGGATCGCAAAACGGACGATCTGGGTAACCGGATGGCCCACCCGCATATCCACGCTCTGAAACAGGTTCATAAATCAGTCTCTTCTCTATGTTGTGTAGTTGTATGATGATAACAGCAAGCGGCCTCTCCGTCAAGTCCCCCGTTGCCCTGTTTCCTTCGTTTCTTCCTTCCGGTCCGGTTTCACAGGCCCGGCGGCTTCAGAGCAGAATCTCCGCTTCGACAAACTGCCTCCCTTTCCGGGAATTGCCCCCCAGGCCGCTGACCGTTCCTTTCCCTTTGCCGCGCAGCGAGATCACGTCCCCCTCCCCCACCGCTGCGTCCGTTTTCATGCAGACACTGTAGTTGAGGCTCACGTTTCCCTCGCTGATCTGTTTGGCGCAGGCGGTCCGGGAGAGGTTGAACATCCCCGCCGCCACGGCATCCAGGCGCATGCTCATCACCGAAAAGCTTTTCTTTTTGGTTTCCCGTTTCGGAACCTTCACCTCATCGAGAGGTATTTCCTCGGCCTTTACGCTGACTCTTCCGATCCGGTCCACCGTCAGCAGGTGCCCGCAGATCCCCGGCAGGCAGAACACCGTGGTCTCGGCCCCGTCGATCAGGATATCCCCGAGCCGGTCTCTTACAATGCCGGAGGCCAGAAGCGCACCGAGATAATCCCGATGCCCCGGTTCACCAAAATACGCCTTGAAGCGGACGGCACAAATCAGGTCCGCTCCCGGCACCTTCCGCTCTTCCTCCGCGTCCTCTTCCGAAAGAAACACCGCGATACTGCGCTCGCTGCCTTCATAGCCGCCGTAGAAGCACATTCTTGTTCCCCGGTCCGGGTGTATTTTCTCCCGCAGCAGCATCTGTTCCGCCGGGGTCAGGAAGGCGGTGGCGGCCGGTTTTCCGCTCCGCTCGCTCCGTCGGCAGAGCTCCTCGGCCCGCTTCAGCAGTTCGTTTTCTCCCATGGTGTGTTCTCCCCTATCTTCCCGAAATCAAAGCGCCGGATGAAACGGACCCTTCATCCGTTTCATCCGGTGAGTACAATTCATACGGTCTGTTTGCTGACCTGCCCGTTTTTGAGGCGCGGCAGCCAGTAGTCTTTGCCATAGGTGATGATCTCCGCCACCAGGCACATCGGCAGCGCCCAGAACACGTCCAGCGCCGAATGCTGCTTGACAAAGCACACCGCCAGGCAGACCATAAACGCGAACACGCCGATGCCGATCTTCCACCCCAGCGGGAGACTGCGGTCCTTCAGCGCCACAGAGACAATCCCCAGGGAGTAGCCCACATGCAGGGACGGGCACACGCCGGTGCTGGTGTCAAAGGAGTAGATAAACGCCATCAGGGCCGTGAGCACGTTTTCCCGCTCGAAGACCTCCGGCCGCAGATCCTGGCGGCTGGGATAGAGCACATACTGAAATTCTCAACATCATAGAAGAAGGTATAAGCCAGGGCCCCAAAGACGAAGGCGTACCAGCCCACATAGAAGATCAGGAAGAATTCATTGAACGGGATCAGATCGTCCAGCGCACAGTGGATCGGGTGGCAGGCCTCCCGCGGGATCAGGTTTTCCGTGATAAAATACATGACGAAGTAAAAGATCCAGCCGCCCAGCAGCTTTACATGCGAAAAGCGCGGCTCGTTCAGCCTTCGCAGGGAGAAGCCACTGTAATCAACCGGTTTTTTCTTCAATTTGCTCATGATGATATACCTCGAGAGGAATGTTTTTCCCGTAATGTCGGGCAGAGATATTCGGATACGGAATCACCGTATGCTCCGGGAGCGACACCGCCATCTCCGTAATGGCGTCCATCAGTTCGCCGCAGATCCGCTTGCGCTCGCTCTTGATGTCCGCGTCTGCGCGGAAGTGAATCGGTTTTCCATAATACGCTTTTTTCAGCTTCGGTGCAAGATACATTGGGACGAAATTTAGTTCAGTTCCGGTCTTTTTGTAGTAGAAGCGGGCAAGGTCGATGAACTTGTCCTGGAACTCATGCACGATGTTGTTGTGCTCATCGTAGCATTCCGGGAAAATCACCATGCTGTAGCCTTCCTTCAGCTTCTCGATCGATTCCCGATAGGTCGTGATCAGGCGTGTATCATGGTAGACTGCGATGGTATGGGCGTTATTGAACACGCACAGCGCCAGCGGTGTGATCAGGTGGCTCAGAATGCGGTAGAACCATCGGGTCCCTTTCGGCTTCCCGGACCAGAAGTCCCGGTAGGCATAGGCCGCAACCTCTTCCCGCTTCATCATCTCTCCCGCGCACCAGACATAGTGCCTGACCGGGGTGTAGAGTTCGCCCATGATCGGGCCGTACATGTGACTGTGGTTTCCGACGATGACACAGGGTTCATCGGGCAGATTCTCTGTTCCCTCCAGCTGATACTTCGGCGAGAAGAGCCATACCAGCCACCGGATCACCCGGAAAACCCACGATGTTTTTTTATCGTTCAACAGTTTCAGATCCATTTTTTCATCCCTCGTTCGCCCGTAAAGAAACAACCTGCGGCCGAAACCGCAGGCTGTATTATATCCCCGAATTCTAAACCGGAAATCAACAAACTGTTAACTTCGTTTTATCGGCCCTGTCAGCAGCACTTTTCTCCGCGCAGCCAGACCTCTTTCCGGTTCAGCTCCGCATCACAGATGACGAAGTCCGCCTGTTTTCCGACCGCGATGGAGCCGACACGGTCTGCGCAGCCCAGCTGCATGGCCGGATGGATCGTCGCCGACCGGATGGCCTCGTCCCGCGGGATACCGAAGCGCACCGCGTTCTGCATGCACTGATACAGCGTCGCCGCCGAGCCTGCGATGGTCCCGTCCTCCAGACGGGCAATCCCGTCCTTCAGGAAGACATCCTGCCCGCCGAGCGTGTATTGGCCGTCGGGCATGCCGCAGCAACGCAGCGCGTCCGAGATCAGGCAGATCCGCTCCGGGAAGAGGCAAAACGCCATCCGTACCGCACTGGGATGGACATGCTGGCCGTCGCAGATCAGTTCTGCATAGACCTGCTCACACTCCGAGGCCGCCCCGATGACGCCGGGTTTGCGGTGATGAATCCCCGGCATGGCGTTGTAGAGATGGGTCAGGTGGGTCGCGCCTGCCGCGTAGACCGCTCTGGCCTCTTCATAGCTTGCGTCCGTATGTGCCACCGATACCGTACAGAGCTTCGAGGCTTTTTCGGTAAACGCCACCGCGCCGGGAAGCTCCGGCGCCAGGTCGGCGATCCGGATCAGCCCGTCGGAGATTTCATACAGATGCCGGAAGGCCTCCCAGTCGGGATTCCGCAGATAGGCGCCGTTCTGCGCTCCCTTTTTCTTCTCGGAGAAGAAGGGGCCCTCCATGTTGATACCAAGCAGCGCCGCACAGCCCTCCGGCTTCTCGTCCCGCAGGCGCTTTGCCGTGAGATAAGCAGTCTCCAGCACCTCGTAGGGCAGCGTCATTGACGCCGGCGCGAAGCCGGTCACGCCGTTCTCCGCCAGATACCGTGCCATTTTTTTCAGACCTTCATAGTCTCCGTCCGAGAAGTCCGCCCCGGAGTTCCCGTGGGTGTGAATGTCGATCAGGCCGGGGATCACATACTGTCCCTGCAGATCCATGCCGTCCTCCGGTCCCTCTCCCTTTCGGATCTCGCGGAAGACGCCGTTCTCGACGGCAAACCCGGCCCGCACGAAGCCCTCGTCCGCCAGAAATACCATTGCGTTCTTAAATCTCATTCTGGATTCTCCTTACAGCAGAAATGGCCTGATCATCAGGCCATTTCCGAATTTTTCTGATCCTGCACCCGTCAGCAGTATTTTGTAATCAGTTCCGTAATCTGCTTCGCGGTCTCCTTCGCGATGGGGAGATCACTCTCCTGCAGCGGGTAGAGCGGGGCGCGCACGCCGCCGGCATCCGGTCCGCCCATCTCGCGGATGATGGCCTTGATCATGGCATACATGTTGCCCTGACCGGAGCACATCTTATAGATCATCTGGCAGCAGGCGTCCTGAATTTCTCTCGCCTCGGCGATTTTTCCCGCCTGGGTCAGCTCATAGATCTTCAGGTACAGTTCCGGCATAGCCGCATAGGTCCCGCCGATGCCGCCGACGGCACCGGCCGCCAGACCGGAAAGCAGCTGCTCATCCGGGCCGTTGAAGACGATGGCGCCTTCGTCACGCCACATCTCGATATCCTGAACGGGCATGGACGAGTTCTTCACGCCGATGACCCGCGGATTCTCCAGCATGGTGCGCAGAAGGCTGCTCGAAAGCGCCACGCCTGCCAGCTGGGGGATGTTGTAAATGATAAAGTCGGTGTTCGGCGCCGCGGACGAAATGTCGTTCCAGTACTTTGCCATCGCCCGATCCGGCAGATGGAAGTAGATCGGCGGGATTGCCGCAATCGCGTCGACGCCGAGGTTTTCGGCGTGCGCTGCCAGCTCCATACTGTCGGCCGTATTGTTGCAGGCCACATGCGCGATGACGACAATGCGTCCTTTGGCAGCCGCCATGACGTTTTCAAGCACAAGCTTCCGCTCCGCTACGGACTGATAGATGCACTCGCCGGACGAACCGCCCACATACAGGCCCTGCACGCCCTTGCCGATCAGATACTCGGTCAGCGCGCGTGTCGCTTCGGCCGATACGGCACCCGCTTCATCATAGCAGGCATAGAACGCCGGGAAAATGCCCTGATACTTGTTCAGATTCTCTCTCATTCGATTCTTTCTCCGTTTTCTGCAGATTAGCCCCCGGCAACATCTGCCGGGATGTCCGGGGCTGTGTTTCTCCCCGCCGCAGGCGGGGAGAAAGATTGTTCTCAAGTCTGTGCTTCAGCCTTTGACCGCGCCCATCGTGATTCCCTTGGTAAAGTACTTCTGGAAGATCAGGAAGACAATGATGATCGGGACCGCCGCCAGGGCTGCGCCTGCCATGATCAGACCGTAGTCGGTGGAGTTTTCCGCCTGCATGGTCGCGATGCCGAGGGAAATGGTGAGGTTTGAACTGCTGGTCAGCATAATCAGCTGCATGAAATAGTCGTTCCAGCTGTTGATAAACGTGAAGATGGCCAGCGCACCGATGCCCGGCTTGATCATCGGAACAACAATGCTGGTGAAGGTCATAAACTCGCTGGCGCCGTCAATACGCGCCGCTTCCAGCATTTCTCCGGGGATACTCTCCGAAAACTGTTTCATCAGAAACACACCGAAGGGCCAGCCGACCGTCGGGAAGATCACCGCCCAGATGTTGTCATACAGCCCGAGCGCACTCATCTCCCGGATCAGCGGGATCAGGATGACCTGCTTCGGCAGCGCCATGGCCGCCACAATGAGGCTGAAGATCAGATATCTGCCGATGAAGCGCTTCTTTGCCAGGGCATAGCCCGCCATGGCCGCCGTGATGCAGGTCAGGATCATCGCCATAACGGCCATGAACACCGTGTTTACCATCCAGCGGATGGCCGCCGGAACGGTCGGTCCCACCATGGATCCGAACTGGAACAGGGGGGCGCTCCGCTTGGAGAAGAGCACCTGGAAGTTGCGAAGCGTAAACTCACTCGGCCACCACTGAGGCTTGGGAGAGTTGATGGCGGCAGGCGGCTTCAGCGCGCCGGTGATAATCCAGTACAGCGGGAAGATGAAGAGAAACGCGAGGATGATCAGGACCACGACCGAGAAGATCTTGTAGCCCATGCTTCTGCCATTGTCTTTACTCGTCATTTTCCGTCACCTCAGCTTTCTTTTGCCAGGCGGAACTGCAGCGCCGAGAGCAATGCGATAAAGATGGCCAGAACCACGCCCATCGCGTTGCCGTACCCGAAGCGGTACAGTTTGAACGCCGTATAGTAGATGTAGTACATGACGGTCTCTGTCGCGTAGTTCGGTCCGCCGCTGGTCAGCAGCTGGATCAGCGCAAAGCACTGGAAGGAGTTGATGGTCGTAATCACCAGAATATACAGCGTGGTCGGCATGATCTGCGGCCATTTGATCCGCCAGAAGACCTGCAGATTCGTCGCGCCGTCCACTTCCGCCGCCTCTACCAGCGTCGAATCCACGTTGGAGAGCGCCGACACATAGAGGACAATGGGCTGGCCGACGGAGGTCGTCAGCAGGATGATAATGATGCAGCCCAGCGCGTACTTCGGGTCGCCGAGCCAGTTGATGTTCTTGGAGATGACGCCGGCGCCCTTCAGAAGATAGTTGAAGATGCCGTAGTAGTTGTTATACATCCACTTCCATACCACCGTAACCGCGACGGATCCGGTGACCACCGGGAGGTAGAAGACCACCCGATAGAAGCTGAGCGCGAACTCTTTCATCTGATAGATGGCGGATGCAACCCACAGCGAGAAAATGCAGACAACAGGGACGCTGACCAGCACGATGATAAAGGTGTTTCTCAATGCTTTCAGGAAGACCCTGTCCTGCCAGAGTTCTTTGTAGTTTGCAAACCCGATGAAAACGTCGGGCGTATTGGCATTCATATTCGCGTCGAAGAAGCTTGTGATGACGCACATCACCATCGGCACAACGACGAAGCCAACAAAGAAGACCAGGCTGGGCAGCAGAAACAGATAACCGGAGATGGTTTCTCTGCGCCGCAGTGCCGGGCTCATGGTTTGTGTCATTCTCTGCACCTCACATGAATCATGATGTATGAAGCCGCCAAAGGCCGCTCATACCTGTGATATCGGAGAACACACCCCCTGCCGCGCATGCGGCAGGGGGTGCGCAACCCATTTCAGGCTCAGGTTTGTTCAGGGACGAAATCAGCCTGCAGCCGCGGCGTTGGCCTGGCCGCAGAAGTCGTTGACCGCAGCCGTGATGGCTTCGACACTGCCGTCGCTGGCGCCGACCTGCTGGAGCATGTTCCACCATGCGGTACGGGCAGCGGCCCAGCCGGTGGTAACCTGATAGTAGTCACCCAGCATCGGCATGAGCTTGGTGTACTCGTTCATGATCTCGTTGTCAGCCCAGACGGTGGAGAGGTCCGTTCCTTCGGCAGCGGAGCGCGCCGCGAAGAAGTTGGAGGCACGAACGGCTTCAACCGTGTGCTCGCTGTCGCACATGTACTTGATGAAGGTCTTGGCCGCTTCGATCTTGGCATCGTCGCCGTTGTTGAACACGCCGAAGCCCCAGATGCCGCCCTGCAGAGCAGCCACGCCGTCCTGAGACGGGAAGGCCATGAAGCCGATTTCATCACCGCTCATGGTGAGGCCTGCACCGGTGCCGGCAGAGTTCGGGTTGAGCTGCTGGGCAATGTTCCAGCAGAAGGCCATCTTGAAGATGCCGTTGTAGAAGTTGGCAATCTCGTCGCCGCCGACGATGGAGGGATCATAGTCGATGCCTTCCGTGTCATAGAGCGCCTTGAGGGCCTCGATGTTCTTCTCGTTATCCCAGGTGTAGGCGGTGTGCTCTTCGTTGGTGAAGGTGCCGCCGTAGAGGTTGTTCACCAGTGCGCGGGTGCCCTGGTCGCCGCCCTGGCCGTTGCAGTAGACCGCACCGACAATGCCGTAGGTCTCATTGAGGGCTTTGACCACTTCGAAGAACTGCTCGGTGGTCCAGGTGTGGTTCTCAAGATCGACAAGATCCTTCACGCCGGCTTCTTCCAGCGCGTTGACGTTCACCGCCATGCAGTGAGCGGTCATGACCAGCGGATACTCATAGGCGGCGCCGTCGGGAGCGAAGCAGGCCTTGAGGGCAGCAGCGTTGATTTCGCTCTTGTCGGTGTCGTCAAACAGATCGCTGATGTCGACCATGTAGCCGTTGGCGCCCCAGTTGGAGACAAGACGCTCGGGTCCTTCCATGATCAGGTCGGGAGCCTGCTTGGCGGTGATGGCGGTGTTGACTTTGTCGTCGCCGTCGGCATAGGTCAGGTACTCAACCGTGACCGCGATACCGGTTTCCGCGGTGAAAGCGTCGGTCAGCTCTTTGACCGTGGCTTCGTCACCCCAGTTGCCGATGGGGTAGGTCCACAGGGTAATGGACTCGGCCGGTTCGGCAGAAGCGGAGACGGGGACTGCCAGCGCAACGATCATCACCAGCGCGAGCAGAAGTGCGAGTTTCTTTTTCATGGGTTTCCTCCTTTTAAATTATTGATACGGTTTATTATCGCACGCATCCGCGTGTAATAATCCGGGGAAGAGCAGCCGTGTTTTCCGACGGAGGCAGACGTCACTGCGTCCTGATCCGTCCTCTGTTGATTCTGATTTTACCTGAGAGACAGCCGATTGTCAATCACTATTTGAAACTTTTTTTCAGTTTTTACCGCTTCTGAAAATTATTTTTACATTTTTCACAAAAATCATCATCTTCTTCTATGCAAAATGACGAAGAATCTGAAATTTATTTTCAGTCTCTTCGTCATTTCAGTTTGATTACAGATGTTTCTCCGCCAAGGCGGATGCCACCCGCTCCCGCGCGGCGCTGCAGCAGTCCAGGTCCTGCCGGCAGTATTCGGAGAACAGTACGTCCAGCAGGAAAAGCTGGGCGATCTTTGCCGGGACGGAGCTGAGCTGAAGCGGTCCCTCGTTTGAACCGCAGCACAGAACGAGATCCGCATATTCCGCTCCCGGCGATCTCGCAAAGCGGGTCACAAGAATGATCCGTGCCCGCTGCTCTCGTGCCACGGCAAGCGCTTCCAGCAGGTCGCGGGTAGCCCCGGAGTAGGAAAAGAACAGCAGAACATCCTGTTGACCCAGATTCGCGGTTGCAATGATCTGCATGTGCGAGTCCTTCACCGGGAAGAACTTTCCGCTCACGGTGGAGAAAAGATGCGCTGCCTCTTCGGCCATCACCATGGACCCTCCCTGGCCCATGCACAGAACTTTATCCGCGTTGGCCAGGAGCCGGACAGCCGTCCGGATCTGATCAGGGTTGATGAGATTCAGGGTTTCTGTCATCGCCGCCATATCCGCGGAATACAGCTTGCGACACATGTCCTCCAGGCTGTCGGACAGCTCAATCTGCCCGGAAAGATCCTCCGTTCCGGAACGCTGCCGTGCAGTGGAATTGGCAATCGCCAGCTTAAAGGCGTTGTACCCCTTGTATCCAAGCCTGCGGCAGAAGCGCGAGATGGTTGCCTCCGCCACACCGCTCTCCTCTGCAAGTTCGGCAATGGAGAGGAACTGGCTCTCCCGCGGATGGCGCAGCACATAGTCAGCGGCCTTTTTCTCCGCTGTAGTCAGGTCATAGTATTCCTCGCTGATTTTGTCGATGACATTGACGCTGCTCAGAGGCATCCCGCTTCCTCCTTACTTCAGTTCCGGAAGCTCTCCCATCATCACGTCAACCATGCTCAGCATGCGCGGCAGATGGAAGGGGCCTTTGAACGTGGAACCCTTGCAGGGCGGCTCTGTCGGTTTACCGTCACGCCGCAGATAGCCGTACCACTCACCGAATTCGGGGTCTGAGAAATAAGTTTTGCAGTAGTCCAGCGTCTTAAAGAACCAGTCGAGATACTCCTTCTTCCCGGTATCCCGGTAAAGCATCATCGAGGAGATCAGAATCTCGTCATGCGGCCACCAGAGCTTCATGTCATGCTCATAGGCCTCGGGCGGTCTGCCCAGGCAGTCGATAAAGTACAGAAGGCCGCCGTATTCCTTGTCCCAGCCGGCGTTGATGGCACGGTTGAAGATGGTCTCCGCCTTCTCCACCAGTTCCACGTCTCCGGTGCGTTTGGCGTGCTCAAGCAGGAACCAGACGCCTTCGATATCGTGGCCCGGATTGACGATCCTGCCCTCGGTCACATCCAGACGCGCTTCCCCTTTGGGGCCGACGTTCTCCAGGATGCAGCCCAGGTCGTCCTTCACATGATAGCGGAAAATGTCCTCCACGCAGGAGGCCGCCCTTTCTTCGTACAGCGCCTTCTGCTCCAGGTCGACGCGCATCAGCACCGAGGTGACATTCAGGTAGATCATCGGGATGCCGAAGGCTCTGCCGCTGCGGGTCTCCGGAACGGTCTTTGGGCCGAGGCCGGTGGGATCCGGCATGCCGTGGTTGAGGTTCCAATAGAGATCATAGGCTCTACGGGCGCGGAGAAGGCATTCCTTCTCACCGGTGACACCGTAGTATTCCGCATTTGCCATGGCATAGAAGGCCTCGGAGAAGCAGTACCTTCTCTGACGAAGCGGCTTTCCGTCCGCGGTCACGGTGAAATACATGCGATCGCCCGCCTCACGGTTGATGCAGTGGGCTTCCATAAAGTCCAGGCAGCTCTTCGCCGCCTGCAGCCACTCGTCCTTCGCGCCGTAAAGATGGCACAGCCAGGAAAAGATCCAGCCGCAACGTCCCTGCATCCACACGCTCTTGTCCGTGGAAAAAACCTTTCCCTCCCGGTCAAGGCAGGTATACACACCGCCGTTGACGGGGTCCATGCCGTTTTTCAGCCAGAATTCCGTGCAGCGCTCCAGCTCCTCCCGGATCCAGGCTCTGCTCTCCAGCAGTTTTTTCTTCGTGCTTTCGTCCATCGTTCTCATCCGCTCCTTATTAAAAAGTATATCGCAGCTCTGACTTCTGATCAGATAGGATCTTCTCATGCTTTACAGTGTACCAGCAATGAAAGAAAATTTCAACAGAAATATTATTTGAAATTTCCGTTCAAAAAGAGGATGACAGACTCACAAAGAGATGCTATAATGACCGCAGCAGCGCATTTGTTGAACCGCATGAGGCGAAGCTTCTGTCTCCGCCCCGGGCTCGGCACTGCGCCTTTCAATATTATTTCTGAACCGGAGGGATCCTGATGAACCGATACGGAATTGAAGTCAATCTGAAGAACATTCCCGAGCTGGACCCGGATTTTTACCCGCTGCAGCGTTTTAACGATGCCTTTCTTGCCGATGCCAAAAAGCCCATCGGTATCGCCGTCGAGCGTGCCGGCGGTCAGATGGCCTCTGTCCGCACGTTCATCCACGGCACCGCGGAGAGGGCGGACGCCGACCGCTATTATGTTGAGCGCCTTGTCAAAACCCTTCTCTGGATGAAGGGCGGTTTCCGGGTCCTTGTCTGCGGGGATGAAGAAATCTGCGCATATCTGAAGGACACCTACCGTGAGGGAGGACAGCAGGCCTTTGACGCCGACTTCATGGCCAAGGTCTTTGAGCATCCCTTCGAGGTGGTTTCCGTCGATCGGCTTCCGGACCCCCATGACGAGCCCAAGGCCATCGGCGGGCATCTGGACGGCTGCAGGATCGGTTTTGACGCCGGCGGCAGTGACCGCAAGGTCTCCGCCGTGATCGACGGGGAGCCTGTTTATTCCGAAGAGGTCGTCTGGTTCCCGAAGACCACCGCGGATCCGGATTATCACTATGACGGGATCGTGGCCGCACTGAAATCCGCCGCCGAACATCTTCCCCGGGTGGATGCGGTCGGCGTCTCTTCCGCCGGCATCTATATCAACAACCGCACCATGAACGCCTCTCTGTTCCTGAAGGTTCCTCAGGAGCTGTATGAAAAGAAGGTCAAGGACATCTATATCCGTGCCATCACCGACACCTTCGGCCCGGATATTCCCTTCTCCGTCATCAACGACGGCGATGTCACCGCCCTGGCCGGGGCCATGAGCCTGGAGGCCAACAACGTCCTCGGCATCGCCATGGGCACCAGTGAAGCCGTCGGCTTTGTCGACGCCCAGGGGCGGATTACCGGCTGGCTGAACGAGCTGGCTTTCGTCCCGGTGGACGCCAACCCCGCCGCCATGGAGGATGAGTGGAGCGGCGACATCGGCTGCGGCGTGAAGTACTTCTCCCAGGACGGCGTCATCAAGCTGGCGCCCGCCGCCGGGATTGAGCTGGATGCCTCCCTCTCCCCCGCTGAGAAGCTCAAGGTCGTCCAGAAGCTCATGGAAGAGGGGGATGAACGTGCCGTCAGAGTCTACCGCAGCATCGGCTGCTATCTGGCCCACACCCTGTATTATTACAACGCCCTGTACGGCTGTGAGAATCTCCTTCTTCTCGGCCGAGTCATGTCCGGGAAGGGCGGCGATGTCCTGCTCGATACCTGCAAAGCGGTTCTGGCGGATGAGTATCCCGAACTCGCAGCTTCGCTGCGCCTCGCACTCCCGGATGAAAAGTTCCGCCGTGTCGGCCAGTCCGCCGTCGCGGCCTCTCTGCCGGAGGTCGTGAAATGAAGAAACATATTGTCTGCTTCGGCGATTCCAATACCCACGGCTACTGCGCCGATCCGAAGGACTGCGCCGACGGCGGCGACCGCTTCAATGAGGGCGAGCGCTGGACCTGCCTGCTGCAGAAGGCGCTGGGCGAGGATTATCTCGTCCTCGAAGAGGGGCTTTCCGGCCGAACCTCGGTCTTTGACGATCCGCTGCACGAATGCATGTCCGGCCTGGACGTGATCTACTCCACCCTCATGAGTCATGAGCCGGTGGATCTGCTGATCATCATGC
>CADAPN010000054.1 GCA_902789835.1 Oscillospiraceae bacterium
TTTTGCCGGATATAATCATCCCATCAGGGAAAGGAGGCGCGGCAATGGAGTGGCTCACCAGTATACGAACGGCGATTGATTATATGGAGGAGCATCTGGAAGACAACATCAGTGCGCAGGATGTTGCCGACCGGGTGTATCTCTCGCCATTCTTTCTTCAGAGGGGTTTTTCGCTGATGACCGGCTGCGGAATCGGAGAATACATCCGAAACCGCAGACTGTATCAGGCGGCACTGGACCTGAAGGAGACAGAAGACAAGGTGATCGATATTGCCCTTCGTTACTGCTATGAAACGCCGGAGAGCTTCACAAAGGCATTTTCCCGTTTTCACGGTGTGACGCCTTCACAGGTCCGTGACGGAGCTGCCGGAAAAGTCTTTCTTCCCCTGACAATCAAATTATCTGTACAGGGAGGCAGTCAAATGGATTATAAAATTGCGCCGATGTTTCCGTTCAAGCTCATCGGGTTTCAGAAAATCTTTGACAATGAAACTGCTTATACGGAAATCCCGAAGTTCTGGGATGAAATCTGTGCAAAGTATGCCAACAGCGTTTATGCCGGAAATGCACCGGCGAATCCCTATGAGCAGGCATTGGTGGACAACTGCATCGGAGAATACGGTGTCTGCATCGACGATCTCGGCGAGGGCAAATTCCGCTATCTGATCGCGGGCAAGTACACGGGCGGAGCTGTACCGGAGGGGATGGTGGTCTGCGAGTTTCCGAGGAATGAATGGGCCGTATTCGACTGCATCGGTCCCAATCCTCAGACGCTGCAGAGCGTGAACACCCGCATCTTCTCGGAATGGCTGCCCGGAAATGCGGATTATGAGCTGAGCGGAAATGCCACGGTAGAGTGGTATGACTGCGTAAACGGAGAAATGACGGACCCGGATTATCACAGTGCGATCTGGGTGCCGGTAAAGAAAAAGGCATAAGTCCAATCACAGAATTGAGAAAACGCCCCCGGTCACCGACATAAAAATCGGTGACCGGGGGCGTCAATCTGACAGGCTCAGCTGTCTGTGCCCCGGTGTGATTCAAGCGCCCCTGTTCTTTCTGCTCCCGCCGGATCATACTCCCAGATTCCGCCGGGCTTCCCCGTTGTTTTTGAGAATCATCCCCAGCTTCTCACATGTCATATGCTCCGCGCAGCTGCCGCAGGTTTCAAGCTTTTTGCCGAGAGCGCACTGGCGTATCGGACACAGGGATTCACAGTACGGTGTCTTTGCCCCGTCAATCCGGCAGCCGACGCAGTTGATCATCTCGGATGTGATCTCCACACCGTTCAGCTCCGACCAGAGGGCGGCGACCTTTTCACGCAGTGCGTCGTCGTTACGGGCCGTAGCTATCCGGGCTTCGCAGCTTTCACAGTCAAGGCCGCAGTAAGCTATCAATTCTTTCATTTTTATCCTCCTCCGTTCACGATGGCGGCATACTGCTCTTCCGGGATCATGGGCGCGCCGATCTCAGCAAGCAGCGCCGCGTCAATCCCGCCAGCCTCGGCGTACTGTTTTCCCGCCTGCTTCACAAGCGACAGCCGGGGCCCGGTAACGGCGGCTGCCTCGGGGGCGTTGAACATCGGGCTTTCCGGGACGGTGATGATCGTGTGATCGGCGGGAAAACACAGCCTGAACTGCGCCACGGCAGGCTCGAAGTTGTGCCTGCTGTTGGGAAAGCCGCAGCCGCAGATCATCAGATAGCGCAGGTGAGAAAAGTCCGCCTGCGCAACGTGCTCGTACCTGCCGCGGACCTTCTGCATCGCCATACCGGAAAGAGGAAGCGTCCGGTCCAGAAGCGCCTTCAGCGGTGCGGGCATCCCGTAGCAGTACAGCGGAAAGCTCCAGATCAGCAGGTCGCTTGACAGGATCTCGTCCAGAATCGCCCGCATATCGTCATCATGGACACAGGTCCCGCCGTTTCGCATACAGGAAAAGCAGCCCGTGCAGAATTCGATGTGCCTGTCGATCACATGGATGACGTGGATATCCTGGTGTGCTGCTTCGCTCATCCCGTCCAGGAAGGCACGGGTGATGTGCATGGTGTCGCTGTGCTCCCGCTTGGGGCTTCCGTTCAGAACAAGAATCTTCATCTGTCATCTGCCTCTTTCTTCATCTTCATTCTCTCCCCGGCCGGAATCAAACAGGCCGAAAGCGGTCCCCATGGCCAGCCCCATGCAGACACCGAGTGTCACGCTGTGCATGGCCTGCGAAAACACAATGCCCCAGAGGACTGCCATGGAAACAGGAAAGACTTTTCCCTTCATTTCTCTTCACCTCGAAAGTTAAGTGACCTTTCGATCACCCATTATAGTGAACGTAAGGTCACTTGTCAAGCCTTTTTTGAACAGTCAAATCTTTATAACTTTATCCTGCAGCAAGGTCAGCAAGAATGAAGTTAACCTTCTCCTCGTAGCTGTCCGCACGGAGACCTGTTTCGACCACCTCGGTGTTTTGCCCGATCCGCTCCAGAACAGAAAAATCATAGAAGGCATTATTTCCGCAGATATGCAGGAGATAATACTTTTCCGGGTGAAAGAGGAAAATGTGATTATCAATTGCGCCGCTTGCCTGCAGCATCTGTACTTCGACCAGTTGGTATTCCCCGAGGGTACTCTGCTGCACGATTTTGACCTCCGCGCCGTCCGGGGAGAAAGCGCCGAGGATCACTTCCTGGCCGTGGAGCTTGTAGCCTCCGTACAATTCAATGCGAATGATATCCATATTGTCCCCGGCGATATCCCGGTCTCTGTCCCGATACTCATAGCCGGTAAACCAGTTCTTCGCAGTCTCGGCGTCCATTCCCGCTTCCTTCAGGAGTTCGTCCGGCTCCTGCTTCGGGTCAATGTTCACCTCATCCGGTTTTCTCTGCTTCATCTCCCAGGGCAAGCCAAATCGCTGTGCAACATAAAGCATGCTGTAAAAGCTGGTTTTTTCCCAGTTTTCCTCCGCTCCCGGAAGATCATTTGCCCGCATCACAGGAAAATAACCATCCGCGGGAACGTCAAAACGAAGGGCAATTTTTGTCCTGTCGAAGTTAACATGAAGCATCTCCGGCGGCGCACTCGGGTCCGCGTTATATAAAACATGGTATTCGGTTGTTCCCTCTTCCGGTATTCTCATATACATGGCTGCACGATAGATAGCATATGCCGCTGCGCTTAAGCCAAGAATCAGAACAGCGGCCAGAGCAAATGTGATCAGCCGTTTTTTATTCGGTTGACTCGTCACATCTTCTGCTTTGTATCCAAGCATCTCGCCTGCGCTCTCCAGATAATTATCATCGATATCATTCATAGCAAGAATTGTTTTTTCACTGTTCAGCATAATCCTTCCTCCTGCAGCTGTTTCAAAAGCTTTCTCCTTGTGCGGTGGAGCATGGTTTTCACCTTGCTCTCGGTATAACCGCTCTTTTCAGCGATTTCGGCAATCGAAGCCATATACCAGTATCGGCCGAGAAAAACATCACGCTCTTCTTTTTTCAGATCGTCAAGGAGGCGGCGAATCTCCCGGTTCAGTTCCTTGATCTCCAGTTCTTTTTCTGTGTCGAATCCGGAGTCCAGCGTCTCCGCAAGCTCGTCCAACACGAGCGGCAGTTCACCGTTCCCCCGTTTCAGGCAGTCGTTATCGCGCAGGCGATTCAGTGAAAGCCAGCGGGTCAGTTTCCCAAGATAGGGTGCAAGCCGCGACGGCCGATGTGTCGGCATGGAGTTCCATGCTTTCAAATATGTATCATTCACGCATTCTTCTGCATCAGAGGTATCGGCCAATATATTGTTGGAAATCGTCCTGCAGTATTTCCCGTACTTCGATTCCGTCTCTGCAATGGCCTGTTCTGACCGCGACCAGTAAAGCTCAACGATTTTGGCATCGTCCATATTCAAATGTCTCCTTTCTGAGGTCCCTCACTTAAATAAAAACGATTTAGAGAAAAAGGTTGCATCGAAAGTAAATATGATTCATGTTAGTCAGAAAATCAGGACCTGGTTCATAGAAACAAAATATGCGCGGTGCAGTGCTTTGGTGCGAGGTGAAATGTACTCTTCTGCGCAATTGCAGAAACCTGTAGTCGGGCGCTCCCAATCAGTCTCTGTCGTGCGCGGCAAGGGAAGATACTGCCCCTGACGCAGGTACTGCGGCCGCTCACAATTAGGAGGGAGGTCCTATATTTCCGACTATCCCCATATGATTATTACACAACAAATACTCCGAAGATTTTCTATGTATCAAGGAGTATTATACTTGCATTGCCCTTGACTTTCATGTAGAATATGAACAGTGAATGATTTTGGGAAAGGAGGTCTGCATCATGCGCAATAGAGATGATCTGGCACCCGTTATGCGTGAAACCAGAAACGGCCTGTCCCTTCTTTTCGGTGATCGCCTGGAAGATGTTTTGCTGTACGGATCCTTTGCTAGAGGAACGCAGGATGAGGAATCGGATGTGGATGTTATGGCGCTCGTGCGGCTTCCTCAGGAGGAACTGTCGCATTATCGCCGTCAGGTCAGCGACTTCTCGTCGGCTCTGGATTTGAAGTACGACGTGCTGATGTCCATTGTGCTTCAGGATGCCGATGAATTTACGCGTCATTGTGATACACTGCCGTTTTACCGTAATGTGATGAGGGAGGGCATCAGCTATGTCTGAAATGGAGACTGCTGCTCTTTGCCGTTACCGTCTCTCCAAAGCGGAGTCATTTCTGCACGATGCAGAGGAAACTCTGAAACTCGGAATGTATGAAAATGCTGCTAACCGTTCTTACTATGCGATCTTTCACAGTATCCGAGCTGTGCTGGCGCTGGATGAAACAGATTTTTCTAAACATTCCGGAGTGATTTCTTATTTCCAGCTCAATTATATCAAGACCGGACTTCTTCCGGTAGAACTATCGAGTATTCTGAAAAGTGCATTTTCTCTGCGTACAGAGAGTGACTACCGCGATTTCTTTATTATTTCCAAGGATGACGTTGTCCGGCAGGTTTCAGAAGCCAGATTTTTCTTTGAAACCATCCAGCAGCATGTCGAACAACGTTTGGCTTAATCGTTTGAACAAGAGGCACCGCGAGATGCCTTTTTTGTTTTATCGGCGTTTCGCTGTGCGCACAGGCAATGCAAAATAATAGCCGGGCATTGACAGGTGACCTTTCGTTCACTATAATACCAGTGAATGAAAGGTCACTTGCTGTATATGACGTTTTTTGGTAAGCGGCACAAATCAAAACAGATATGCAGGAATAAATATGCCTGCATAAGACTGGGAAGGAGCAAACCATTGAAAAAGCTTGTCCTGTATGTGCATGGGAAAGGCGGCAGCGCGGCCGAAAGTGAACATTATAAAACACTGTTTCCGGCGTGTGAGGTCATCGGCCTGGATTATCAGACCTTTTCCCCGTGGGAAACCGGCGCTGAGATTCGCGCGGCCGTAGAGGATCTGAAAGACAGGTTTGCGCATATTCTTCTGATCGCGAACAGCATCGGCGCGTATTTCAGCATGAACGCCGGGATAGACAGCATGATACAGAAGGCATATTTCATTTCTCCCATCGTCGATATGGAGAAGCTGATCACCGACATGATGCATTGGGCAGGCATCACGGAAGAGGAACTGAAATCCAAAGGCATGATACACACGGCATTCGGCGAGGATCTGTCATGGGATTATCTCTGTTATGTTCGAAACCACCCCGTTGACTGGACGGCACCGACGCAGATTCTCTATGGAAGCCGTGACAACCTGACATCGTATGCAGCCATCAGCGGCTTTGCGGAAAAGCACAACGCCGGTCTCACGGTTATGGACAGCGGCGAGCACTGGTTTCACACCGAGGATCAAATGCGGTTTCTGGACGAATGGATCCTGCGGGAAGAACATAAATCCCCGTTTCCGCTGAAAAACAACGGCAAATAAAAAAACGATAAATAATGAAAATGCAGGAAACATGTGTTATAGTATCGACAACGATAAGCAAATAAACGATCAGGAGGCTGCTGTCATGGAGAAAAACAAAGACGCCAAGGGATACCGGCAGGACGGCCCCGGTCAAAGAGGAGATCTGCTGTGATGAAAACGCCCGCCCTGGTTGACGAAAACCGGACCGCCGGTGAGGCCGGCTGGCATCTGTCCCGCTACAACCTGATGACTGTGATTCCCGGAGAGAATAAAGCGGTGGTCGCCAATCTCTTCCGGGCGGTCTGCGCCGTATACGGACCGGAGGAGCTTTATCTGCTTTCTGAGGCAGAAAACCTCCCGGAGGATCATCCGATCCTCGACCTCTTTCGCAAGCGCGGCCTGATCGTGGATTTTGACGAGCGCGAAGCCCTGGCGGACATGGGGCGAAAACTCCGGAATGCTTCCGACCAGGTGACGCTGACCCTGTGCACAACGATGAAGTGCAACTTCGACTGTCCCTATTGTTTTGAAAACCACAGCGGGGGCGACATGTCGAAAGAAACCCAGGACGATGTTGCGGCGCTGGCGGATCGGATGCTGCGCTTCTTTGGTGCGAAGAAACTGCATATCATCTGGTTCGGCGGAGAGCCGCTGATGAACGCGGAGGTGATATGGGAACTGACGCCGCGGCTGCGCGGCCTGGCAGAGCGCTGCGGAGCAGAGTACAGCGCAGAAATTTTTACAAACGGTTCCCTGCTGACACAAGAGACGGTCGACCGACTCAAAGACTGCGGCGTGGTCAGAGCCGTGATTGCAATAGACGGAGTGGGCGCTGCCCATGACCGGACAAGGCATTTCAGGGGCGGCGCAGGCTCGTTTGCGTGTATCACCCGGAATCTGCGCACGCTGCGCATTCCCTTCCTGGTTTCGATCCGCCACCTGCAGACAGGGGAAAACGGGGATCAGTTGGCCCCAATGGAGGCGTTTGTGACGCAATTGAGAAAGGAAAGCGGGAACAGTCTGTTCTTTGCACCGGATACCTGCGGCTGGAATCATGCAACGGACGACCGCAAGGGTGATGTGACCATCCTGAAGGATGACGGGGGTGCCGCTGTGGGCATCCGGCGGGACACTTACCGCTTTATCCCGGCCAGGGGAGGATACTGCGGCGCTGCAACTTCGCTTGCCAGTGTATCGGTTGACGCATACGGGGAACTGTATAAATGCTGGCCGGAAATGGATAACCGGGATGGCCGGAGCTACGGAAATGCCCGGAGCTGGGATCCGGCTGCACCGATTGAGACGGCCTCCAGACCCGAACAGCTGACCCGGTATCTGAACACCGCAATTCCAAACGGCGACGCGGAATGCTGGGACTGTGTATGGCTGCCGTACTGCGTGGGCGGCTGTCCGTATAAACGGCTGAACCATGAGAAGGAGTGTCTGCCCTACAAAAACTGTCCGGACAGATTTCTCCTCTCCCTGTATGAACGGATGAAAAGAGAAGGTGAAGCGCGTGAACGTCTCGGCCGGATCTGAGAATCGAAGGCAGGAATCGCCCGCGCGGTTCCTGCCTCTGATCTCTACCGCGGAAATGACGCTTTCGCATCTTTGTTCTGCCGGAGACGAAGATGCCCGTGCGCTTTTTCGCGCGCTTGGGCTGAACGAGGATGAAATCCCCGACTCCCCCGCGACGATCCTGTCTCCGGAGCAGCGCCTGACAAGGACGGCATTCCTGGAGACGCGCAGATGTGTGACGGATGCGTTGGCAGAGCTGACGGAGGCATCGCTGTATGCAGATCTGCCCTGCGGTCTCTCACCCCGCGCGCTCCGCTGGGCACGCAAGGAGAGATATTATCTCGGATTGGATCTGCCGCCCGTGGTCGAGGCCATTCGGTCTGCGACGCTCCCGCTGCTCGAAGAGAAGGAACGTCCCTTTGTTCGCTTTGCAGCCGCAGATGCCACCGATCCGGATGCGCTCGTGCGGGCTGTGGGGACTGACGGCGGAGAAGTGTGTGTGATGACCGAAGGCCTTCTGGTATATTTTTCGCAGCAGGAGACGCGGCTGCTCTGTGAGGGAATCCGCCGGCTGCTCGTTCAGAGAGGCGGCTGCTGGATCACGGCGGACCCTGAGATGCACCTGCAGATTTTCCTGACCTTACGGGCGGTCTGCGGAGAAAGCCTGTCACGGGTTCTGCAGGGCGGCTTTCCGCGAAAGCCCGTCCGAGGCGGGAAGAGCCTTCCGAAACGGCCGGCGGACGAGAGCCCGCTGCAGATAAAACCCGGTCCCGATGTGCCGGCCAGGATTGAACAGGCCATGGACTTTCTCAACGGCTGCGGCCTGCAGGCCGAACGCATCCCGATGGCGTGCCTGACGGAGGCGCCCGTTTTCCCGGAAATCCTTACGCCGGTTCAGCGCGATGCGATGAATGACGCCCTGGAAAAGGTCAGTATTTGGGTCGTCACGCTCCGGGATTCGTGACCTCTTCCAATACATTCTCCGCATAGCGAAGCATGACCCAGGCGATTCCGGTACTGCCTCTCAGAAAGGCGGGAAGAAAATACTGCTTCCGCCCCCGCTGAAAAACCTGATAGCAGCCTGTTTCTTTTTTCCGCTCCAGCATGGAAAACAGAATGCGCCCTGCTTTCTCGCGTGATTCCGTCTGCAGCTCCTGTTTTCTCTTATCAAGCAGAAGGATTGCCGCCAGGCCGGCATTTCCGCCTTCCAGGATATCGGTTTTTTCCGGCGTCCCTTTCCCGGCGGTTTCGATACACCGCTTCAGCGCTGCCAATGCCTGCTCCTCATTTTCTTCTGCCTTCCAGCTTTCAAATTCCCGCAAAAGGCGTTCCGCCGTCTCCGAATCCTCGTTCCTGCATTGCCGAAGCGCCCACAGAAAGCCTGCCAGTCCGTCCGGGAAGTCAAGGCCGCCGCTGAAGCGTCGGAAAAGGATGCGTTCGGCAGGCGGCTGAGGATACGCGTCCAGCAGGTATGTCCCAAAGGCAGCCATGGAACGAAAGGCAGCCGCGGACATCTCTGCCGCCTGCTGTTTTTCTTCACCGTCCAGCAGGGTGGATCCGGCACAGGTATGTAAAAAAAACGCCGTGCCGCTAAAGCCCTCTGCGAGACCGAACAGACTGCCCGGCTTGCCTTTCACGAAGGGGGCGTGCCAGAGTATTTTCCCTTCCGAAAGAGGGATCCTCTCTTCCCACAGTCTTTTCACCGCCTCCCGGACCTCGATCAGCGCCAGCTCCCCGGAAAGCACCGCATCTGTTCCGGAGGTGTTCTCTTCCTCCTTTTCACAGGTCCAGCCGTCCAGATGCTTCAGGCTTGCGCGGATATAGGCGGTCTGCACCCGGAGATCAGTTTCCCCCATCCGAGCCATGTTCCGCTCGGCATCCTCGATGGCGGAACAATCCAGAAAGTCCTTGATCAGGGTTTCCGACCCCTTTCCGTCTGTCAGGTCCCGCTTTCCGGCAGCTGCCGCAAAGGCCGGAATATCCCCCTCGCGAATAGAAGACCGCTCGCGGGCGAGCACCTTGTCCCAATACGCAAGATCCTCCGCGGAAAGCCCTTTTTCCAGCCTTTTCAGAACAGCGTCCTGCTCCTCCGGGGTCTTTGCGTTTCGATAGGACATTCCAATGGACACGTATGTCGCCGTGGAACGAAGAAGACAGCGGAGGGGGATCGAGGCATAGCGCTTCAGGATCCGGGTGATCCCCTCCCGGTTCTCACAGATTTTGTGATAGCCCTCCCCAAAGCCGGAAAGAAAATACGCTTCATAGCCTTCCACGGTACAGGCTCTGCCGGGCAGCAGGGGCGATTTCTGTACCAGAGCATAAAAGCGCGGCAGAACCATGCATTTTCCGACAGAAGCCCGGTAATCGGTGAAAACCTCGCCATAATCCGCGGAAAACTCCCCGGCGCCGCTGGCATGTTCTGACCTTGGAGCGAGCAGCGTTTCCGTGTCGACAACCACAGGCAGTCCGCCGCAGCAGAGAACATTTTCCGCATGCATGTCCACGCTGCCCAGCGCGTAAAACACTGCGGTCAGTCTTCCCATCCAGCTGTAAAACGAGCGTTTTTCCTCTTCCGTCTCCGGAATTCGCGGCTCGCTCGGTTTTTGGAACGCAAACCCCTCTCCGGAAACCTGCATCGGTACCAGGCGCTTTCCGAAAAGAAGTTCGTTGACATCGCCCAGCAGTTCGGAGCAGCGTCCGTCACGCGGCTTATAATACAGCCGCTCCCCGCCGGATGTGCGGAGCAGGCATACCGCATCCCCGTGAAAGTGAGAATCTCCCGCTTTCAGAACTTTCGTGAGTTCACCGGGATCCCGCCCTTCAAAAAAACGATCCGCGATATCTTTCCGGCAGGAATTGTAGCGTTCATCTCGTATTTTGTCAGCGTTCATCTGTTCCGTCACACGGCTTTCTTTATCAATCAGGGTTCTGTCAAAGACAGGAAAGGCGAGGGGCGTTGGGAAAGACACGGGGGGATGGTTAAAGCGAAAAAAGTAGGGGTAAGCCTTTCAAAGAGAGCATACAGATTATATAAAGATCGCCGGAACACGTCAAGAAAAAAGGATATCTGTTTCTGCCGGAAAAGGAACAACAAAGCGGCCCGCAGCGGGGGATCACTCTCCTCCCTGCGGGCCGGCTGTCATTGCTTCATGCTGTTTAACACATGATTATTCTCTTTTCATGAGCCGCGTTCTGTATGGGTGAAGTCTGGCGGCTCAGTCCCGTCACCTTGCTCGCACGCGACAACATGCGACCAATAATCAGCTTCCGGTATATACTGTCCGCAGTTTAAGCAGTAAGTACGCATAGGGTCCGGGGTAAAGCAGCTGGTTCCTCCCGCGACGCTGCCGAGCTGGTCCTCGCTCAGCTGCCACATTTCGGCGGTGAACAACCTGTCCAGATCCTCCTGTGTCTTTGCCTCCGCAAGGCGCTGCTTCTCCTTATCACTCAGACGATTTACAAGATCATCGTATTTCATGTGAATACCTCCCGGAGATCATTTTTCCAATTATATGTTTGTATGATACCACAGGTTCTGTCACAGAACAATCACAAAATCAAAGCCATCCGGGCGCTCGGCGTCCAGAAGCAGAGAAATTCGTCCATTACGAATATGAGCAGAACCATCAGCGGCTTTGCGGAAAAGCACAACGCA
>CADAPN010000055.1 GCA_902789835.1 Oscillospiraceae bacterium
CTTCACCGCGCCCAGGTAGTTGCCCAGATGCAGGTCGCCGGAAGGCTGAATGCCGGACAGCATTACTTTTTTTCTTTCTGTCTGCTGATCCATCTGATCGATCTCCGTTTCAAAAACTTGTAGTAGAGTGTTAGAAAAGAATGCCCGAGCCTGACTTGGATAAAACGGAAATTTCAAGCGGTATCCCCCGCCTGCGACTCGCTAAAAGCCACGTTACACATGGTTGCTCGCTTGTATGGCGCCTGCGGACGCTCATGCGGCGTGGACATCAGATTTGCTGTTTTGCGAAGAATCCCGTTCCTGAGAGATCCATTGCCGGACAATCGATTTATTGTAACAGAATAAGTTGTGCTTGACAACAGGAAAAATGTAAAATATTATAAAGAAACTCAGATCCGCCGAGGGCGGAAAAGTTCGGCTGCGGCCCTGCGAAAAAGGCCGGAAGCCTGGAAACGACAGGAGGAAGAAGCTATGCCTGAGAAGCTTGATCTCAGCTGGTTTGAAGAGATGGAGGCGCGCATCCCGAAGGGAAAGGTCGGAAACCTGCGCACGGCGCTGTATACCTGGCTGATTGCGCGCCATGCCGGCGGGACCTTTATTCTTCGCATTGAGGACACGGACCAGGGCCGCCTTGTAGAGGGCGCGGTGGACGTGATCTATAAGACGATGAAGGAGTGTCACCTGGACCATGACGAGGGTCCGGATGTCGGCGGCCCCGTGGCCCCCTATATCCAGACCGAGCGCAGGCCCTTTTACGGGAAGTACGCGGAGCTCCTGATCTCCCGCGGCCACGCCTATCGCTGCTTCTGCGAAAAGGCGGAGAGCGAAGAGGACAGCGGGGACTTTAACCGCGGCGAGGATCCCTGCCGCAGTCTGGACCCGGCGGAGGCCGACCGCCGCGCCGCGGCCGGCGAGCCCTATGTGGTGCGCCAGCGCATCCCGCACGAGGGAGAGACCGTCTTCCATGACGAGATTTTCGGCGACATCCGGGTGGAGAACAGCACCCTGGACGATCAGGTCCTGATGAAGCGGGACGGCCTGCCGACCTATAACTTCGCGAACGTGATCGACGACCACCTCATGGGCATCACCCATGTCGTCCGCGGCAGCGAGTATCTCTCCTCCGCGCCGAAGTACAACCTGCTCTACGAGGGCTTCGGCTGGGAGATTCCGAAGTATGTCCACTGCTCGCCGGTCATGCGGGACCAGCACAACAAGATGTCCAAGCGCCACGGCGACCCCTCCTATGAGGATCTGATCGCCCAGGGCTACCTCACCGACGCGGTGATCAACTACGTCGCGCTGCTGGGCTGGAGCCCCGGCGGAGAGCAGGAGATCTTCAGCCTGGATGAGCTGAAGGAGATCTTCGAAATCTCCGGCATCTCCAAGTCCCCGGCCATCTTCGACATCGAGAAGCTGCGCTACTTTAACGCCGCCTACATCCGCGCCATGTCTCCGGAGGCCTTTGCCGCGGTGGCGGAGCCCTATATCCGTCAGGCGGTAAAGAACGAGGCCTATGACGCCGCCGCCATCGCCGCCCTACTGCAGCAGCGGACCGAGATCATGACCGAGATTCCGGAGAAGCTGGACTTCTTCGACACGCTTCCGGAATACGACACCGAGCTCTTTGTACACAAGAAGTCCAAGTCCGACCTGGAGAGCTCCAAGGCGGTTCTGAACGAAATCATTCCGTGCTTTGAGGCGCTGAATGACTGGTCGGATGAGAAGATCCTTGCCGCCATGACCGAGCTTGCCGAAAAGTGGGAGGTCAAGAACGCCAAGGTCATGTGGCCGGTGCGCATTGCGGCCGCGGGCAAGGCCGTGACGCCGGGCGGCGCGGTGGAGATCTGCCGCATCCTCGGCAAGGACGAAACCCTGCGCCGGCTGCGCATTGCCCTGGAGAAGCTGAGCTGACCCATGCCGGATCCCTTTGTGAGAATGGCGATCCTGTACGGCGATGCCGCCATGGAGCGTCTCCGCGGCGCACGGGTCGCGGTCTTCGGCATCGGCGGTGTGGGCGGCTATGCGGTGGAAGCCCTGGCCCGCTCGGGCATCGGGGCGCTGGACCTTGTGGACCATGACCGGGTCAGCTTCTCCAACCTGAACCGCCAGATCATCGCCACCCGTTCAAGTCTCGGCCGCCTGAAGGTCGAGGTCGCCGCCGAGCGGATCCGGGACATCAATCCGGACTGTACGGTTCGGACGTATCAGACCTTCTTCCTGCCGGAGACGGCGGGGGAGTTCGACTTTTCCGACTACGACTACGTGGTGGACGCGGTGGACACGGTGACGGCAAAGCTCCTGCTCGCCGAAAAGGCACAGGAGGCAAACGTGCCGATCATCTCGGCCATGGGGACCGGGAACAAGCTGCACCCCGACCGGCTGGAGGTTGCGGACCTCTATGAGACCGCGGAGTGCCCTCTTGCCCGCATCATGCGCAAGGAAGCGCGGAAGCGCGGGATCAGCCGCCTGAAGGTGGTTTACTCAAAAGAGACGCCGCTGACACCGCGGAGCGCCGAAACGGAGGAAACGGAGACCGATTGCCCGGAGCCGGAGGAGAGCCGGTACGGGAAAAAACGGGTGACGCCCGGATCCACCGCCTTTGTCCCGGGGGCGGCCGGCCTGCTTCTTGCGGCCGAAGTGGTGAATGAACTTGCAGAGGAACGGAGAGTCTGTCTGCCATGAAACTGAAACTGCAGCTTTTGGAAGCGCAGCTGGAAACCCAGATTGCGCGGGCGCTTCTTTATGCCGGTGCGCTCGGCAAGTGGATGCTGACCTCCGTGATCGTCGGGGTGCTCTGCGGCCTGCTGGGCACCGCGTTTCATCTGGGCGTGGACTATGTTACCGCCCTGCGCATGCAGTACCGCTGGCTTCTGTACTGCCTGCCGCTGGCAGGACTCGGGATTGTGGGCCTGTACCATATGTTCCGGGTGGACGGACAGAGCACCAACAGCATCATCCGGGAGGTGCAGACGGGCAACGGCCTGAAAATCGCACTGATTCCGGCTATTTTTTTCTCTACGCTGCTGACCCACCTCTGCGGCGGTTCCTCCGGACGTGAGGGCGCCGCGCTGCAGATGGGCGGCACGATCGGTTTTGAAATCGGAAAGCTTCTGCACCTGGACGATCGGGACCGCCGTACGGCGACGATGACCGGAATGGCGGCCTTCTTCGCGGCTCTCTTCGGCACGCCGATGGCGGCGACCGTCTTTGCCATGGCGGTCATCAGTGTGGGGCTGCTGTACCACGTGGCGCTGATTCCCTGCCTGGTGGCCTCGCTTACGGCCTATGCCATCTCGCTCCTGGCCGGCGTTACGCCCACACACTTTGCCGTGACCGCGCCGGCGCTGGAGTTCGTCATGCTGCTGAGGGTATCCGCGCTCGCGGCGCTGAGCGCCTGGGTCTCCAGCCTGTTCTGTGAAGTGCTGCACCAGACGGAGCACGGGATGCAGAAGCTGCTGCCGAAGGAATGGGCTCGCATCCTGGCGGGTGCCGCTCTGCTGATCGGCCTTTCGGCTCTGTTCCCTTCCGGGGATTATAACGGGGCGGGAGGCGAAGTGATCCGCCGGGCTGTGGAGGACGGCAGCGCAGTTCCGACAGCCTTCCTGCTGAAAATACTGTTCACCTGTATCACCCTGGCCGCGGGTTTCAAGGGCGGCGAAGTGGTGCCAAGCTTCTTTATCGGCGCAACCTTCGGCTGCGCGGTCGGACCGCTGCTGGGAATTCCGGCGGGCTTTGCGGCCTCTGTCGGGCTGATTGCCGTGTTCTGCGGTGCGGTGAACTGTCCTCTTGCCTCCACCTTCCTCGCGGTGGAGCTTTTCGGAGCAGACGGCCTGCTGTACTATGCCCTCGCCTGTGCGCTGAGCTATGTGCTGTCCGGCTATGACGGGCTGTATTCCAGCCAGCGTATCCTTTATGACAAGCTGAAGGCCCAGTACATCGATGTACACACCAACGCCCATCACGAGGGCCAGCACACCCCGATGGAAGAAAAATATCGCTGACGACAACGGAGGCAGACATGGAACAAACGACGGATTTCAATGGATTCGGCAGCCAGCTGCAGGATTACGAACGGAAACATATCGAGACGCTTCGCGCGTCTCTCGCGGAGTGTACGGTGCTGCTGAAGACGGACGGAAGCTTCCCCCTCGCCGAGGCCGGGGATCTTGCGCTCTTCGGGAGCGGAGCCCGGCGGACGGTGAAGGGCGGCACGGGCTCGGGCGAGGTGAACTCCCGCTATTTTGTCACCGTGGAGGATGGTCTGAAGGCCGCGGGCTTCCGCCTGACCACCGCGGGCTGGCTGGACGCCTATGACGCGGTGCGCGCGGAGGCAAAAAAAGACTTCGTCCGCGAGATCCGGGCCCGGGCGAGACGAAACCATACCAACGCCATCATCGAGGGCATGGGGGCGGTCATGCCGGAGCCGGAATACGATCTGCCCCTGGAAGGAAGCGGTGCGGCCGCCGTGTACGTGCTTGCCCGGACTTCGGGGGAAGGAAATGACCGGGAGAATATCCCCGGGGACATCGCCCTGACCAATACGGAAGTCCGCGACATCCTCCGCCTGCAGAAGGAATACGAAAAGTTCCTTCTGGTGCTGAACGTGGGCGGACCGGTGGACCTGTCGCCGGTACTGGGCGAGGTCGGGAACATCCTGCTCCTGTCCCAGCTCGGTGTGGAGACGGGGCATGTGCTGGCCGACATCCTGCTGGGAAAGGCCAATCCCTCCGGCAAACTCGCGACCACCTGGGCCGCCTTCGGGGACTATCCCACCGTCGGGGATTTCGGTGACATGAACGAGACACGCTACAAAGAGGGCATCTATGTCGGCTACCGCTACTTTGACTCCGCCGGTGTCACGCCGATGTTCCCCTTCGGCTTCGGCCTATCCTATACCGCGTTCGAGGTCGGCGGGGAAAAAGCGGCCCTCGACGGCGAGACCGTCACGGTTACGGCCGAGGTGAAAAATACAGGGGCCGTGCCCGGCAAGGAGACGGTCCAGGTCTATGTGTCCAAGCCGGAGGTGAAGCTGGACCAGCCGTTCCAGTGCCTCGCGGCCTTCGGAAAGACCGCGCTTCTTGCCCCCGGGGAGACGGGGCGCGTCAACATGACGCTGCGTCTTTCGGACCTGGCGTCCTATGACAGCGCGCGGGCCTGCTGGGTGCTGGAGAAGGGGGACTACTTCCTTCGCCTCGGGACAAGCTCCGACGATACGAAACCGATTGTCCGCCTGCGCCTGGAGCAGGAGGCCGTCACGAAAAAAACGGCAAACGTCTGCGGTGTCGCGGACTTTGCCGACTGGAAGCCGACGCTTGAGCGCATCGACATGTTTGCGCCGGATGTGCCGATCCTCACGGTGGAGCTCGGCGCGATCCCGACGGAAACGGTGGAGGACCTTGACGAGACCGAAATCGATGAAGCGGTCCGCGGCATGAGCACGGAACAGCTGATTCAGATGTCCCTCGGGGCGTACGATCCGAAAAACGGCTTCGCCGCCGTGGTGGGCACGGCAAGCTTCGCCGTCGCCGGCGCGGCGGGCGAGACCTGCGCCCTTACGAAGGAACTCGGCCTCAGGCCCCTGGTGATGGCCGACGGCCCCGCCGGCCTGCGCCTGAGCCGCGACTATGTCATGGGAGACAAGGGCCCCGAGGCGGTGGGCGGATCCTCGCTTGAGTCCATGCAGGACTTCATGCCGAAACCGGCGAAGTGGCTGCTCTCCAGACTGGGCGGGAAGAAACGGGCGCTGGAGACGGAAATCCGGCACCAGTACACCACCGCGATCCCCATCGGAACCGCCCTGGCCCAGAGCTGGAACCCGGACTTTGCCCGCCAGTGCG
This sequence comes from Oscillospiraceae bacterium, assembly GCA_902789835.1. The sequence goes on from CADAPN010000055.1 coordinate 5,841, forward strand.
GAGACATCGTCGGCGACGAGATGGAGCGGATGAACGTGGACCTGTGGCTCGCGCCCGCGCTGAACATCCACCGGAGCATCCGCTGCGGCCGGAACTTCGAGTACTTTTCCGAGGATCCGCTTCTGAGCGGCGTTTTCGCCGCGGCGCTCACCCTGGGCGTCCAGACCCATCCCGGGAGAGGCACCACCGTCAAGCACTATGCCGCAAACAACCAGGAATATAACCGCTATAACAACAACAGCATCGTCAGCGAGCGGGCCATGCGCGAGATCTATCTCAAGGGCTTCGAGATCTGTGTCCGCGAGGCTCAGCCGCACGCCCTGATGACCTCGTACAACCTTTTAAACGGCTGCCACACCTCTGAGCATGAGGGCCTGATCCGCCGGATCCTGCGCAACGAATTCGGCTATCAGGGCATCGTCATGACCGACTGGGTCGTGACCGGCGTGACGAACAAGCGTTCAATATACCCCATTGCCAACGCCGGCCGGGTCGCGGCCGCGGGCGGGGACCTCTTCATGCCGGGAAGCCGGGGCGACGCGGACCAGATGCGCAAAGCCCTGGAGCGCGGCGTGCTGAGCGAAGAGCGGCTTCGGAAAAACGTCAGCCGGGTGATCCGGAAAATCCGTGAGCTGCAATCGGCCCGAACGGAGCTGTAAACCGACGGCGGCATGTCTTCCGGGCAGAATACTGAAGCATGGATGAAAAAACATCAAAAATAGGAGCATAAGCTCTCGTTTATTCGCATATTGGTTGAATATTCACGAATAATTGCATATATTTCGAAAGATTTCCTTAAATCCTGTATAATTTTTCAGAATGTACTTGACAAACCGAAACCGGAGTGCTATGATGCGCAATGTCCTGATGAGGGACAGTTTCGAATCGATTACAGATGAAAGAAGAGGAAAGCGAAATGAAAAAATATGCAAAACTGCTCGGCCTGATTCTGGCCTTTGCCATGGCCTTCAGTCTGATGGCAGCCGGTTCGGCCTTCGCGGCTGACGATGCCAAGCCGGAACTTCCGGAATTCGAGACGGTGACGGAGGGCAAACTCACGGTTGCCACCAGCCCGGACTTCGCTCCCTATGAGTTCTATGCCATCGTGGACGGCGAGCCTGTCCTGGCCGGCTTCGACGTGGCCCTGGCGGGCTACATCGCCGACTATCTCGGCCTTGAGCTGGAGATCATTCCGATGGACTTTGACGGCGTTTTGAACGAGCTGGCCTCCGGCGGCGTGGATCTCGGCATGGCGGGCCTTTCTCCGGATCCGAAGCGCATGGACGCGATGGACTTCTCCGAGGTCTATTATCAGGGGGGCCAGTCCTTCGTAACCACCCAGGCCAACAAGGATCTCTTCAAGAGCCTGGAAGACACCAACAAGGCGGAGTACTCCATCGGCGCCCAGAACGGCTCCATCCAGATGGACCTTGCCAACACCAACTCTCCCGAGGCTGACATCGTGGCCCTTGTCAAGGTGACGGACATTGTTGCCGAGCTCCTGGGCGGAAAGCTGGACGGCGCCTACATCGAAACTGCCGTTGCCGAGAACTATGCCGCCAACTATCCCGAGCTCGCGGTTGTGCTGGAAGTCCCCTATGAGTCCGAAGGCTCTGCCGTCGGCGTGGTAAAGGGCAACGCCGGTCTCCTTGAGGCGGTGAACCTTGCGGTGAAGGCGGCTCTGGAAGACGGTTCCATGGACAGCTTTGTTGCCGAAGCCAATGAGCAGTCTGTCGGCGCCAAGTACGAGGGCCTGCTGGATGCGGAAGACGCGGAAGCGGCCATTGCCGAAGCGGTGGCCGAGGCAGAAGCGGCCTGATCCCGTACAGAACCTGATCAAAAACCCTCCGTCCACCGGGCGGAGGGGTTTTGCGCCTCAGAGAAAAACAAGGTTTCAGAGGAGATTTTTTTATGCTTACAGTACAAGGTTTTCAGAAAGCGCTGGAATACTGGAAGCTGTTTTTGCAGGGCGTCGTATGCACGGTGTCGCTCTCTGCGCTGACAGTCATTTTCGGTTTTATTCTGGCTTTGCTCCTGGCCGTCTGCCGGATGGGCAGATCCAAAATCCTCAAGGCGATTGCCACGGTTTATGTGGAGCTGTTTCGCGCAACGCCGATGGTGGTGCAGATCTTTGTCATCTTCTATGTGGTGTTTGACGGCGTGAAGGTCCTGCCGGGCTACAAGCTCTTCGGATTCATCCGCTTTGACCGCTTCTTCCCCGCGGTGGTGGCGCTGTCGCTGAACTCGGGCGCGTATCTGTCCGAGATCATCCGCTCCGGCATCCAGTCCATCGATATCGGCCAGACGGAGGCGGCCCGGTCCCTGGGCCTCTCGAGCGTGAAGACCATGCGCTTTGTGATCCTGCCCCAGGCAATCAAGAACATTCTTCCGGCCATCGCCAATGAATTCGTAACCATCATCAAGGAGTCGGCCATCTGCTATACCATCGGGGTTCAGGACATCATGTCGGCGGTAAACGCGGTGAAGGGCGCGACCTATCGCATGGCGGAAGCGCTTATTATCGCCACCGTACTGTACTTCTGCCTGACCTATCCGACAAGCAAGATCATTGCACATTTTGAAAGGAAGATGAGCGCCGGTGACAAACGATAAACTGATCCAGGTTAAGGACCTGAAGAAATATTACAAGGGCGATCGCATCAAGGCCCTGGACGGCGTGACGGTGGACATCAACCGCGGCGATGTGATGGTGGTCATCGGCCCCTCCGGCTCGGGGAAATCCACTTTCCTGCGCTCCCTGAACCTTCTGGAGGTTCCGACTTCCGGGAGCATTGTCTTTGAAAACGTGGACATCACGAAGAAAACGGGCCCGGACGGAAAGAAACTGGACATAGACCTGCACCGCCAGAAGATGGGCATGGTGTTTCAGCATTTTAACCTTTTCCCGCATATGACGATCCTGCAGAACATGGTCCTGGCACCGGTCCAGGTAAAAGGGGTCCCCCAGGCGGAGGCGGAGAAAAAGGCCCTGGAGCTTCTGGAACGCGTCGGACTCGCGGACCGCGCCGACGCCTATCCGATCCAGCTCTCCGGCGGCCAGAAGCAGCGCGTGGCCATTGTGCGCGCCCTGGCGATGGAACCGGATGTGATGCTCTTTGACGAGCCGACCTCGGCCCTGGACCCTGAAATGGTCGGGGAGGTCCTTGACGTCATGCGGGAGCTTGCCCGCGAGGGCATGACCATGGTGGTGGTGACCCATGAAATGGGATTTGCCCGCGAAGTGGGCAACCGGATCCTCTTCATGGCTGACGGAAAGCTTCTGGAAGAGGGAAGCCCGGATGCAATCTTCAATCATCCGCAGAACCCGCGGCTGCAGGACTTCCTGTCTAAGGTGCTGTGATGAGGGCGGATAAGCTTGAGGCCCTCTCCGTCATCGACCGGCGGGCCGACTTCTTCCGCGAGCTGGCGGATGAAATCTGGGACCATCCGGAGCTCTCCCTGAAGGAATTCCGGGCCGCGGACCTCTATTGCCGAAAGCTTCGCGCGCTTGGCTTTGAGGTGACGGAAAAACTCTGCGGGATCGAAACGGCCTTCTGCGGCCGCTTCGGCAGCGGCAAGCCGGTGATCGGCATTCTGGGAGAATTTGACGCCCTCTCCGGCCTCAGCCAGGAAGCCGGAAGCACCGAGGCAAAGCCCCTCGTCCCCGGCGGGAACGGTCACGGCTGCGGCCACAACCTGCTTGGTGTGGGCTCCTTCGCCGCGGCCTGCGCCGTCAAGGAGTGGCTGGAGAAAACCGGCAGGCCCGGTACGGTGATCTTTTTCGGCTGCCCGGGAGAAGAGGGAGGAGCGGGAAAAGCTTTCATGGCTCGGGAAGGCCTGTGGAAAAAGCTGGACGCCGCGCTGTGCTGGCACCCGAGCGATGTCAACCAGGTCAAAACCGGAACAAACAATTCCAGCATCCAGGTGCTCTATCGCTTCCGGGGCAAGGCGGCCCATGCCGCCGGAGACCCCTATAACGGGCGAAGTGCGCTGGATGCGGTGGAACTCATGAATATCGGGGTGCAGTTTCTGCGGGAGCACATGACCGACGACTGCCGGATCCATTATGCCATCACGGATGCCGGCGGGGTCTCGCCGAACGTGGTGCAGGCCAACGCGGCGGTCCTTTATATGGTCCGGGCGAATAAGGTGGCGGACTCCATAAAGCTTCAGGCCCGGGTGGATGACATTGCCAGGGGCGCCGCGCTGATGACGGGGACGGATTTTGAACGTGTCTTCATCGACGGCACGGCGGAGCTTCTTCCGAACTTTTGCATCGAGGAGGCCCTGTATCGGAACCTGGAGGAGATCGGCGTGCCGGCTTATACGGAGGAGGATCGGCGCCTGGCCTCCGCCCTGAAAGCAAGCTATCCCGGAAGCGGCATTGCCGGCGTCTACGGCATCCGGGATCCCGAAATTGAAAAGACGCTCCGGCGGCTTTCCGGGAACGGAGAAAAGGCGATTAACGACTTCATTCCGCCGCTCTATTCCACCACGGCCTTCAGCCCCGGAAGCACGGATGTGGGGGATGTGAGCTGGCTTACGCCGACTTCCCAGATCGAGACCGTCTGCTGGCCCGCGGGTGTCCCCGGCCACTCCTGGCAGATCGTGGCCTGCGGGAAAAGCGAACTTGCCCACAAGGGAATGTTTCTTGCGGCAAAGGTGCTGGCCGGAACCGCCGTCGACCTTCTGTCGGACGGAGAGCTTCTGGCCCGGGCCCGGGCTGAATTTGAGGAGCGGTCCGCGGAGGGCTATGTTTGCCCGATTGAGGAGAACGCGGTCCCGATTGCCCTCTGAGGGACGAGGGACAAGCCAAAAACAGAATCCCCCACCGCACGAAGAGATTCCGGCGGCGGGGGATCGCTTACAGAGGTGTCGGCGGAGGCAGCCGACCTTTTCCCGGGTTCAGCGCGTATAGTCCTCCAGACGGCGGATGCTCCCCTCCAGCTCATCCGGGGTGAGAAGCGCCTTCAGCGCGGCCTCCGGCGTGTCGCAGAGAGACAGAAGCGCGAGGCAGTTCCCACTCATAAAGCCCTGTTCGGCCATCTGTTCAAGGTATGCGACGAGGGGCGTATAAAAGCCCTTCGTGTTCAGCAGTACAAGCTGTCCCCGCAGCAGTCCGAGCTGGCGAAGGGTGATGGCCTCAAAGAACTCATCCATGGTCCCGATGCCGCCGGGCAAAGCGAGAAAGGCCTCGCTTTCGGAGAACATCGTTTCCTTCCGGGCGGCCATGCTGTCGGTCAGGATCAGCTCGTCGCATTCCGGGAGCAGAATCCCGGGCTCATTAAACATCCGCGGCGCGATCCCGACGATCTTCCCGCCGGCGGCTTTTGCCCCGCGGGCGCAGGCCCCCATCAGCCCGTCGGCTCCGCCGCCGAAGACGACGGTGTGGCCCGCTTCGGCGAGCAGGCGGCCCGTTGCCTCGGCTTCATGGTAATAGACCGGATCCAGCCGGCTGGAAGAGGCGCCGAATATACAGATCTTCATACACATTGATCCTTTCGCTTATGCTGCGGGCAGTATAACACGGAAGCGGCCCGGACGCAAGGAGAGAAGCACG
>CADAPN010000056.1 GCA_902789835.1 Oscillospiraceae bacterium
GGTATCGCGGTGAAAACGGTCAGCCTGTCGATATCATCGGTATTCCCTGGCCTTTTTCCCACAACTGGCTCGTATTCAGAAAATAACCGCTGCGGCAGACCGGGAAACCTGTTTTAGCTTCGGATCATTATTTATGGGATATATTATATGAGACGACAAAGATTGATTATTACGAATAACTCTCCCGCAGTACTTGGCTTTGCCCTTGCGTGTCTTGCTGCTTTGCTGGCAAATCAGTTTACAGGGGGAAAAGCCAATAAGCTCCTGTTCATGACGTATCATTCCTCACTGAAAAATGTCATGACTTACGTGCGCTTTTTCACTCATGTAATCGGTCATAGCAGCTGGACGCATTTTATAGGAAACATGTCTTATATTCTGCTCCTGGGGCCCGCTCTGGAAGAAAAATACGGACCTTCGAAAATATATGAAGTCATCGGAATCACAGCGCTGGTAACAGGGCTTGTGAACTGGTTCTTTTTCCCAAGTGTGGCTCTGTGCGGAGCAAGCGGTGTGGTATTTGCCTTCATTCTCCTGATTTCGTTTGCAAATGTCAGATCCGGTGAGATTCCCGTGACGGTTATTCTGGTTGCGTTAATATTCCTCGGCGAACAGGTTTATGATGGAATCTTTATTCGGGACAATGTTTCAAATCTATCCCATGTCCTTGGCGGGTTCGTAGGAGCTGTTGCCGGCTATAATCTGAATCTTCGATGATGATATCTCAGTTGTACTTTCAGCGGGGATTACAAAGGAATCAATGCGATGCAAGTCAGAATAGAAGACGACCTGGATCTGAAAAAGATCTCAGAGAGCGGACAGTGTTTCCGCTGGACTGAGATCTCGCCGGGAACATATCAAATTATAGCTCAAAACCAGTGCTTAAGAATATACGGCTTTTGGTTCAACTATTTGGATCTGGACGAGAGTTATGAGAGTATCCGTCGGAGAATCAGCAGAGAGAAAGATGAGTTTCTGTTTCACGCTGCAGAGTATGAGAAGGGAGTACGGATTCTGCGTCAGGATCCCTGGGAGATGCTCATCACATTCATTATTTCGCAGAACAAGAATATACCTGCTATTCGAAGATCGGTAGAGAAACTGGCTGAATTATGCGGAATGGAGATGACCAACGGTTCTGGAGTAAGGTATTTCGCCTTTCCAACGCCTGATGCTCTGGAAGAATTGCAGGATGACCAACTCAAAGAATGCGGACTCGGAGCTATGACGACACTGACGGGACTAACAGGTGTTGGAAAAAAAGTTGCATCTTGTGTCGCCCTTTTTGGACTGCATCATCTTAATTCCTTCCCGATTGATGTCTGGATCAAGCGAATCCTCGAAGAACAGTACCCGGAGGGATATCCTTTTGAGAAGTATTCTCCGTATAACGGCGTATATCAGCAATACATGTTCGATTTCTATCGCAATACCAGTATGTTCTCAAGATAATCAGAAACGGCAGACTGCCAACAGCCTCGCAGGACACAGGGACGCGCAGGACACAGGGACGTAGCTTTTGTCTCGCCTTGGCCATAAAAAAGCTCCTGCGACTTCGTTACGGCGCAGGAGCGGGTAGATGATAACTGCAATGACAGTTGTTTTCCTATCAAAAGCACAATAACCTTACTGTTCAGAGGGGAACTTTAGGTCCGTTATACCGGCAGCAGAGCATCGTGATATCATCGAACTGCGCTGTATGATCCGTAAAGCGGTTTACGGCGTCGTGTACGTGGCGGATGATCTCTTCCGGATCGCCGGTTTCGTCTTCATTCAGGGCCACGATCAGCCGCTCTTCACCGAAGAATTCATTGGATCCGTTGATTGCTTCCGGAATGCCGTCCGTGTAGACAAAGAGACAGTCTCCGGGATGCAGCGTGAATTCACGGTTTTTGTATTCGGTTTTTTTAAGGGCGCCGACGACCAGATTATGGGGATATTTCAGCAGCTGAAAGGCTTCTCCCGAACGTCTGATGCCCGGCGCCTCATGCCCGGCATTGCAGGAAATGCCTTTGCCGGTGGAAAGCTCCACGACGGCCAGCCAGACCGTGACGAACATATGACTCTTTCCTTTACTCAGCTGCCTGTTGACATTCTTCAGCGCAGCGGCGGGGTCCTGGCCGGCGAGCATCTGAGCCTGGATCAGAGATTTGGCGGACATCATGAACATGGCCGCGGGGATTCCTTTTCCGGAAACATCGGCGATAACCAGCGCCAGATGATCTTCATCCGTCAGGAAGAAGTCATAGAAGTCACCTCCGATCTCCCGTGCCGGCGTCATGGAAGCGAACAGATCAAATTCCCTCCTGTCCGGGAAGGCGGGAAACTTCCGGGGAAGCACATCCGTCTGGATCTTTGCGGCCGTGTTCAGATCAGCCCGGGTGACTGCCAGATCAATGCTCCGGTTGCTGATTACGATCACGTAAACCATCAGGACGGAGATGCTCATGGGATCCGGAAACAAGCTCAGATCCTCGATGGAGGAAATCATGAAACCGGCGATGGAGCATACGAAGCAGATCACCATGACGATCTTATCCGCTTTGGAAGCCCTGGACTTTACGATGATAAACACTTCGTTTACGACGAACAGAACGGGAAACAGGAAGATAAGAAAATAGCCGTCCGCTTCGACAAATCTGCCCCCTTCATCCACATAGTAGCACAGCGGAATGAAAAGATTAAGCAGGTTAATGATCAGGGAAAAGGCGAGAGCGACAAGCATGATCCGATTCAGGGTTTCGATCCGGATGCCCCGGAGATCCATCCCCTCCACAGACAGAAGAGCACAGCTGAAGCGCCAGAACAGCAGGAGTTCCGGAAACAGAAGGGAATAATACAGACAGGACGCGGCCAGATTCAACGTCCCGAGAGACAGGGATTCTGCCCAGCATGAAAGAGCGTCTGCAAAGTACGCACATCCATGGCAGAGGATCAGGGATGTAAACCGTTTTGTGGTCTGATCCGCCAGTTTTATTTCCTTGGAACAACCGTAATACAGCAGACACGAAATGATTACGACGAGCGTATCGGAAGAAAGCCAATACAGATTCTCCGGAGAAGCCTTTTCAGCTCGGAAGGTCAGCGTCATCCAGATCACGGCGGCTGACAGAACCAGGAGAAAGATGGCTGCGAGCCTGGAACCGTATTTTTTCCCGAAGGGTTTCAGCCGGTCCTTGATCCAATGGCACGGGCGATTGAGCATCTTCATGTTTCTCTTATTCAATCGTCCCCAGTTCGTCCAGGTTGAGCTCGAAGGCCGGGATAAAGTGCTTCAGGAAGTAATCCACCTCCGGCATGTGGCTCTCTTCCAGGAGCCTGCGTGTCTGGACTTCCGCGGAGAGAAACTCGTTGTTGCCGGCCTTGCGCTCCTCGATGCACTTGATGTAGGCCGAGAGCTTGTCGGCCGCCTTGACAAGGTCGTGGACGCGTTCCTCGGTCTCCCCGGCGAGGAGCGGCTCATAAGCGCCGCGAAGCTCCTCCGGCAGGGTGTCGAGCAGCATGTGGCAGGCCAGTGCCTCCACCTCTTTGTAGGCGTCGCGGATTTCGTTGCTGTGATACTTGATCGGCGTCGGGAGATCCCCGGTAAGAATCTCCGAGCTGTCGTGGAACAGGGCCACCGTGGCCGCCTCGTCGGGGTTGCAGGGCACGTGGAACACATCGCGCCGAATCACGCCCAGCGCGTGGGCCAGGACCGCGACCATATGGCTGTGCTCCTGGATGTTTTCGGGCAGGGAATTGCGCATCAGGCTCCAGCGGCCGATGTAGCGCATGCGGGAGATATAGGCAAAAAAGTTTTCTTTCATGAAACAATCCTTTCCGGGCGCCCCGTGTTTTACTCGTTCCGGTAAACTCTGGGCACCCGCTTGGTCACCGAGCAGAGCAGCTCGTAGGGGATGGTCTGTGCCGCATCGGCGAGGGCCTGGATGTCGTTGTTCGGTCCGAAGACCTCCGCCTCGCTCCCGACCTCCGCGCCGGGGATATCCGTGAGGTCCACCATGCACATGTCCATGCAGATGGTCCCCAGCTGCGGCGCATCCCTGCCCTCAATCCGATAGCTGCACTTCCCGGAGCTCAGGCGGGGGAGCCCATCGGCATAACCGGCGGCCAGCACGCCCATGCGGGTCCGGCGTGCGGTCACGAAGCGCCGTCCGTAGCTGACGCAGGTTCCGGCCTCGTGGTACTTGATGGTGCTGACGGTGGTGACGAGGCGCATCGCGGGTGTCAACCCGAGCTTCCCGCCGTCGCCGTAGCCGTAGAGAAGAAGGCCCGGCCGCACCATGTCCAGCATCGTCTCGGGGTAGGAGACCACTGCCCCGCTGTTGGCGCAGTGGCGGATGGGGAAGCGGATCCCCGCCCTGGCCTCCACGGCGTCCAGGACCGCGGTAAAGAGCCGGAACTGCTCCTTCGTATAGGCGCGGCTCTCTTCATCCGGCTCGTCGGACACGGCAAAGTGGGTGTAGAAGCCCTCAAAATCAAGATTCGGCAGTCCGCAGGAGGTGATGATGTTCTGCACGCCCTCCTCGAAGAGCCCGCCTTCACAGAGATAGCCCAGTCTCGACATGCCGGTGTCCAGCTTGATGTGTACCTTCAGCGTCTTTCCGAGCCGTACGGCCTCCTCGGAGTACTCGACGGCCTTGGCCAGGCACGTGGCCGTCTGGGTCAGGTCGTTTTGAATGAGCAGATCGGTGTATTCTTTCGGGGTATGTCCGAGAATCAGGATCGGCATTGTGATGCCGCCGCGGCGAAGCTCCAGCGCCTCGTCCAGGCAACTGACCGCGAGGTAGTCCGCGCCCTCGTCCTGCAGCAGCTTTGAAACGCGCAGCGCGCCGTGCCCGTAAGCGTCGGCCTTCACCACGCCGAGAAAGCGGCAGCCCACCGGGAGGACGCCGCGGATCGCATGATAATTGTGCCGGATGGCATCAAGGTCAATCTCGGCCCAGGTACGCTTCATCAGATCATCCATAATCCTTGCCTCTGTACGAAATTTCCCGGATATTATACGCATTTTCGCAGAAACTGTCAATTCGCCTCTTGCAATCCTCATCGCTTTGTGTTACTCTATGCCTTGCTGTGAACGGGAAAATAACGTCAAGCGGCTCAAAGAGAGTGGGGGTCACCGGCTGCAAGCCCCCTGGGCGCGCGGTGTTTGGTTCGCCCGGGAGCTCCGGCCAATCCCCGGCGTGTCGGGCGCGTTAAGCCCGCTGAAGAGTGCGGCAGCGTCCCAGCCGGCCCAGCGGTCCGAAAACGGCCCAACGGCCCCGGGCGGGGAAGCGCGCCGAAGATAGGTGGTACCGCGGAAGCGAGGCTTTCGTCCTATTGCGTCTTGCGCAATGCGCAGCGCGATTTTGGACGGGGGCTTGTTTTTTTGCCCGGCCCGCTGCGCGGTATGATGTTAGGGGAAACATATTTTCACCATAACAAAGGAGACACACATGAAAGAACTGTTGCAGAAGCTGCACGATGCAGCGATGCAGGCGATCCTGGAGACCGAGGACGTGGACTCCCTGGAGAGCCTGCGGGTGAAGTACCTGGGCAAGAAGGGCGAGCTCACGGGGATCCTGCGCCAGATGGGCCGCCTGTCGGCGGAGGAGCGCCCGGCGATGGGCCAGCTTGCCAACCAGCTGCGTGCCGAGATTGAGCAGACCCTGGAGACCCGCCGTGCGGCGCTGAACGAAGCCCGCCTGGAGATGAAGCTCCTGCAGGAGACGGTGGACGTGACGCTCCCGGGCAGGAAGCAGCCCCAGGGCCACAAGCACCCCATGTACAACGTCCTGGACCAGATCAAGGACATCTTCATCGGCATGGGCTTTGAGATCGTGGACGGCCCGGAGGTGGAGCTCTCGGACTACAACTTCACGAAGCTGAACATTGACGAGGGCCACCCCTCGCGGGAGTGGACGGACACCTTCTACTTCACCGACGACAGCCGCATCTGCCTGCGGACCCAGACCTCCCCGATGCAGATCCACGCCATGGAGACCAGGCCTCTGCCGATCCGCATGATCGCGCCGGGGCGGGTCTACCGCAAGGACGAGGTGGACGCGACCCACTCTCCGATGTTTCACCAGATCGAGGGCATGGTCATCGACAAGGGCGTCACCATGTCGGACCTGAAGGCGACGCTGAACCTGGTGGTGGAGAAGATCTACGGCAAGGGCACGGTGACGCGCTTCCGTCCGCACCATTTCCCCTTCACCGAGCCGAGCTGCGAGCTGGACATCCAGTGCCACAAGTGCGGCGGGCGTGGCTGCCCCACCTGCAAGGGCGAGGGCTGGATCGAGGTCCTGGGCGCCGGCATGGTGCACCCGAAGGTGCTGGCGGGCTGCGGCATCGACCCGGACGTCTACTCCGGCTGGGCCTTCGGCATGGGCCTGGAGCGCCTGGCCATGGGCGAGTACAAGATCACGGACCTGCGTCTCATCTTCGAGAACGACGTGCGGTTCCTGGAGCAGTTTTAAGGAGGTGCCGGCATGAATCTTTCCAGAAAATGGCTCAGCGAGTTTGTTGACCTCCCCCTGACGGAGGTGGACGACCGCAGCTTTGCCGAGACCATGACGGTCTCCGGCTCCAAGGTCGAGGTGACCGAGGATCTCTCCCGCCGCCTGAAGAACGTCGTGGTGGGCCGCGTCCTCACCATGGAGCGCCACCCCGACTCGGACCACATGTGGGTCCTCAGCCTGGACGTGGGGAAGACCGCCCCGGTCCAGATCGTCACCGGCGCCTGGAACGTCCACGAGGGCGACCTGGTCCCCGTGGCCCTGGACGGCGCGCTGCTGCCCAACGGCTCCGAGATCCGCAGCGGTTCTCTCCGGGGCGTCCGCTCCGAGGGCATGCTCTGCTCCCTGAAGGAGCTGGACCTCACGACCCACGACTACCCCTACGCCGAAATTCACGCCGCCGCCGTCCTGGGCGACTACCACCCCCTGGACCCCGCCCGGCCCTCCATTCCGGCCGACATCGCCCCCGGGGACAAGATCTTCGGCTCCGTCTGCGCCGCCGAGGTCACCCGCGTCCGCCCCGCCGGGAACGAAGACGGCTGGGAGCTGGTCCTGGACCTGGGTGCCGAGAGCGTCAAGGCCTCGACCCCCTGCTCCAACCTCCACTGCGGTGACCTGGTGGCCCTGGACACCCGCCGCGGCCACGTCTGCGAGCTCTCCGACCTCCGGGCCGAGCAGAAGGAGTTCCCCCACTGCATCCCCGACGGCATCTTCGTCCTGCACGAGGACGTCCGCCCCGGCGACGACATCGCCGCCCTCACAGGCTTTGACGACCACGTGGTGGAGTTCGAGATCACGCCCAACCGCCCCGACTGCCTCTGCATGATCGGCCTGGCCCGGGAAGCCGCCGTGACCTTTCACAAGCCCCTGCGCCTGCACACCCCGGTGGTGAAGGCCGCGGCCGGCGGGGATATCAACGCCCTCGCCCGCGTCACCGTGGAGGAGCCGAGCCTCTGCCGCCGCTACACCGCCCGCATGGTGAAGAACGTGAAGATCGGGCCCTCCCCGGCCTGGATGCGCGAGCGGATCCGCAACGCCGGCATGCGCCCCATCAACAACCTGGTGGACATCACCAACTACGTCATGATGGAGTACGGCCAGCCCATGCATGCCTTTGACTTCTCCTGCGTCAAGGGCGGCGAGATCCGCGTCCGCTGCGCCCGCCCGGGCGAGACCATCCAGACCCTGGACGGCACCGACCGCGCCCTGACCGAGACCATGCTCTGCATCTGCGACACCGAGAAGCCTGTGGGCGTGGCCGGCGTCATGGGCGGCGCCAACAGTGAGATCGTGGGCGACACGGCCATGGTCCTCTTCGAGAGCGCCAACTTCGACGGCGTCTCCATCCGCCGCACCGCCACCGCCCTGGGCATGCGCACCGACGCCTCTTCCCGCTACGAGAAGGGCCTGGACCCCGAGAACACCTACGCCGCCGTCCAGCGCGCCTGCGAGCTGGTGGAGCTCCTGGGCTGCGGCGAAGTGGTGGAGGGCGTCATCGACGTCTATCCGGCCGGCCGCCGCGAGACCGTCCTCCAGCTGGAGCCGGAGAAGATCAACGCCCTCCTGGGCACCGACATCGACGTGCCCACCATGACCGCCATCCTCCGGGAGCTGGGCTTCACCGTCCAGGGCGAGACCGTCCGCGTCCCCAGCTGGCGCGGCGATGTCGAGCATTACTCCGACCTGGCCGAGGAGGTGGCGCGCTTCTACGGCTACAACGAGATTCCCACCCGCTTCACCGGCGCCATCAGCACCTGCGGCGGCTTCACCCCCGAGCAGCTCTGCGAGCGCCGGATCGGCGAGATCTGCCGCGGCATCGGCCTGGACGAGATTATTACGTACTCGTTCATCAGCCCGACGTACTATGACAAGATCTGCCTCCCCGCCGACTCCCCCCTGCGCGACAGCCTCCGGATCCTGAACCCCCTGGGCGAGGACACCTCCATCATGCGCACCACGATCCTGCCGTCCATGCTGGAGATCCTGACCCGGAATTATAATTATCGGAATCCGGCTGCCCGCCTCTACGAGATCGGCCGGACGTACCACAAGCGGGAGGACGGCCTGGCGGACGAGCCGAAGACGGTCTCCCTGGGCGCCTACGGTCCCGACACGGACTTCTTCACCCTGAAAGGCTGGGTGGAGGAGCTGCTGGAGGGCCTGGCCACCGCGAAGCCGAAGTTCAGGGCCGAGACCTCCAACCCGTCCTACCATCCCGGGCGCTGCGCCACCGTGTGGATCGCCGACCGCTGCGTCGGCACCCTGGGCCAGATCCATCCCCGCGTGATGCGGAACTACTCCGTGGACGCCGAGTTTTACTGTGCCCAGCTGAGCTTCGAAGCCTTGTTCGAGGCCCGGGGCGGGGTACCGGTCTTCAAGCCATTGCCGAAGTATCCGGCGGTGACCCGCGACATTGCCGTGATCTGCGATCTCACGGTTCCCGTGGGCGAGATGGAGGAGACCATTCTGTCCGCCGGCGGCGAACGCCTGATTGACTGCACGGTCTTCGACGTCTACACCGGCACCCACATCGTCCAGGGCAAGAAGTCCGTGGCCTTCTCTCTGACCATGCGCGACGAGAACCAGACCCTGACGGACGAGCACGCCGAAGAGATTGTAAGGAACGTCCTGCAGGCTCTGAAGGAAAAGCACGGCGCCGAAATGCGCTGACGGGGGAGGGTACTCCCGCGGTATTTCCCAATTGAACATTGCCCATTCTCCCGCCCTGAGGATCTGATCCCCGGGGTGGGTTTTTTATTTACGGGGGAAAAAGGAGGGCCTGCGGCCATTGCCGTGATTGCCGAGAACGGGGGATCGGCCATAGCTTGGGAAACGGCGAAACATCCCATCGCGCCAGCGTTTTTGCCCTCTCATTGCCATAATTTCCCATAAGTATATTAAATGTATATGATGTATGTATAGGGGAGTAGAACATCCTACGTATACACGCGTATACCCGTATAAGAGTTTTGAACCCTTGGGACATAGTTCTGAGCAATGGCACCACCCCCACCGCTCGTCTGGCCTGCCTCCGATCTCACCCCTTCCGGTTGTCCTGCCTCCGTCTCTCAATTCCACTTTTACACTTTTCACTTTTCACTTTTCACTTTGAAATCGGCAGTTCGGCCGCTTCCGTTGCGGCTGCGGCCGGGCTGCCGGTTTCGCAGGAGATAATGCATACAAAATATGCAAAAAAAGACTTTACTTGAGCACAAGTTATGGTATAATAATTAGCAGGTTCGTATTCCGGTTGATATCATGGAATTCGGAAATATGCAGCGATTGGGAACGATATTTTCGTTCTCGGACAGAAAGAGGAGTGGTTTTTATGCAGGATGTCACAAGAAAGTTTGCGGCGCTTGACAGTAAGGCCGAGATGAAGGAGATTCTCTCCTCCGTGTATAATTCCCTGATGGTCAAGGGCTACAATCCGATTAACCAGATTGTCGGGTATATTCTCTCTGAGGATCCCACCTACATTACCAGCTATAACAATGCACGCAGCCTGATCTGCCGGCTGGACCGGGACGAACTGCTGCAGGAGCTGCTGAAGACCTATCTGGATAAGTGAGCAGTGAGTTTTCACTGTTATAATAAGCCCGGCACAGCCGGGCTTATACTCTATGCGGGGAGACAGAAAAGAGATGTATGATCTGATACTCATTGTGGCTGCGGTTGTTCCGGCGGTTTTCCTGATGGTTAAGGTCTATCAGGCCGACAGGCTGGAGAAGGAACCGGTCGGGATGCTGATTGGGCTCTTCTTTCTTGGAATCATCTCGACCACACTGGCGGGGATTACCGAGGAACTTGGAAGCGGCGCACTGGCAAATCTGTTTCCGAATGGCGGACTCATTTCGGATGCGCTGCTGTACTTTGTTGTCGTTGCGGTCTCGGAAGAGGGCTTCAAGTATCTGCTGCTGAAGATCCGGACGTGGAAGAACCCCCACTTCAACTGCCAGTTTGACGGAGTGGTCTATGCGGTTTTCGTTTCACTGGGTTTTGCGCTTTGGGAAAACATCGCCTATGTGATGCGCTTCGGCTTTGGAACCGCGGTGGCGAGAGCGGTGACGGCCGTTCCGGGGCATGCATGCTTCGGTGTCTTTATGGGCGTCTGGTACGGCGTCGCGAAACGCTATGAGCTTGCAGGACGCATCGAAGACTCTGCCCATGCGCGTAAGATGGCGCTTTTGATTCCGGTTCTGCTGCACGGCGCCTATGACTTCATCGCATCCATGGAAAACGATCTGATGGGTATCATTTTCCTGGTTTTCGTGGGATGGATGTTCCGTACCGCACTGAATCTTGTTCGGAAAGTTTCGGCAGAGGACAGGCCTCTGGCGCAGGCAACTGACCTTATTCAAGAATCATACAAGGAGGAAGAATCATGGCAGTGAAAAAAGTCGGCACCTTGATCCGGGAAGCGCGTACAGCGAAAAAGTATTCCCAGGAGCAGCTGGCAAGCGAAATTGACGGACTCAGCGGAAGCGACATCGGCAAGGCGGAGCGCGGAGAGAAGGATCTTTCACAGACTCATCTCAGGACGATTGCAAAAGTGCTCGGCATTACCCAGAAGTCGCTGCTGGAAGCGCCCAAGGGAGGCAGCGCGGCAACCGCGGCTTCCAAGAAGACAGCATCCGCGTCAAAAACAACGACGGCATCCAAAACCTCGGCCGCCAGGAAAACGACCGCGGCCAAGGCTGCATCCGCTTCGAAGAACACATCGACGACCGCGAAGAAGACAAGCTCCGCGACGACGAAGAAGACTTCTTCCGGCACGACGAAAAAAGCGACAAGCGCTTCCTCCCTCAGCGCTTCGGAGAAGAAGCTGATCGAACTCTACCGCACGGCGTCTTCGGAGGACAAGAAGATGGCAACCCGGATACTGAAGGGGGATAAGCTGGAGATTTCGGACCTGCTCCCGATGCTGATGGCAAGCGGAGACATCGGGGAAGACGGTCTTCTGGGCGGCCTCCTTGGCAAGCTTCAGGGACTGGCAAAATAAAGAAAAGGAAAACCGGGACGGCCGAATGATATGCTCCCTCTATGAGAGACAGTGAAAAACAAAACTGTCACCATAGAGGGAGCATAATATTATGGGAAGGCAAAAAATAGAGTATGAGAAAA
>CADAPN010000057.1 GCA_902789835.1 Oscillospiraceae bacterium
AAAGCGGCCGGATGCACGATTCCGGAGATTTTCGCCGCGGAAGGGGAAGAGGGCTTCCGCCGTCGGGAAACGGCGGTTCTCGCCGAACTCGGCAAACGCTCCGGACTGGTGCTCTCCACCGGAGGCGGCTGTGTAACGCGGGCGGAAAACTATCCGCTTCTGCACCAGAACGGAATCATGATCCGGATTACCCGTGATCTCACAAAGCTTGCAAGAGGGGGAAGACCGCTGTCGCAAAATGCGGACCTTGCAGAGATGGCCGCGGCACGGGAACCGTTTTATGCCCGGTTCGCGGATGCGACCGTCTCCAACGACGGAACAGCCGAGGAAACGGTACAGGCAATTCTGGAGGTGCTGAAATGAAGTTTCTGATTATCAACGGGCCGAACCTCAACATGCTCGGCATCCGTGAGCCGGATATCTACGGTGAAAAGGATTTTCGCGCGCTGCAGCGTTTTATCTTTGACTGCTGTCACGA
This sequence comes from Oscillospiraceae bacterium, assembly GCA_902789835.1. The sequence continues at coordinate 479 of CADAPN010000057.1, forward strand.
GGAAGGCATTGAGCCGGTTCTCTTTCAGTCCAATCACGAGGGCGCGATTGTGGACCGGATTCAGGCGGCCTATCGGGATGCGGACGGAATCATCATCAATCCGGCTGCCTATACCCACACAAGCGTTGCCATTCTGGACGCCCTGAAGGCTGTTGCCATCCCGACGGTGGAAGTCCATCTTTCCGACGTCGGCAGCCGCGAGAGCTTTCGTCAGATCTCGTATCCCGGCATGGCCTGTATCAAGACCTTTGCCGGCCTGGGCTTTGAGGGATATCGGCAGGCGATTCTTTATCTGAAAAACTGGCTGACAGAACATGCCGGAGAATCCGCACACGCCTGAGAACAATTCAACAGAAGAAAAAACGGAGAAGGAGCGCCGCATAAGCACTCCTTCTCCGTTTTTAGAAAGATAATAAGTTTATTCCTCGGGAAGCTTGCAGACATCGATCCATTCCAGCGCTTTGGAATACTCATAGAGCTCGTCCAGATTCAGCTCAATGGCGCTGTTTCCGCTGCCGACAGCGGGAAAGACCGTCTCGAAGCGCTTCATACTGACGTCGAGATAGACCGGAATCCCGGGCTTGATCCCAAAGGGGCAAACCCCGCCGACGGGGTGGCCGACCAGCTCCAGGACTTCGTCCGCAGAGAGCATTTTGGCCTTGAAATGGAATTTGTCTTTAAACTTGTGATTGTCGATCCGGGCGTCGCCGGCGGCAAGAATCAGCATACAGCCGTCAGCGGTTTTGAACGAAAGGGTCTTGGCAATTCTGGCGCCCTCCACGCCGAGGGCGGCTGCGGCCAGATCCACCGTGGCAGAGGAGACGGTGAACTCCTGGACGCGATCTTCCAGACCGAGGGAGCGAAAATATGCTCTGCCTTCTGCAATAGACATGGTTTGATTACTCCTGTTCTAAGTAGGTTCTGACGGAAAAGGCCGGTCAGAAAAACAGCTCCGGCATGTGGACACCGGTGGCCGCAGCGAGCTGCGGAGTCGGAAAACTGTGGTTTTTCTTCAGAAAGATGCCCACCAGGTCGTTGTAAGAAGAATTGTCAATTACTGCCTTGGCTTCTGCCGCGGCATGCTGTGCATCGACAAAGGTCCCGGCCTCTTCTTCGGAAAGAGCGGTACGGGCCAGCGTGCCTTCCAGAGAGAAGGTGCTTTTCAGCAGGTCATAATACCGGTCATAGATTTCTTCCGCTTCAAAGCTGTGCTGTTGAAGCATCTCCCGAATGGTTCGGATGGAATCCATTGCTTCCTCGGCATCGTCAAGCTGGTAGCGTTCGCCGAGCGTCGCAAGCTGTTCCGAGGCGCTGCAAAGGTTGCCCAGGGAGGCGGAGATCATGCTGTCGCCGTAGAAGGAGTCGGACAGCGTATCGCATTGCCTTCCGAGCTTGATTTTGGTGTTCAGCAGAACCGAGGCAATCATGAGCACCACGGTCAGCGCCATGGCGAAAACGGGGTTGGTGAATAGTTTCTTCATCCCTGCATATCCAGAAGCTTCTGCTTCAGTTCACCCTCGATACGGGCAAGCTCTTCCTCGGCCTGGGCACGGCGTGTGCGGCCGTCGTCCTGAATCTGGCGGACTTCGTCCAGGGCTTTGATGAGTTCCTGGTTGGTCTTGATAAGTGTCTCCATGTCAACGATGCCGCGCTCAGACTCGCGGGCAACATCCACACTGCCCTGATGCAGAGCCTTGGCATTTGCTTCCAGAAGCTGATTGGTCATGTTCGTAACCTCGCGCTGGGCCTTCATGGCCTGATCGGAGTGGAACAGGCTCATGGCAAGAACCATCTGATTTTTCCAGAGGGGGATGGTATTGTTGATGGAAGAGCGGATCTTTTCCATCATGAGGGAGTCGTTGTTCTGAATCATCCGGATCTGCGGCGCCATCTGTACGGAAATGGTGCGGGTGAGCTCAAGATCGTGGATTTTCTTTTCAAAACGGCCGATCATATTCGCAAAGTCATTGGCGGCCTGAGCATCTTCCGGAAGATTGGACTCCTGGGCTTTCTGGCGATATTTGGGAAGTTCTTCGTTGCGGAGCTGCTCAATGCGCAGTTTGCCCGCCAGAATATACATGGTCAGTTCCTTCATGTATTCCTCGTTACGCTCATACATCTTATCCATCAGCGCAACGTCTTTCATAAGGGTAACTTCATGGCCTTCAAGGGATTCCACGATTTTGTCGACATTGACTTCCGCCTTGTCATACTGGGCCTTCAGCGTCGCAATACTGTTGGTGGACTTCTTGAAAAGCCCCTTGAGACCTTTCTTTTCTTCCTGATTGAAATTCAGGCCCTTCAGCTCGACGACAAGATCGCTCAGCTTGTCACCGACTTCACCGAGATCCTTGGTGCGGACCGTATTCAGAGCGGCGTCGGAGAATTCAGAGATGTTCTTCTGGGCGGCAGAGCCGTAGTTGAGCACCTGCTCGGTGTTCAGAATGTCAATCTGCTCGGAGAATTCACGCACCGCAGCCTGCTCGGCAGGGGAGAGAGAGGAAATATCCAGCTTTTCGACTTTGACCGCTTCTTTTTCCTCTTCCTTCTTTTCTTCAACAGGAGCTTCCGCAACCGCGGCCTCCGCAGCGGTGGGATTCAGGGTAAGCTTGGGAACGTATGAGGTGTTTTCATCCATGGTTTACAGATCCTTTCTTATATCGTTCTTATAATTATCATTTCATACGGAAAACTACTCCGCAGCGGTTTAGACCGATCAGCCGGTTGCGACGGTTCCCTGGGATTCATCCCTGACGTTGAAGTCCTTTTTGTCGCTCAGGCCTTCGCGGTTCAGCATGGCGTTCATTACGGCGATATCGGTTTCGATATCAAGCGCCTGGTTGGCAAACAGGGAATCCAGCTGTTTTTTGTATGCCGCAATGGCCGCGTCCAGCATCTCGGTAATGCTCTTGAGGCTCTTGTCGATGTTTTCCCCTTCAATTCCCTGAGAATCCATACGGTCATAGGCATTGAGAAGTTTAATGGTGGTCGGGAGGTAATAGTTCATAAACTTCCTGATCTTGGGGATATCGCTTGGATCGGCAATGGCATCCTGGATAATTTTATCGGTGATCCGCATAATCTCGTTGATCTTGATCCGGATTTCGGGATCCTTGATCGACATGTAAAGACGCCCCATCTCACTGAGCGCTTTGTTTCCTTCTTCAATGATTGGATCGACCTCAGGCCCATAGCTTTTCTTTTCCACCGCCTTTACCTGCGGTTCCTCTTTGGGCGCAGCCTGTTCTCCAACTTTGCGTACCGTCGTATCGACGGTTTTACGCTGGACCTTTTCCTTCCGGCGGGATTCCCGTTTGCCGCTGCGCTTGCCGGCGGCGAGACCGAAGAAATAGGCCACCGCCAAGCCTGCACCGAGTGCCAGCAGCAGGCTCCCGAGGCGATACATCGGAAAGAAAATCGACAAAAACAGCCAGGTTATCAGAAAACTATAGATCGAACCCGGACGGGGCCCTCTTCTGCGTCCGAACATAATTCCTCCTGTAAAACACGCTCATGGATCATGCTTCGAGCGGTATGATATGTTTCTCCAAGAATGTTATTATACAGTAGAGATGCATTTTCGTCAAGAAATCCATCATCTTAAATCTGCCAAAAAACCATTGCAAACAGGCGGTAGTTGGGTTATAATAACTTAGTTTAGCAGTACAGTATAAAATGTGGAGGTAACGTCATGATTCGTGTAGCACCCTCACTTCTGGCAGCTGACTTTGCCAGACTCTCCGAAGAAATCGAAGATGTCCGTTCCGCCGGTGCCGAATGGCTTCATTATGACGTCATGGATGGACATTTTGTACCGAACATTTCAATGGGGATTCCGGTTCTGGAATCCGTACGGAAGACGACAGATCTTTTCCTGGATGCGCACTTGATGATCACGGAGCCGATCCGTTACGTGCGCCAATTCTGTGACGCGGGGGCCGATCTTGTAAACGTGCATGTGGAAGCGGATACGGAGGAAAAGCTCCGCGAAGCCCTCACAATAGTGAAAGAAGCCGGAAAGCGCTGCGGTGTGACGGTCAAGCCGAAAACCCCCTGGGAAGCCGTATTGCCTTATCTTGATCTGATTGACCTTGTCCTTGTCATGACGGTGGAACCCGGTTTCGGCGGACAGCATTTTATGGCCGAACAGATGGAAAAGGTCAGAGCACTGCGCCGCCTGTTTGATGAAAAAGGACTTGACATCCGCCTGGAAGTGGACGGGGGTGTGGATAAAAACACCGCTCCGATCTGCATTGAAGCGGGGGCGGACGTCCTGGTAGCCGGCAGTGCCGTATTCCGCGCGGCAGACCGTCATGAAGCAGTTCGCGTGATTCGCGGAGAATAATCTTTTTGGGAGTTACAGATTCATATGGCCTTTTTCCCTGCAGCACTTGATAATCTGATCGATCGTTTTGCGTCCCTTCCCGGCGTCGGGCGCAAGAGCGCACAGCGTCTTGCTTTTTATGTCCTTTCGATGCCGGATGAAGAGGCAATCGGCTTTGCCGATACAATCCGTGCGGCGAAAAAGGAAGTCAAACGCTGCAGTGTATGCCGCAATTATACCGATCATGAGATCTGTCCGATCTGTTCCAGCGACAGAAGAGACCGCAGTGTGATCTGTGTGGTTTCGGATCCGAAAGATGTCCTAAGCATCGAACGTGCGAGAGAATACAACGGCCTGTATCACGTACTGCATGGGGTAATCTCTCCGATGAATCATATCGGTCCGGATGACATCGGGGTAAAGGAACTGCTGGTCCGGGCCGCCAACGAAGAAGTCCGTGAAGTCATCATGGCGACAAATCCGGATACCGAAGGAGAGGCCACCGCCATCTATATTTCGCGTCTGCTGAAACCCTTCGGTCTGAAGGTGACGAGACTGGCCTATGGAATTCCGGTGGGGTCCAATCTGGAATTTGCGGATGACGCCACGCTGACAAGAGCCCTCGAGGGCAGAACAGAAATCTAGCATATCGTTGCTTTGTGCTTATTTGGTCAAAACATAAGAAGGGAGAACGAATGACATCTAAACTGAAAATAATACCATTAGGCGGTCTGGGAGAAATCGGGAAAAACATGACGGTCATTGAATTTGGAAATGACCTCATCCTGATTGACTGCGGTATGGGCTTTCCGGATGAGGACATGTACGGAATTGATGTTGTCCTGCCGGATATCACTTATTTAAGAAACAATGCAAGCCGCATCCGCGGCATGATCATTACCCACGGTCATGAGGATCATATCGGCGCGGTTCCTTACGTCCTGAAAGAACTGGATATTCCGATCTATACGACTCCGCTGACGGCCGCGCTGATCGAGCTGAAACTGGAAGAGCATGATCTTCTTTACAATACACAGATTTTTACCAAGAAAGCCGGATCCGTTTTCCGGATTGGCTGCTTTTCGATAGAATTCATTCGGGTGAACCACAGCATCCCGGATGCCGTTGCGCTCGCAATTAAGACTCCGGTGGGCACCGTGGTACATACAGGCGACTTCAAAATTGATCTCACGCCGATTTCAGGCGGGATGATCGATCTGGTGCGCTTCGGAGAGCTGGGGAACGAAGGCGTCCTGGCCCTGTTGAGCGACTCAACCAACGTGGAGACTCCGGGGCATTCCGCGTCGGAGCGCAAGGTGGGGGAGAGCTTTGACAAGCTGTTTCTGAACTGCGACAAGCGGATTATCATCACCACGTTTGCCTCCAATGTTCACCGCCTGCAGCAGATTATCAATGTTGCGGCCAAGTATCACCGCAAGGTAGCCGTGACGGGACGCAGCATGGAAAATGTCCTTCGGACAGCCATGGTCCTGGGGTATATGGACGTTCCGGAGGGCGTCCTGATGGATCTGGAACAGATCAAAACCCAGCCGAAAAACCGTACGGTGATTATATCCACAGGCAGTCAGGGCGAAGCAATGTCCGCACTGTACCGGATGGCGTTTGCAGAACACAAGCAGATTCAGATTGACAGCGGGGACCGCGTGATCATCTCGGCTTCCGCCATCCCTGGAAACGAGAATACCATCAGCCGCGTCATTGACGAGCTCTTCCACAAAGGCGCAGAGGTGATTTACGACCGGCACACGGATCTGCATGTTTCCGGACACGCCTGCCAGGAAGAGCAGAAAATGATCCTGGCCCTGGTAAAGCCGAAATACTTTATTCCGGTACACGGCGAGCACAGAATGCTTGTAAAGCATGCAGAACTCGGACGTATCATGGGCGTTGCACCCAAAAACATCGTCATCGCGGAAAACGGCAAGGTCATCGAGTTTACAAAGAAGGGTGTTCTCTGTGAAGAGAGTGTGCCCGCGGGCGCCGTCCTGGTCGACGGCAGCGGCGGGATCGGAGAAGTCGGCAGCGTCGTCATGCGGGATCGCCACAGACTGGCAGAAGACGGCATGATTGTTATTGTCATGACCTACTCCTCATACGATCACAAGCTGCTGGCGGTGCCGGAAATACTGACCCGCGGATTCATCTATGTAAAAGATTCCGAAGATGTGATCGAAGAAATGTCCAGAGTCGTAATGGAGACGATCGAGAACTGTCATTCACAGGAGATCACGGATTGGAACAGCATCAAGACGAAGGTGAAATCCAATCTGTCCGGCTTCCTCTATAAAACGACCAGACGCAGTCCGATGATTCTTCCGGTGATCACGGAAATATAAACCCGGCTGCCCGCAAGGACGCTTCAAATCAGAATACATGGAACGGCTGCCTCCTGTCGGAGGTAGCCGTTTTCATCCATCACGGCCTGGCTTATACTGCCGCGAGTATGTTCAGGTTACGGAGTTCGGGATCTTTAATGTGGTTGTTGACATCATAAGCCAGCCGCTCAAGCTCCGCACCGGGAAGAGAAGAAAGTCCTTCGGAACGCAGCTGAGCTGCGATACGGCCGGCAAGCTCCTCAATCAACGCGGCCTTCTCCACCGCTGTATCCGGGGTGTTCCCGCTGCTCAAAAGAAACTCCAGGGGAACGGCAAGATCCGAGAGCAGCGGAAGCTCACGCATGGCACGGAAAACCCACTTATAATACAGCTGATAGCGGCGGTTCAGCAGGAAAATGACAGAAATACAGCGGTTGACAAATTCTGTCACAGCCAGCTGTGCAGCGCCCGATTCCCCATGGTCCAGGCAGCGCAGATAGTTGTATTGTCCGGACTGTGCCATCAGCAGCAGAGATCCGGCCAGGCGTTTCAGGCGGACTCCCTCCGGAAAGGAGGAAAGGGCCTTGCGGATGCGACTGACTTCTCCCAGATTGTCTGAAAACAGGCGCCCGTTTGTTGCTTCCGCAAGAGCCTGGCCGGGAACGGTAAGCCACTGCGGCAGCGTCAGCTCGCCGTTTTCGGTGCCGGCCGTTTTCAGAAAGAATTCACCGGTCCGCAGAACACCGTGCCGGGGACCGCCAACCGGTGCAACACCGGAGCGGCTGAACCCCATAAAGGAAGCGGGAAGCCTGGCATAGGCACGTTCGAGCTGAAATTCGCTTTGCCGGTCGACCAGCGACTCATTCGGAAGAAAAATACAGAATCCCGGTTCAAAATCGTGATCTCGGGATACGGAATCATCATATCCGAAGCACTCGGACCCGCTGCCAAACAGCCCGACAGCAAGAAAGGGGAGCAGATGAGGAAACTGTTCCTCCAGCATGGGCTTTCCGTATGCTTCGTAAAAAGCCTGGGAAAGATCAAGACCTTTCATGGATTGCCCTTGCCTCCTCAAGCAGCTCCTGCGCAGCGGCAAAGAACCCGTAATAGGAGAAACTTGGCGCACATTTCTCACAGATAAAGGCATAATTGCCGTCATGAAGCGCCGACTTGTCCTGAAGGAGCTCGTATGCACGCTCCACCAGACGGTTGATTTCCTCTTCTCCCGCTTCTGTGCCGAAACGCTCTGCAACGGCGTCTGCCATATTCAGACATGTGACCGCCTGTTCCGGGCCGCCGCCTGTCACAAGGGCCATCTGTTCCAGCGCTTTTTCATATAATCGGATCGCTTCTTCATACCTGCCGAGGGCCTGACAGGACAGCGCCATGTTGTTATAGAGCCCCCCAAGGAGGTGCGGCGGTGTATTCGGAATCGACTCATACAGATCACGGGCTTTTTGGAAGAGCACCAGCGCCTCATCATGCTCGCCGAAGGCACCAAAAGCCGTGGCGGCGTTGATAAATGTGGTTCCGGCGCTGATGCTTCCTTCAAAGTCCATCTCCTTCAGAAGCGCAAGCGCGTCGCGGCAGAAGCGAATTGCCTCGTCCCTGCGCTCTGTCTTGCGATAAAAGCCGATCAGCTCGTTGCAGACAAGAAGCTTGCCGCGAAGATCGGAACCGTGCTCGGCTTCTGTCAGCCAGTAGAGAAGATGGCGTTCCGCTCCCTCATAGTCTTTTCGGCTCATATATTGATCCAGTTTCTCCTGAATCCGCTGCTGCGGTATCGACACCACTGCGGAAGTCCGGTGCTCAGGGCTCATGCAGAGCGGGCATTCCGGCTCCATATAGTCTTCCGGAAGCAAGCTGCTCTTTTTCATCATGCTGCATCCTTTCTGGTCTGTTCTCGGGCAGATGTGTTTCATAGCTCCTGTTGAGATCATATCACAGCACGGTTAAAATCGCAATGCGTTGGATGAGAACGAAGAAACAGGAGAAAGACATTCTATTCACTTTATATCTCAACGGCTTTCTCAGAAACCGGTCCTTTTCAGGTGAAGAATTTCATGATATAATTCAAATAATCAGAGATATTGAATGCACTCAGGGAACTGCCGAAAATGAGAAAGGAAAAGCAGCAGAGAAATCACGGCAGTATTCAGAAGTGAATAAAAACAGAAGACATCCTACAAGCAAATCAGAGAAAGAGGTGAATAAGAATGCCACCATCCAGGCATAGCTCCAGTTCCCGTTCCTCAAGATCATCCGGCTCATCCCGGTCATCCTCCAGATCGTCCCGATCCTCATTCTCCAGGTCTTCCAGCTCTTCCCGATCATCGCATTCTTCCAGTTCAAGATCCTCATTCTCCGGGTCGAGCAGCGGATCATCTTTTTTCAGGGGCCCAAGCCGGCATTCTTCCTCCAGCAGGAGCAGTGTTCCGATATCCCCGTATAATAAACCGAACAGGCAGTCTTACAGACCTTTGAATCCGACTCCGCCTCCCAGTCGGCCGCGGGTGAACCAGCCGATCGGTTTCCTGCTGTACAGTACGCTGAAACCAAAGTATTATTACGGGAAACAGCACGATTACGTCTATTACCCGGAGTCATGGACAGACCGGGGAAGCGGAACGACTTATGAGAAAGGATACTATGACGAGAATGGACAATACTATGCCGATGTATCCTTTACAAAAGATGGCAAATACGAAAATGTTGTCTGCAATTGCCCTTATTGCGGACAGGATACCATTCTGAATCTGACATCGGATGATATAGCGGCGAAAAATCTTCAGTGCCCTCATTGCGGCGGGCCTATGACCATCATGTCAGAGCTGGACGAGTATCTTCAGCAGCCGACGGAGAATACACATGTCTATCACTCCGAAGAATCTTTGCGTCAGTTCTCAGAACGAGCGAAAAAGAAAAAAAGCCGCAAATGGTGGATCATAGGTTTTGTCCTGCTGATCCTCTACGCCATTGGAAGTGTTTCGGAATATTCCTATGACAGCAACGATTATCTGAATCAAACGGATCAGCAGTATCACTACGACAGCGGGCTGTCTTCCAGTTTCGGGTCTGAAATCCGTCTGAAGTCGAACGGCCGCAATGCTTATCAATTTGCCGGATCTGCCGATCAGACATACGATAAGCGTCTTATATGGGACAGCGATGCCGACAGCTATTATGACGCAAGTTCGGACTGCTGGATCTGGTACAATACGGACGTGGAACCCGCGATCTGGCAGTACTGGTATGAAGGGATCTCTTCAGACTATGGAGATTATGGCTGGATGGAGCATGATTCATCCGGATGGTATATTGAGAAATCTCAGAATAACTGGATTCAGCTCCCCAGCAAATATGATACCGGCGAACTGTGGTATATCGCGGACTAACCAATGATAGAAGGATGCGGCAATATATTTGCCGCTGTCATGAACATGAACG
>CADAPN010000058.1 GCA_902789835.1 Oscillospiraceae bacterium
GAGTCCGTCCGCACGGTCAAGGACTTTTATTTCCAGGTCAGCACCATCGCCGGCGAAAAAATGGGCGAGAAGAAAAACACGCTGATCTTTCTCGACGAGATTCAGGCCTATCCGCATCTGCTCACCATGCTCAAATTCCTGAAGCAGGACGACAAGTTCACCTACATCGCCAGCGGATCGCTGCTCGGGGTGACACTGAAGAAAACGAGTTCCATCCCCATCGGCAGCATCGAAGTCAAGCGCATGTTCCCGCTGGACTTTGAAGAGTTTCTTTTGGCAAACGGGTTCAACCGTTTTGCGATCGACACGATGCGTGAGAAGTTCCTGGCCGGTGAGAGCCTGGACGTCGCCGCGCATGAGAAGGTCATGGATCTTTTCAAGAAGTATCTGCTGATCGGGGGTCTGCCCGATGCGGTGAACTCTTTTCTTGCCGATACCAATATCGTAAAGGTGCGAACGATCCATCATGATATCCGGGCGTTTTATGCCGATGACGCGTCAAAGTATGAAGCGGACAACAACCGGAAGCTGAAGATCCGCAGGATCTATGACATGATCCCCTCCAATCTGGAGAGCAAGAAGAAGCGGGTTGTTTTTCAGGATATCGAGGACAAGCGCGGCAAGCGCTTCTCCGATTATCAGGACGAGTTTGAATATCTGATCTCTGCCGGAATCGTCCTGGACGTCAACGCGATCTCCACGCCGGTGTTCCCGCTTACGCAGGCGGTCGGCAAGAATCTGCTCAAGCTCTATCTGAACGACGTGGGGCTTTTGACGGACGTTCTGTACGGCAGCAATATCCGCGCGATCCTGGACGATGAGACCGGGATCAATCTCGGCTCCGTGTATGAAAGCGTGGTGGCCCAGGAACTGGCCGCGCACGGCTGCAAGCTGTTTTATTACGATAATCGCAACAAAGGCGAGGTCGATTACCTGATCGACGATTACGACAGCCTGTCCGCCGTCCCCACGACAGCCTGTCCGCCGTCCCCATCGAGGTCAAGTCGGGCAAGGACTACACCATCCACAGCGCGCTGAGCGCTTTCGTGAAGAACGAAGACTATCATGTAAAGAAGGCCTATGTCCTGTCCAACACCCGCGAGATCACAACAAATGGCAAGATCACCTATATCCCGATCTATGATGTGATGTTCCTGGGAGACTAATTCTGCTTTTTCCGTTTGAATATAAATACTACCGATCAATGAAGGTGAATCATATGACAGATAAAGAGTTGAAAACCTTAAAAGACAACCTTTGGCACGCAGCGGATGTACTGCGCAGCGGGGCGCATTTGGCGGCAAATAAGTATGGTCAGCCGATCCTTGGCTTGATCTTCCTTCGCTATGCCGATATCCTGTTCAAGCAGCACAAGAATGAGATTGATGCGGAGTATACAAAGAGGCTCGGCACCCGTATGGAGAAAACACGTAAGGAAATCGCGGTTGAGAAGTGCGGTTTCTATCTTCCGGAGTGCGCCTATTATGACTATATCAACGATGCGCCGGACACGGCGGAGAAGGCCGATCTGGTGAAAAAGGCCATGGAGGCCATTGAGAGGGAAAATCCGAAAATGGACGGCGTTCTTCCCAAAGAGGTTTACGCCCAGCTGGTGCCGGAAGAAGAGCCTGAGCTGCTTTCCAATATTGTACGCATCTTCAAGGATATCCCCGAAAACTGCACTGTGGACATTTTCGGTGAGATCTACGAGTACTTCCTCGGCAACTTCGCCCTGGCAGAGGGGAAGGATGGTGGAACATTCTATACGCCCGCCACAGTCGTGCGCTACATGGTAGAAGTACTGGACCCGCAGCCCGGTGACAAGAAGTTCCTTGATCCCGCTTGCGGCTCCGGTGGTATGTTTGTCCAGGCGGCGCGGTATATGCACGCCCACAATGCCAACGAGGCCGAGCAGATGAAGTTCCGCTGCTACGGCGTGGAGAAGGAACCAGACACGGTCAAGCTGGCCAAGATGAATTTGCTGCTCAACAATGTGCGCGGCGACATCACGGAGGCAAACTCCTTCTACTCCGATCCGTACAACGCTTTTGGCGCGTTCGATTACGTCATGGCGAATCCGCCGTTTAATGTGGATGAGGTCTCCTTTGACCGCGTGAGCGGTGACCAGCGTTTTAACACCTATGGTGTTCCCCGCAACTCCACCAAATCTGCGAAAAAAACCTCCGACAAGAAAGAAACCGTTCCCAATGCCAACTACCTGTGGATCGGTTACTTTGCTACGGCCCTGAACGAGCACGGCAAGGCGGCGCTGGTCATGGCGAACTCCGCCTCCGACGCGGGCAAGAGCGAGTATGAGATCCGCAAAAAGATGATCGAAGAGGGCATCATCAGCCAGATGGTGACGCTGCCCTCCAATATGTTCTCCTCCGTTACCCTGCCGGCCACGCTCTGGTTCTTCGACAAGCACAAGCCGCAGACGGACAAGAAGGACGAGATCCTGTTTATTGACGCCCGCAATGTGTTCACCCAGGTGGATCGCGCTCACCGCAAGTTCAGCGATGAGCAGATCAAGAATCTGGGCGTCATTACCCGCCTGTATCACGGGGACACGGAAGCGTTTGCCGCATTGATCACGGAGTATCGTGAGGCACTGGCCGCCGCCCCGAAAACTGCCGAGGACAAAGAAACCAAGACAAAGGCCTACTGGCAGACCCAGATCGACTGGCTGACCGAGCGATTCCCGGACGGCGTCTACCGGGATGTGATCGGCCTGTGCAAGGTCGCGAAGCTGGGCATTTCTTACGAACTTGATGAAAACGGTGAGCCCAAATTGAACAAGGACGGCGAGCCAATCTGTATCGTCGAGGAAGACAGCATCGCAGATCAGGACTACTCCCTAAACGCCGGGCGCTACGTCGGCGTGGTCATCGAAGACGACGGCATGACCGAGGCGGAGTTCAAGGAGACCATGCTCGGCCTGAATGCGGAGTTTGAGTCGCTGAACGAGGAAGCGAAGAAACTGGAAGCAGAGATTGCTGGGAATATCAAGGCGCTGTTTGGTGAGTGAGTATGGATTTTACATATTGCAAGCTTAGGGACATACTGATTTCTATACATAGCGGTGGGACACCCTCAACTACCATAAAGGAATACTGGGGTGGACCGTATAAATGGCTCTCCTCCGGAGAAACAGGGCAGCGATTTATTTCCGACACTGTGGATACGATTACAGAACGTGGGATTAACGAGTCATCGACAAAGCTTGCCAAGCGCGGAAGTGTTGTAATGGCATGTGCAGGGCAAGGAAAGACAAGAGGCCAAACCTCATATCTACTAGATGACATGTATGTAAACCAGTCTGTAATTGTTCTCAACACTAACAGAAAAATAGTGCTTCCCTTGTACCTGTTCTATGATTTGACAGGTAGATATGAGGAACTACGTGGCGGTTCAGATGCAAGCAGCACACGTGGAAGCATTACTACAACATCATTAAAAACTCTAGCTTTCCGCTATCCAGCTATAAGGGAGCAGGAAAAAATCGTTTCTATACTGTATGCGTACGACAACCTGATCGAAGTCAACAACAAGCGGATCAAGGTGCTGGAGCAGATGGCGGAAAATCTGTATAAGGAGTGGTTTGTCCGCTTCCGCTTCCCCGGACACGAAACTGCAGAGTTTGAAAACGGGATCCCGGAGGGGTGGGCTTATAGGCGAGCCGATGAGGTCATTGATTTCAACCCGACGCTGAAAACAGGGAATCAAACGGAGTTTACGATCATCCCCATGGAAGCGCTCAGCACGAACTCCATGGTATTAGATTCAGGCTGCTTTGTGCGGCAGGATTCCATTTCAGGTCGGCGCTCACAAAACGGCGACACTTTGCTGGCCAAAATTACGCCCTGCCTGGAAAACGGGAAAACCGGGTTTGTTATGGGCATGCCGGAAAACGAGGTGCTCGGAGGTTCGACCGAGTTTGTCGTTATGCGGTCTAAGGCATTAACGCCTCACTATGTTTATTGCATTGCCCGGAGCTACTATTTCCGGCAGACAGCCATTTTGAGCATGAATGGAGCCGATGGGCGTCAGCGTGTTGACGAGGATAAGCTGAAATCAACAAAGATTCTTCAACCGGAAAAGACTGTGCTGGATCATTTCGAAACAATTGTTACGCCAATCTTCGATGGCGTTTATCAGATGGTACAGGAAAACAAGAACCTCATCCAGCAGCGCGATCTGCTTCTCCCGCGCCTAATGAGCGGGAAGTTGGAGGTGTAAACATGGATACTATGACTGTGAAATTTCCTCACAACGAAACGGTTGACTTGCAATTTGGGAAACCTATTGTCCTTCTTGGTGCTAACGGTGCCGGAAAAACCAGGTTCAGTGTTAAGATTGAAGAACTAAACGACCCAGCCTTTGGCAGCAGCAATCAATTAGATAGTAGCCACATACACAGGTTATCAGCGCAAAAGTCATTAACTATTCCAACATCTATTCCTATTTTTGACCATGAGAGTTCAGAAAAAAACCTCTTTTTGGGCAATGCGGAGCATTACGCAAATAAAAACAGCCAAAGGTTTCAACATGATCCTGTAACGCATCTGCTGAATGACTATCAGTTTGCGTTGTCCCTTTTGTTTTCGGAAGCCCAAAGAGAGCTTCAGCGTGAACACGATGAGGCAAAGAAATGTTCAGAAGAAGGAAAGCCCATTCCGGAACCGACCGATACAGTAGTTGATAAAGCGCAAAGAATATGGAATACCTTGCTTCCTCATAGAACCATTGACTTATCCGGAAATGGCATCCATGTCAACTTTAGTGCTCAAAAATACCACGGAAAAGAAATGAGCGATGGCGAACGCGTCATGCTGTACATGATTTGCCAAGCGCTTGTCGTTAAGCCTAACTCCCTGTTTATTATTGATGAGCCGGAATTACATATTCACAAGGCGATTTTAAAAGAACTTTGGACATTGTTGGAAAATGAACGGCCCGACTGTGTGTTTATGTACTTAACGCACGACATTGATTTTGCACTCTCTCGTAACAATGCACAGTATCTGTGGATCAAAAGCTACGACGGAAGCAGTTGGGAATATGAATTTCTTGACACGGATTGCTACCCTGATTTACCAAGTGACCTGCTTCTAGAAATATTGGGAACTCGGCAGAAGACCGTCTTTGTTGAAGGTACAAAGGACAGCTATGATTACAAGCTCTATCAGGAAATCTATAGAGAAAAAGGATTTCATGTGATTCCGTGTGGAGGGTGTCAAGATGTTATCCGGCTCGTAAAGGCCAAGAAGACATATGAGAAGCTACAGCCGATTGAAGTATATGGAATTATAGACCGGGATTTTCGTGCAGACCGAGAAATAGCTGCGCTCAGAGAAGACGGCATTTATACTTTGGGCGTCGCAGAAGTAGAAAACCTTTTTGTCGTTCCGGAAGTATTAGAGATAATGGAACGTCTGCTGGGATGTGATTCCGGTACTGCAGATTCTGCAAAACAATTCATCACAGAATTGTTTAGTAATTGCAAAGATAGGCAAATAGCAGAAGCACTGTCAAAGGAAATTTCACACCAGCTTTCTCTTTTTGAGCTTGGGGGCCAACAGTTCACAAATGAAGAGATTCGAGAGAAAATCGAGAATCGCTTTACTGTAGAAAACATTGGCGCATGGCGAGCAGAAAAAGAAGCCATTTTCAATTCTGCCAATACTTTACCCGAAATACTTTTAGTTTTTAATTTTAAGGAACTCTCTCGAAAAATATCCTCGAAATTCAGCCTATCCGACAGAGACTTTCCTAAACGTGTCATAAATGTATTAACCAAGAACAAGGCAGCGAGAGCCGAGATTATGTCTGCTCTTTCTGCTTATGTTCCTGAGTTACCGCAGTAAAGAGGTGCCATCATGCGCAATTTCATATCCGAAGACGATATTGAACAGGCGATCTTGCAAAAGCTTGAAAGTGAGCCGTTCCAATATGTTATTCTGCGCTGTGACCCTTCTCCGGACAAGCGCGAGCTGCTGCCGGATGGGACTGGACGCAGCAGCAAGAAAGAATGCGTACTCCCGCTTATTCTGCGGGAGGCCTTGTCGCGCCTGAATCCCGGTATTCCCGGTGAAAAACTGGAGGAGATCGCCCGCGACCTCTGCCGCGATTTCAGCGCCACGGATATGACGGCCACCAATTACAAGTACTATAACCAGATTCGCAACGGCATTAAGATCAGCCTCCGCCGCAACGGCAAAGAGGATTTCGATTTTGTGAAGCTGGTGGATTTCGACTGTCCGGAGAACAACACGTTCACCGCCGTTTCTCAGATGTGGATACAGGGGCGCGTCTACTGGCGCCGTCCGGATGTGCTGATTTTTATCAACGGACTGCCCATGGTGTTTGTCGAGCTGAAAAACAGCATCGTCAAGGTGGAGGAAGCCTATAACGACAACCTGAAGAACTATCTGCGGGATATCCCGAACCTGTTTGCGTTCAATCAGATCTGCGTACTGTCCAATGGGCTGGAGACCCGGCTCGGCGCCTTCAACGCCACCTACAATCACTTCTTTGAGTGGCTGAAGGTGGACTCCGAGAAGGAACGGCCCGACCGTCGGGCGTTGAAGGAAGCCGGTACGGTGGGCGAAAGCTCGGTCCGGTATTTCATCGACGGCTTGCTGCGGAAAGATCGGCTGGTGGATTACATTGAAAACTTCATCATGTTCCGCAACCAGAAGAACAAGATCATTGCCAAAAACCACCAGTATTTCGGTGTGAACAACCTGATGGAGTCGGTAAAGAACCGGGCAGAGCTGCAGGGCAAGCTGGGTGTTTTCTGGCATACCCAAGGCTCCGGCAAATCCTTCTCTATGGTGTTTTTCGCCCGCAAGGTTCGTCGCAAGATTCCGGGCAATTTCACATTCCTGATCATCACCGACCGCGAGGATCTGGATGACCAGATCCACAAGAATTTCGTAAAGACGGAAGTGATTGGGCAGAAAGAGGAATGTCAGCCCAAGAACGGCAAACAGCTGCGGGACTATCTGCAGACCAACAAGTCCTTCATTTTCACACTGATCCATAAATTCCGCTATGACAAGGGTAAGAAGTACCCGGTGCTTTCCACCCGGGACGATATCATTGTGCTGGTGGACGAGGCGCACCGGACGCAGTACAAGGATCTGGCGGAAAACATGCGCACGGCCTTGCCCAATGCCAATTACATCGCTTTTACCGGCACTCCGCTGCTGGGCAGCAAGCGTCTGACCAACCAGTGGTTCGGAAACTATGTGTCGGAGTATAACTTCGCTCAGTCGGTGGAGGATGGCTCCACGGTGCCGCTGTTCTACTCCCGCCGTGTGCCGGAGGTTGGGCTGGAGAACGACTTTCTGGATGACGATGTGGTGGATATTATCGAAGAGGAAAACCTGAACGAGGACGAGACCAGACTGTTGGAGAACTCCTCGTCTCGTATTTTGGAGGTCATCAAGCGGGAAGATCGGATTGATAAGATCGCCCAGGATATTGCCCATCACTTCCCACGCCGCGGTTTTTTGGGGAAGGGCATGGTCGTCTCCGTCGATAAGTATACGACGGTGAAGATGTACGACAAGGTACAGCATTACTGGTCTATCGAAAAACAAAAGATTATGCAAGAGCGCAACGGTGCCGATACGAAGGAGAAGCGGGACGAATTGACGCGCATTCTGCAATACATGAACAAGGTGGAAATGGCGGTCATCGTTTCCGAAGAGGCCGATGAGAACGAGAAGTTTCAGAAGCAAGGGTTGGATATCGCCGCTCACCGGCAGAAAATGAATGCTGTTACGCCGGAGGGCTTGGATATTGAGGACCGCTTCAAAGATCCAGACGATCCATTGCAGCTCGTGTTCGTTTGTGCTATGTGGTTGACAGGCTTTGATGTGGAGAACCTGTCCACGCTGTATTTGGACAAGCCGATGAAGGGGCACACGCTGATGCAGGCCATTGCCCGCGCCAACCGTGTGTATCCCGGTAAGCCCTGCGGCATCATCGTGGACTATGTCAATGTGTTCAAGTACATGCAGAGAGCGTTGACGGAGTATGCGGCTGGTGATGATGGTACAGAGTTCCCGGCAAAGGATATCGACCAGCTGATTATTCTGCTCAACAGCGCGGTGGATGAAGCGGATGATTTCCTGCTGAGCCTTGGCATTGATATTGGGGGAATCGTAGCGGAGGCATCCACTCTTGATCGGCTGGATCTGCTGCGGGAAGCCTACAATACGATCATTTCCAACGATGAAAACAAGGACAAATTCAAGGTGATCCTGAACACGCTGATGAATCTGTATGAGGCGTCACGGCCTGAAATTTTTGAAAAGAATTGGGAAAATGGAAAGTTCTCTCCGTTAACTTATCTCTATGGCCTTTTCTGCCACACTATTGATGACGAAAAAATAGAAAGAGCGCGATTGAGTATTTCAAAAATTCTGGATGGCAGCGTTATGACACAGAGTTCTTTCGAAACCAACGTAGCAGAGGATGTAGCACAATATGTGATACATGGCACAAAGGTAATTGATTTGTCCAAGGTTAATGTTGAAGAGCTGAGAAAAGAGATCAAGATTGCCAAATACAAGGCCGTAGAGATCGACGATCTGAAAGCGTTTATTGAGCAGGCACTTCAGCAGATGCTAAATCGCAACTGTACCCGTCAGAGGTTTTCTCAGCGCTTTCGCAGTATCATCGACCGCTATAATGCTGGTGGGTCGGAAAATGAAGACTATTATGAACAGCTGCTCCAGCTGATTGAGGATATGAAAGCAGAGGACAGACGGCCCGAAGCCGAGGGACTGTCGGAAGAGGAGCTGGAAATCTTCGACCTGTTGATTGCCGGAAAAAGGCTCACAAAAGAGGAAGAACAGAAGGTCAAACTGTCGGCTAAGAATCTGTTTAAGAAGCTATCAGAAGAAAAAGCGGAACTGATGGTCGTCGACTGGTACAAAGACGAGCAGCCCAGAGCCAAGGTAAAATCGGCGATTGAAACATCTTTGGATGCGGACTTGCCCATTTCGTATGATAAGGCGACATTCACCGCAAAAATCGATCTTCTGCTGACGCACTTTGTAGATATGGCCGTCCAAGGCTATGGATGGGTAGCGGCATAAGGGAGGTAGAGACAGTGGATAAAACAGGAGTTATTTACATCCTAACGAACCCATCGTTCCCCGAATATGTGAAGATCGGGTATGCGGACGATATTGACAAACGGCTGCAGCAGCTCAATCGAAGCGAGTGCATACCCTTTGCCTTCCGGGTCTATGCAACGTATGAGGTAAACTCCCGGCTTTCCGATCTGAAGATCCACAGCATCATCGATAAGCTGAATCCAAATCTGCGTTCTATAGAGAATTTCAACGGGAAACAGCGTGTGCGTGAATTTTATGCCATGTCCCCGGAGGACGCCTATTCCATCCTGGAGGCGATTGCGGAGATCCATGGGCGCGCGGACAAACTGAAACGGATCGCCATGGACGAGGCACAGAAGCAGGCCGAGGAAACTGCTCAGGAGATTGAGGAAGAACACAAGGAGCGACTTTCACCGTTTACATTCTCAAAATGCAATATTTCTGCCGGAGAGTTCGTCTCTTGGTATGATGATCCTGATATGCAGTTCAAGGTGCTGGATGAAAAAACTGTGGAATACAAAGGAAAACCGTTTTCTCTCTCCGCTCTCGCCGCACTGATTCTGGGCAAAGACGGCAGTGCTGGAGTCGCCGGCCCACGCTATTTCAAGTACAAGGGCGAATGGTTGAATGAGATTCGACATCGGCTGGAAAGCTAGTAGCAAAGTGAGTTCAACATAGTAATAATCGAAAGATGAGTGGGTGAGCGGGACATACCCTGTAATCGACAAAGCATCCCGGCGATGGTATTCTAACACTTGAAGATTAATATACCCCTAATAGTACGGAATGGGAGGAGTTGCTGATATGAGCATTGCGGTGAATCATGCCGTTCTGGCCAAGGGCTGGGAGCGATTCACGGTCATGCACAAGGATCGCAAGGTTGCGGCCATCCGCGAGGACGGCACCTGCACGATCTATGCCCCGTCCTTCATGCCCTATCATCTCTATCTGGAGACGGCAAAGGATCTGGACACACGGCTCAACAATCTGAATAACTTCTACTATTGGTGCGCCTCCCGTGTGCTGCCGCCGGATAGAAGGTTTGCCAAGGAGATTCTGAACAGCATAGGGGCGAAGCAGGCCGTGACGGATCGCGATCGCGCCGCCATTGCCATTTCTTATCACGGGCTGAGCCTGACCGACGTGTACTGGATCAAGTTCAACCGGGAGAACGTCTGCTTCGCCGATCTCAGCCTGTTCCGGCATTCGCTGTCCGGAGCCTTCGCGGATGTCAGTCTGAACGGCCGGTCGCTGACCGTTCAGAACGCGGAGTTGCTGAAGCCCAATGACGCGGCCGGGGATATCGGGACCCAGGGTATCGCACCGAAGGCCTGGATTCGTGAGAATGGGTCATTCTATCTCCTGAAGAACGGCGATGAGCGTGACGTAAAGGCCGAACTCCTGGCCTCAAAGATCGCTCGCTGCTTCCGGGCCGAGAGCGTGGCCTATGAGCCGTCCACCTTTGAGGGCAAGCCGGTTTCCTCGAGCCGCATCATCACATCTGAGGATGAGGCCCTCGTCTCCATGGAGGCGGTGGATGTGTACTGCGCCAATCATGAGCTGGATCGGGATGCCTTTGTGCTGAAGAAGGACTCCTACGCCTATCACATGATGAATCTGATCGACTATCTGGTGGGCAACACCGACCGGCATTGGGGAAACTGGGGATTCCTGGTGAGCAACGACACAAATAAGCTGGAAAAGCTCTACCCCTTGATGGACTTCAACAAGGCCTTCCTGTCCTACGATACGATCGACGGCGCCCGCTGCCAGACATGCAGCCGGAACCTCTCCCAGCGTGAGGCGGCCATCGAGGCCGTCCGTGCCGTGGGGCTGAACCAGATCGCCGAGATCAAGCCGGAGTGGTTTGAGGATCAGGCAACACGGGATATGTTCTTCCGCAGGCTGGAGGAAGTGAAATCAGAACGCTGACCTCCCGCGGAGCAGCGTCATAAACCTTGACGAACATGTTCCGGAGACAAGCGCAGCTATCTGCCACGCTACGTGGAAGATTTTATTGAGATCGTGCGGCAGGCCGTGTGAGTTAAAAAAAGAAAAGGCGGCGGGGAATACCCGCCGTCTTGCGTTTACTTATCTGCGTTTGGAACCGCGCCTGTAGTTGTAAGCTTCTTTTTCCTGTGCCCGCTTGGAGAAAAACAGAATTCCCGCGATGGCTGCCGCTCCGACAATCAGGGTAAGCGGCGCTGGGCGCTTCCCCGGTGCCTTCCGGCGTCGGACTTGCCGCCGGGCTTGGGGAGACCGCCGGGCTCGGCGAGGGCGCCGCCGTTGGGGTCGCGGCCGGCGTCGGCGTGGCAGACGGAGTTGGGGTCGGCGTGGGCGTGGCAGAGGGACTCGGTGTCGGCGTGGCCGCCGGGGCGCCGTTCACGTGGACGACAGCGGCGTTTGTCCTGACGCTGCCGGTTTCATTGCTGTATTCACAGTAGGAGCCCCAGCCGTTCATCTGCGTGGGAATGCTGCTCAGGTGCAGGTTGCTCTGGTCGCCGTTTTCGATTTTCAGGCCCGGAAACGCCGTCGCTACCGCCGGATCGTTGTAGCGGTAGTCTGTCTTCCCGTCCGGACTGACAAAGTGCCAGACCGCGTAAAGAGCATTGCTGTAATTGGCGATGAACCAGCAGTCGCCGCCCGCATCCACGGTCTCGTCCGTTGGGTCCTTCGTCACGATCGGCAGAGACGGTGTGGGTGTCGGCGTGGCAGTCGGTGCCGGGGTCGGCGTCGGGGTTGGGGTCGGCGTGGGGGTCGGTGTTGCTTCCGGAACCGAAGGCTGGGCCGGGGTGGTCGCGGTGTCGGATGGGGTCACGACGGACCCGTCGACCACAATGACCGGGGATGTACCGGAATCAGAGCTTGTCTGGCCTCCCGTCGTTCCCGACGTGGTAGAATCGCCGGTTGTATCTGTTGTACCGCCTTGTCCCGCGGTAGTTCCGGAACCCGAGGTATCCGTGCCGGATGTTCCCGTTGTACCGGTGGAGCCCGAGGTATCCGTGCCGGATGTTCCCGTTGTGCCGGTGGAGCCCGAGGTATCCGTGCCGGATGTTCCCGTTGTGCCGGTGGAACCCGAGGTATCCGTACCGGATGTTCCCGATGTTCCGGTGGAACCCGAAGTATCCGTACCGGATGTTCCCGATGTGCCGGTAGAGCCCGAAGTATCCGTGCCGGATGTTCCGGTTGTGCCGGAGCCCGACGTGTCCGTGCCGGATGTTCCCGATGTGCCGGAATCTCCCCCGGGCTGGTTCACAGTGGGGCCATCGGGTGTGATCGCGCTGACATCGGTGGTGCCCTCTGCCCAGGACACGGCACCCGGCAGCGCACACAGCAGTGCCGTCAGAAGCAGGACGGAAACCGTCTTTTTCCAATTCTTTCCTCACTTATTCATACTGCCAGAACATTGGTTTACATATTATACCATCCCGGGTCTTAAAATACAATTATGTACTTGTCATAAGTCTTCCTCATGTGAATGGCTGAAAAGTATCAGAAATGCCTCAGCGCGGGTTCCCGGAAGAAGGTTTTTCAGGGGAATCCGGGAAAGGACGCGGCGGGCGAAGACGGCGAAGCATTCAAGCTTCCGGGCAATACGACTTGACAGGGCTTTTTCGGACCGTTACAATGATTTGCAGATTCCATTCAGGCAAAAGAGGAAAGACGATGAAA
>CADAPN010000059.1 GCA_902789835.1 Oscillospiraceae bacterium
TTAGTTTAACACAGGAGGTTTTCTCTGCCATATACTAAAGTCTTTTTTCCTACCCCCAGTTGAACTGGGGGTTTATTAACGCCTATTCGGCTCCAAAAAGCCCGCAGGCACGGAGGCTTTTCCGTATTCTGCGGGCTGTAAATTTCTATTGTGGCGCTCCGTCTCAGCGAAGCTTATCCTCAAACATTCTGATGGACTCAAGATTGCCCTTGGCATAGCACATTGCAAATGCGTACACGCCGTCTTCAAAAAAGTCATGGAGGATCTGCTTGAATGTTCTGTTGGTTTTGTTGCTCATTGTTTTTCCTTCTTTCTTGTCTAACGACGATGCGCATTATATTCAAAAATGGGAGAAACGCAATGTGCAACTTGCACAAAATTTAATCCTTTCTTTTGTGCAACCCTCACAACTTTCAGGCGCGGATCTGCGGTCTCTGCCGCCGCAGGCACTCACTCAATGAGACCGATCTCGCGATAGTAGCGCTCGACCCCCGGATGCAGCGGCACGCCGGCCAGATCTTCACAGGCCTTTTCCGGATCGGCCGCTTTCAGTGCGGCGAAGTTCTCCGTGAGGCTGTCCCAGTTTTCCCAGAAGACCTTCGCCATCTGATACGCGGTCTCCTCATCTACATCCGCGGTGAGGAAAAGCGTCAGCTTCACCGCCGAGGTGGGGACGTCATCCTCCTGCCCGGCATAGGTTCCGGCGGGAATCGTATAGGCGGCATACCAGGGATAGTCCTTCTGCAGCGCTTCCACGGTCTCCTCCGGAATCGCCAGCAGGTGCGCGTCGCTGCCGGTCAGGATCTGCGTCACACCGGCATTAGGCGCGCCCGCCATAATCCAGGCGCCGTCCAGCTGCTTGTTCTGGATGGCGTCGGCCGAAGAGGCGACGTCCATATACTCCGTCTTCATGTCATCCAGGGTCAGGTCCGCTGTTGCCAGATGGTGGACCGCCTCGTCGATGGTGGTGGAGCCTGCCGCACCGACGGAGAAGTGTGCTCCCTTGAGATCGGCAATGGTCTCGATGCCGCTGGCATCGGTCACAACCACCTGATTCGGGTTATAATACAGTCCGGCAAAGATTTTGATATCCGGGTTTGCATCATCCTCAAAGGCATCCGTGCCCATCATGGACTGATAGACCAGATTCGCATTCGCAATGCCGATCTGTGCTTCGCCGTCCTTGGCCTGGTTCAGGTTGTCGACACCGCCGCCGGAGGGCGTCGCCACCGCACGCATCCCCTCAATGTTCTCTCGTTCCAGAGCTTTGCCACCTCCACGCTGATGGCATAGAAGGTTCCGGACGTGCCGGCCGTAACAAAGTTGATATCCGTGGCCGCGCTCGCGCTTGCAGGGATCGCCGCACACAGCAGCACCGCACACAGAACCAGGGTGAATATTCTTTTCATCTTGTTTTTCTTCCTTTCTTCTGAATGATGGGATATGAATCGACGCACTCGGCGTTTCATCCTGATTCAGGCCGGTGATGCCGGCGCCGCCCTGTGCAGAAACGCTTTTTCCAGCAGAACCTCCAGCACGATCAGGCCGGCTGCCGCCGCATCCGTCGTAAGGCTCGGACTCACGAACAGAATCCCCGCTGTCACCAGCAGTGCCCGGCAGAAGAGCCTCAGGGCCCGTACGCTGCCCCTCTCTTCTCCGATGGGCAGACCTGCCAGCCCGGAAGCCAGCGCCAGAACCCCGACGCAGGCCGTGAGGAACGCATAGGCCGTTGTTCCCGCCGCGACGCCCTCCGTGCTTCCGTAGAGCAGCACCGGATTGTCAAGGAAAAAGAAGGGAACGATAAATCCCGCGATCCCCAGCTTGATGGCGATGAGGCTGGTCCTGGTCATATCGCTGTCGGCAATTCCGCTTGCCACATACGAGCTCATGGCAACAGGTGGCGTAATGTTGCTGAGGCAGGCATAAATCAGGCAGAACATGTTCGCCGCCATTTCGGTCGCGCCTACCCCCCGCAGGACCGGAACCGCCACGGCATAGACGATTACGTAGGCGGCTACACCGGGAACCCCCATCCCGAGGATGATCGACATAAGCATCACCATCAGGCCGCCCAGAAACAGCTGGCCTTCTCCCACGACCTTCAGGATCAGGTTTCCGAAGTTGACCCCCAGCCCCGTCATGTTCACCGAGCCGATAATCACGCCGATGATGACGCAGCTCACCCCGACGCCGATCGCGCCGCGCGCCCCTTCCGCCACCGCCTGAAGGATGATCCGCGGCGTCATGCGCGTCTCCTTCCGGAGCCAGGAGACCGGGACCGTGACAAAGAGCGCCAGAATCGCGGCATACAGGGGCGTGTACCCTGCAAACATCATCCAAAGCAGCAAAATCAGCGGCAGAAGCAGGTGGCCCCGCGCCTTCAGAACGACGGCCGCCTTCGGGATGTTCTCCGGGGCCAGTCCGGAGAGGCCGAGGCGCTTTGCCTCCAGATGCACCGACCAGAGCAGGCTGAGATAATACAGAAACGCGGGGATCGCCGCAGCCAGCATGACCTTCGTATAGCTCACCGACATGAACTCCGCCATGACGAAACCCACCGCGCCCATGATCGGCGGGGTAAACTGGCCGCCGGTGGACGCCACCGCCTCCACCGCCCCGGCAAATTCCTTTCTGTAACCGGTCTTCTTCATCAGCGGAATGGTGATGGTCCCGGTCGTGGCGACGTTTGCGATGGCGGAGCCGTTGATCATTCCCATCAGGGCCGATGCAATCACCGAGACCTTTGCCGGGCCTCCGGGGGACCGTCCCACCAGGGTCAGGGAAATGTCGTTGATGAACTGGGAAAAGCCGCTGTACTTCAGAAACGACCCGAACAGGATAAAGATGAAAATATACGTCGCCGAGACGCCGCTCCCGGTGCCGAGAATGCCGATCGTATCCCAGACCAGCGACTTGATCACCCGCTTCAGCGTGAAGGCCGCTGTGCCGAAGGTCCCCGGGACAAAGCGCCCCCACAGCGCGAAGTACGACAGGAACACCAGGGCAATGACGGCGAGGTTTCCGCTGGTCCGTCTTGCCGCCTCAAAGCAGACAAGAAGACAGACGATTCCCACCCGCACATCCGTGTCGTTCAGCCGCCCCGTCTTCGCCAGCGCGTCGTAGCGCCGCAGGATATAGGCAAAGCAGAAGACCGCCGCGACGCACAGCAGTAGGTCCCAGGCAGGAGGAAAGCGCCGCTTTCTCCGTTCCGTTTTCCAGGTCGGATAGAGCAGAAAGGCCAGCGGGAGCAGAATCATGATGTGCGCGGCGCGCAGTTTGACGGCGCCGAGACTTCCCGTCAGATTCGCCCAGAGCTGAAACCCGGCAAAGCCCGCCAGGATCACCGTGACGGCATCATCCATGAACCCGCTGTACACTCTGGTCCGGCTGTCGGACTCGGTCTCCGCCATCAGTTCCTGTGCCTTTCGCTCCGCTGTTTTCTCCGGCTTCTCCACGCGCTTCACCTCCCACCCGTTCGCTTTAGCATGATAGCTTGCTAAAGTATACTGAAGATTCCGGTTCTTGTCAAGAAAGACCCCTGAAACGGGATGAGAGCTTGTCGCTCTTCTCCCGCCTCAGGGGTGCGTGTTTATGGATGGGTGTGCCTCGCCGCTTCGGTTCAGGCGGCTTCGTCCGCGTGCAGCAGGGTTTTCACCACGGCCGAGGGGATTACGTGGTCGCTGGGGCTGACAAAGCGGATCAATACGTCCGCGCTTGCGTCCACATCGCGTGTAACGATCCTGACGCTGCCGCCGCACTTGAGTTCCAGGGAATAGAGATTGCCGTCCCGGACGGATGCCCCCAGGCTGCAGTCTTCATAGCTGATGTTGAGGTCCTTCAGCTCCGGAATAACCTGTTCGACGATGTCGCCGGTTTTATCCGCTTCCACCGTCAGGGTATACATCTGGCCGCTGCCCAGCTCTGTGACGGAATAATTGCCCTGCAGGAACATCTCCCGCATCAGCGGGATCAGCTGTGCCGCATCCAGCAGTCTTGTCTCGGCGGTACTGAGGACCTTTCCGTCCGAGGTACAGGAGGCTTCATTCGTGAAATACACCCGGAAAAGCCGGCTGCCGACACAACTGACATCCTTGCCCTCCACCTTCTGGCGGAAGTAGCTGTAAGAGTCGTCCAGTGAAAGGACACCGCAGTCGGCATTTACCGTGATGGTCGCATCGAGCGTTTCCGCCCGGTCGTTTTTGAACCACGCGGCAAACAGACGAAGCATATCTCCCGTCATGAATTCGCGTCCCTCGCCTCCGGATGCGATCGCATCCAAAACGGCCTGGGGAACGACAGGCCTCTCCGAAAGCGGCTGCGGCCGGAAGTCTCCTTCAAAGCGGAAGCTTGTACCGTTTTCCGTTCTGCCTTCTCCGGTCAGGCGGATCTGAGTCGGGGTTCCGTTCTGAACATCCATCTCGGCGTGGAGCTGATCGCCGCTGAACACGGCGTCAAAGTCTTCACTGAGATAGAGCGAGAGGATCTGCTCCACCGTCTCGCTGTCGATTTCGGTACTGTAGCGTACGATGTCATTCACCTTTTCCCGCACAACGTGCCCTTTGCGCACCGCGTTCAGGGCCAGGCGCAGCAGATTCCGCTGATCGATCTTGCTGCTGACGAGCTTGAAAGCTCTTCCGTTTTCCAGATAGAGCGTGCCGTTTGCGATATACAGGTCAATCCCGTACTGATCCGCGCAGATGATCATGTTGCCGTCCTGCGAGATCTGCTGGAGTGTGCTCGACAATTCGATCTCCTCGCCGTCCATCTGAAGATGGATCTCGCTCTGGAAATCAGCCTCCTGTGTGGTCAGCGTCTTGAGCAGCCGATACCCCGCAAAGCCCGACTGAAGCCAGCCGGTCTGAAGCAGAAGCATCACGATTAAAGCAGCTGCCGCAAGAGCAATGCAGAGAATGGTGATCAGTTTTCGATGGCTCCGGATCCAGGTCCGGAGTTTATACTCCGCTCTCTTGTTTTTCGGTTTCCGAGTTGTTGTTTTGAGCTTCTTCACAAGCGCCACGATAATCCTGATCACAAGAATCAGGAGCAGCAGGAATCCGGCCAGATAGGCCAGGAACCACCAGGACTGCACCGTGGAGACCAGTGCGATCTCCGGCTCATTCCCCGGCGCTTCGAAACTGTAATAACTTCCGAAAACCTCCGGTCGGACACGCTCGTACCCTTTTTCCGTCTTCAGATACAGGCGATAGTCCGCCGTTGCGCCGTCCGGGCTCATATAATGGACGGTGTGCTCCTCCAGGCCGTCCTCGGGGATTTCAAGCTTCAGTTTCTCCTTCACATCCACGCAGATGGAGTAATCCGGCTCGTGGAAGATGGAGAGAATCTGTTCTTTTGCCGTCTGCAGCCAGCCTGTCCGGAAGCGGTCAATCTCCCGTTCCTCCACCGGAAGGACTTCTGTGCTGATGGAATCTCCTTCCTGGAACTGGCCGATGACATAGACGGCCGGCCGCCCGTTTTCACGTGCCAGTTCGCTCCCGAGTGCGGTTTCGCTGCGGCGGTACTCCGCCGTCACCGTCGTGTCAAAACGCAGGTCGGTCAGGTCCGTACGGTCCCATACCGCATAGGCACCGTCCCTGCTTTCCACCTCCGGAAAGACATCTCTGCCGAAGGATGCGCCGTATTCGAAATCGACCGTCTTCACCGTCTCTCCGTCCACGACAAAGCTAAGAGTGAAAACTTTGCTCTCCTCCGGAAGCGTCACAACGGAATTGAATACGGAGAAGAGGATCGGCTCTGCCTTCCCGTAAACGCTGAGTTTATTGAGACCGGCAAAGCCCGCCGGCACAAAGAAGTTTTCCTGATACTCTCCTTCCGCACCGCCGGAGATCGCGCCGGAGAACTGCGGCCTTCCCTCGATCTCGACCAGGGAATAGCTTGTCGAGACCTGGCTCGGCTGATCGTCCTTTCCGGTGGCGGTGTAGCCGTTTCCAAGGATTCCTCCGACGTATTTTGTCCCGTTCAGCCTGCAGCGGGAAACGCAGCTCTGTACCGTGCCGTAGCTGAGTCCGACAATACCGCCGGCATAGGCGCCGTCCTCCAGTCCGGCCGAACCGTAGGCGGCACAGTTCGTGATGTAGCCGATATCCGCCTTTCCGACGATGCCGCCGACACACTCATACCAGGCGTTGACGGCTGCGTCATTGACCGAGCGGGATACCACGCTGCGGTAGGAAAAGCGTTTTCTGAGCAGGGCGTCGGTACTGGTCAGATCCAGATCCGGATCCAGCGCGTTTTCCAGCGCCATCACGCCGGCGATGCCGCCGACATTGGTCTCACCGGTGACCTCACCGACATTTCGGCAGTCCGTGATTTTCCCGAGGGTAATCGCATCGGCCGTCGCGCTGGCTGACTCGTCCACGATCATATCTTCGTTCTGAGACGATGCCAGCAGATCCACCGTCTGCAGGGCGCTTCCCGAGAGTGCGTCCAGATTGTTTGAGATTGCTTCCAGATCCTGCCGGAGCACCCCGGAGCCCTCATCAAGGCTGGCTGACATGGACTGGACCTGTCCGGCCATTCCCGAGACCGTATCGATAATCACCGTCCGGAGATTCGTCACGGAGGACGGGTCTGTGATACTGAGCTCACGAAAGGCCTGTTCAATCGGGGTCAGGAAGCCCGAAAGCCCGTTGAGCTGGCCGGAGATGTCACTGGACAGAACATCGGCATCATGGATGGCATCGTTGATCGACTGATGCAGCGCGTACATCCGATAGCTGAGCGCGCCGGTCAGGTTTGTCGGCTGAGAGACCTCGACATAGGGCTCCGCCTGGCCGACGATGCCTCCCACGTCTTTCCGTCCGTACACGGCACCCTCGTTGCGCGATCCGTTGATGTAGCCTTTGCTGCGTCCGGCGATGCCGCCGACATTATAACCCAGTCGGGAATAGCCTACCGATTCTCTGCTCACACAGTATTCGATAAAGCCCTCGTTGTATCCACAGACACCGCCGGAGTCGGTGGTGATCCCCGCCGTCTCTGTGGTCAGGCTGTGGAAGAAATTCAGAAGGCTGCTGGTGTCGATGTCGTCAAGCTGGAGACTCGGGTCGACACTCTCCGTGTTGACATAGCAGCTGCTGTCGCAGGAAATCAGCGTGCCGTAGTTTACGCCGCAGATTCCGCCGATCTGGCTCAGGCCGGACACGGTTGCCGTGCTCCGGCTGCCTGTGACAATTCCGGTCACTTCATTGCGGCCGACCAAACCGCCGGTCTCCAGCTTTCCGGCTACCGTCCCGCTGAACGAGCAGTTCAGGACACAGCCCCGGTTCAGTCCCACCAGGCCGCCGGTCATATTGTTGTCCCCGCCGGGTACGACGACACCGGTCACCGTGAGGTTTTTCACGATGGCGTCCATGCCGGTCTCCAGGAAGAATCCGCAGGGGGCCAGAGGATCGCTCAGGCTCACATCAAAAATGCTGTGCCCGCGTCCGTCGAAGCTGCCGTTGAAAAGCGGAATCGGCTGGAAATCCACGTCCGAGAGAGAGAGGTCGTTGTCAAGCACAACCGGCAGATGATCCGACCAGGTATCCAGGGAGCAGTTCTCCGAAAACGCGATCAGGTCCTCCACCGTGCGGATATGCAGCACTTCCTTGTTGTAGTTCGTTTCCGGCCGCTCCAGATCGATGGGTGTGCGCGGATAGGACTGGGCCTGGGTGGATGAGCCGGTCGGACCGTAGTATGGTGTGCTGTTGCTGCTTCCCCGGTTGGACGAGTTAAAGGTCGAGATTCTGTCCCACACCGCGTAAAGGATCAGATCCTCATTGATTTCGTATACATCGCCCGGGTACCAGGCGACCCGGCCGGACGTGCGTTCCGTTGCCCAGCCCTTGAAGTTATAATGGGAACGGGTCGGCTGTTCCAGGCTGAGTGTCAGCGGGACATTCTCCTGCTTGGTCTGTTCCGCAGGCGGTTTGGTTCCTCCGTTGGCATAGTACCGCACCCTGTAAGTGGGCTTCCCCGCGGAGGCATAGACATTGCTCACCTTGAAGCCCCAGGCGCCGTTTCCCGACTGCGAGCTTTTCAGATAAATCCGTACGGTATTGTCAAACACGGTCACGGTATTGCCCACGAGAAGGTTGCCGGTAAAAACACCGAGCGGGTTTTTCTTCCCGTCTGTGACAATGACCGTATCCGGCAGGGTCAGGTCGCTCTGTATGTCAAAGGTCACCGTCAGCGTCGTCGCTGTGGGATCCGTATACTGCCAGAACTTGTCTACCGGCCTGTTATACGGATGCTCCGACTCCAGCTTTGTCCAGTCCGTCACGATAACCGCGTCATTGATCACCGTAATCGTACAGGAAGCAGCTGCTTCCATGGTGCCTTCCGTATTCTGTACCGGTGTATTGTCCGAAGCCCGGACCGCCGTGGCCTTGACGGTGACAGGGGTTTGCGCCGTTCGCTTCAGTGCTTTGACGGTGCATGTCCCGGTTACGGTTCCGGCCGTATCGTCTCTCGCCGTTTCCTCGAAATCCACGATTTCCACCGCCGTTTTGTCTGAGGTCTCCCAGACAATGGAAAGACCGGACGTGTCGGTCGAGGTCATGGTTGCGGTGATGACAGCGGTATCCAGGGATTCCAGTTCATACTGGCTCTGAGCCAGCGTGATATCGGCAGTCGGTGCCGGTGTTGACGATGCATCTCCCTCTGCGTCAAGAGACGCACCGGCTCCGGCGGCTGTGTCCCCAGGCGCGCCAAGAGTCCCGCCGGTTGTCGTGGCTGTATCCCCAGGTGTGCCCGGAGTCCCGCCGGTTGTCGTGCCTGTATCCCCAGGTGCGCCCGGAGTCCCGCCGGTTGTCGTGCCTGCATCCGCGGGCGCGCCCAAAGACGCGCCGGCTGCAGCGCCGGGATTTGCGGCATTGAGATTTCCACCCGTCTGCATCGGTGTGTTGATGTCCTTCAGCGGATCTGCAAAACTCTGCGCCTGAACAAGCTGGTCTTCTTCTCCTGCCTCCGCAACGTCGGTCACCTGAAATCCCCAGCCGGTATTCTCGTCACTGTCGCTGATCAGCCAGATCCGGAACGTGTTGCTGGGTATGGCGATGGTCCGTCCGGCGAGTTCTGAAATGTTGTCCGATTTGTAGCTGTACTGCTCATTGTCTCCGAACTCCAGCACCAGGAAGTCACCGGTGCCGAGTGCTGTCTCCGGCGCAAACGTAAGCGCCAGGCTGCTCGCTTCACTGATCGAGAATTCCCAGAACCGGTTTTCACCGTCCCGGTAGGGGTGCTCGGAAGCAAGCTGCTGTTCACTCCCGTTTTCCGCCCTCGCGCTCGCGGTGGCGGTGATGGTTGCGGTGCCGCTCCCCGTTGCCCCGCGCCCGACAGCTGTCACAAGGCCGTTTGCATCGACCGTAGCCACCGTCGGATCGGAGCTGGTCCAGGTCACGCTCTGGTCACAGGTTTCGGGGTATACCTGCGCCGTGAGTTGAAAAACCTCCAGCGCGTCCAGCGCTGCCGATTCGCAGTCCACCGTAATCTCTTCCGCCCAGGTCGCTGTCTCTTCTGCGCCGGGCTGCAGATCGGTGGGGGTGCCGCCGGCTTCTCCGGTTGGTTCTCCCGTCGGTTCTCCCGTCGGTTCTCCCGTCGGCTCTCCCGTCGGTTCTCCCGTCGGTTCTCCGGTCGGTTCTCCGGTCGGTTCTCCCGTCGGCTCTCCCGTCGGTTCTCCCGTCGACTCTCCCGTCGGTTCTCCCGTCGGTTCTCCCGTCGGTTCTCCCGTCGGCTCTCCGGTCGGTTCTCCCGTCGGTTCTCCGGTCGGTTCTCCCGTCGGCTCTCCCGTCGGTTCTCCCGTCGGCTCTCCCTCCGGCTCTCCCGTCGGCTCTCCCGTCGGCTCTCCCGTCGGTTCTCCCGTCGGCTCTCCCGTCGGCTCCTGCGCTTGCTGGATCTCTTCCGCTGGCGGCTGCGGCACATTTTCCACCGCAGGATTCTCCGTTTCCACGTCCTCTGCCAGTGCCGAATACGGCAGCATGGAAAAGCAGAGAGACACACAGAGGACCAGTGACAGTATAACCGATAAAATGTGATATCTCTTCACAGTTGATCTCCTCCTTTGCTGAGCGGGGACCGCGTTCGCCAATTCCACGGACACTTCTTCGCCTGACCCATCGGGCGCTTCACCCTTCGGCGCAGCCTGCGCCGGTTCATCCGGCTTGGATGCGTCCTGTTCTCCCGGCTGCTCCTGCGCCGGTTCAGGACTCTCCGTGCCTCCGCTGCCGTCTTCCTCCAGAGGCTCCAGCTTTCCGGAGAACAGGCGCAGATCCGTATCGCCGTCGATGGTGCCGCGGAAGAAGCCGCTGACCGTTCCGTTGATGTGGCCGCTGATCCTGCCGTCTACCAGGATGGGCGCACTCGTCTTGTGCTCGCGGTTTACCTTCGGCATGGCAAAGGAGGTTTTTTCAATAATCTTCCCGCCGAGGAGCAGGATCTGCGGCAGAACAAACATGACCAGCACGATCGAGATCATTGTGCCGCGTCCGATGGCTTCTCCAATGCCGTTGATGGTGCAGTCCGTGGTGATGATACTGATGAGAAGGCCGGAAACCGCCAGGATGGTCCCTGAGGTCAGGATGGTCGGGAAGGCAAAGTTCATGGCCTCGATAATGGCTTCCTTCCGCTCCATGGTCTTGATGTTGTCCGAATAGCGGTTGGCAATCACAATGGCGTAGTCGATGTTTGCACCCATCTGAATAGAGCTGACCACCAGCTGCGTCATGAAAAACACGTCTTCATGCACCAGGGTTGGATAGCCGAAGTTCATCCAGATAGCGCCCTGGATGACCGCAATCAGCAGAACCGGCATGCCGGCGGAGTTAAAGGTAAAGAGAAGAACAACAAGAACAATCAGGATTGATACCACGCTGACTACGATATTATCAATCTCAAAGGATTTCTTGAATTCATACTGGTTGGTGGAATTGCCCACCACATAGACATCGCCCTTCGGGTAATGCCGCTGGGCAACCTGACGGATGGTATCCGTGAACTGGAAGGTTTCATCCCCGGATTCCGGCAGCGTCAGATACACCAGCATCCGGTCATAGTTCTCTCCCTCCAGCTGCCGTTTTCCCACAAGCATCTGGGTTCTGGCATCGGCAAGCGTATCGGCCTGTTCCCCTTCGAGGTTGATATATCCCTCGTCAACCTTGTCGCCGACATAAAGAAGCACGTCGATCAGCGGAATGCGGTACTTGGAAATTCCGCTGACCAGTTTGTCATAGCTCCCGTCCTGGATGGCGTATACCGAGTAGAGCAGCTCCGCCGTCTCATAGTCCAGCTTCAGCAGATCTGCAAATTCGCGCGGGGAGAGCTTGTCGGCCAGCTTGTACCCGCCCATGGCGTCGATCCCCGCGATGGCCGTCACGGAGTCCACCTGCTGGAAATCCAGCAGCTCATCCACAAGACTCTTCTCCTCGCTGTAGTCCCGGCCGGGAACCACCACCGCCAGCATGGTGCGGGAGGAGAAGGTGTTGCTGATCAATTCCTGCGCGATCTGGTTCTCGTTCTGCCGCGGCGTGGTCAGGGTGTCATAACCGTAGACATAGGGGCAGCGGTTGGACAGCGAGAACGCCGCAACCACCAGCACAACGAAAACCGGGGGGATCACGAAGCGTGTCGCCCAGGCAAAACGTCCCACAAACGGGATCTTCGGCACAAAGGTCTTGTGCTTGGTCTTGTCCATAAGGTTGCCAAAGATCATCAAGAAGCCCGGCATCACCAGGAAAACGGAGAGCAGGGAGAACAGGATGGCCTTGATCAGGCAGATGGCCATATCCGGGCCCAGTTTGAACTGCATGAACATCATGGCGATCAGGCCGCCGACGGTGGTCAGGCTGCTTGCCCCGATCTCCGGGATCGCCTTTGACAAGGAAATGATGACGGCCTCCCGCCGCTCATGCGTCTCATGCTCTTCCTTGAAGCGGTTGCTGTAGATAACCGCATAGTCCAGGGCAAGGGCCAGCTGCAGAATCGTTGTCACCGAGTCCGAGACGAAGGAGATCTTCCCCAGCAGGAAGTTGCAGCCCATGTTCAGGATCGCCGCGACAACGAAGGTCAGGCCGACCACCGCCACATCGGCATAGGTATCGGTCGTAAAGGCCAGGACGCCCACCACAATCACCGCGACAAAGGCCGTGATCATGTTGACTTCTTTCTTGATGGTCTCGGCCATGGTGTCGATCACCGTGGTGGAAACAAAGGTGTCGTAGTCCGAGAGCATCTCCTGGATCGTGTTCAGGGACTCTACACAGCGCTCGTCCGTCTGCTCATAATCGAACGTCACCGAGAACAGCGCCGAAGCCTGGTTATAGTGTTCGGTGGTATTGTCGAAGTCCACCATCTGGACGCCTTCCACCTGCTTGATCTCTTCAAACAGCGCTTCCGCTTCTTCATAGGAGATGTTCCCCACCATGAAGCTGGCCGTCCCGTAGGTGATGAACTCCCGTTCCATCACATCCAGACCGATCTTGGTCGAGGAGTCCGCCGGCAGATAGGCTGTCAGATCATTCTCCACGTTGACCCAGTTTACGGCCACCGCCGAGAAAATAATTCCGATAATCACAATCAGGAAAATCAGACTGCGCTTGTCGACAATGAAGGTTGCAAGCTTCAGCATAAAGCTGTTCTGTTTTTCAGGTTTCTGCTCCATAATCCGCCAATCCCTCGATATTCGATATCCGCTCTCCCGCGGGTCATTATCACTTTATCTCGCCTCCGGCGATACAGAATTATGTTACCACCGGCAACAGTAAAGTACAAGTACATTTTTTGAACATTTTCACCGGATTGCCCGTCTGTTTCTTCGCTTTCGGTTTCGTTTTTGTAACAATTCGGCAACATTGCTTTTTCGCCCGGATCCTATGATATCATTCTTATGTAAACAAATGCAAAACGGATAAAAAACTGCGGGACCGCCTGTGATCCCGCAGCTCTTGTTCTGTCTTCCCTTTTCCCGCAAAGCCCTTTTCTCTCCTTCGGGCTCAGATGCAGCTCCCGCCGCAGTCAGCCCTGGGCGGCTTTCGGTTCATGGTATTCATAATCCCCGTCAAAGCGTACCTTCTCGGGCGGCTCTGTCAGCAGCTCCGGATGGTCCAGGTAGCGCTTCATGTCTGCAAAGAAGCGGCCGTAGTGAGCGCCGGAGCAGACGCGTTCATCGGCGGTAATGCCGATGGGCAGCCAGCGCTTCATCCGCGTCTCGCCGTTTTCGACCACCGCCACCTTTTCCGGAATGCCCATGCCGAAGAACAGGCCCACGTTTCCCCAGTTATAGAGGTGGTGATTCACATCGTGAAGACCGATGGAAGCGGTATTGGTGACATACATGCCGACGTAAAAGGGCAGCTCTTCCATCAGGATGCCGGGGGCAAGCCCATAACGGTCCAGAAGCCGGACCAGACCCACAATCACGGTCGCCAGCCCCGGTACCGCAAACAGGAAACTCAGCAGCTTATCAACAAAGCTCGGCGGTGCGTCGCCGCGATTGGCCGCCACGGCGGCTTCCATGCGGTCCCGCACGTCATAGAGTGTGTCGCTCAGGTCAAACTTGATCTTCACCACGGCTTCGCCGTCATCGGCATTGGAAGGATTCTTGAGGATTGTGAAGGCCGCCGAGCAGTTGTTCCTTGCAAACAGCTGCTTGTTCATGATAAACCGGTTGACCTCGGGATTGCGGCTGATGGCGCGCACATAGGCGGCCACAATGATCTGCATATAGGAGATCTTCTCGTTCTTTTCCGCTTTCTCTTTTCGGATGAACCGCGACATGGCCTCCAGGTCCGCCCGGTGTTTCAGGAAAACCTGCGCATCGCATCGCATCGGCATCACGTAGGGTGTGATTTTCATTACCGGATCGATCCCGTCAATCCGTCTTCCGTCCGGTCTTCTCCCGAACATCGGCCTTCTCCCTCTTTCGTTTCAAGATTTTTAAGTATTAAGTATTATAATGGAAAAGACCGGTTTTGGGAAGCCCCTTCTGTAAGGATATTTCCTGATTTGTGTTAAGAATGCTTACCGGAAGGGTTCACCGGGCGGTGCTTATCCCCCCGCCTTCGGTGTCGGGATATCCCTCAAGATAAAAATTCCCAGCCGCAGAGCGGCTGGGGATCATGAAAACTATCTTTTTTATGCGTTTATGCGCGATTCAGGATGCCCATAAACTCCTCGCCGGTGATGGTCTCGTGTTCATACAGATACGTCGCCAGCTCGTCCAGTTTTTGTCTGTTCTCCCTGAGGATCTGCAGCGCCTTCTCGTGCTGCTTCTTCACCAGGGCAACAACCTGCTCATCGATTCTGTTCTGCGTATCGGCCGAGCAGGCCAGGCTTGTGTCTCCGCCGAGATACTGGTTGTTGACCGTCTCCAGGGCTACCATGTCAAAGTCCTCGCTCATTCCGTAGCGGGTAATCATCGCCCGGGCGAGCTTGGTTGCCTGCTCGATATCGTTGGCCGCACCGGTGGTGACAGAGCCGAAGATCAGTTCCTCCGCGGCACGTCCGCCGGTATAGGTGGCGATCTTGTTCTCCAATTCCTCTTTGTTCATCAGGTAGTGGTCGTTCTGCTCCACCTGAAGGGTATAACCCAGCGCCCCGGAGGTGCGGGGCACAATCGTGATTTTCTGTACGGGGGCGGAGTTGGTCTGCTTTGCCGCAACCAGCGCGTGTCCGATCTCATGATAGGCGACGATTTTCTTCTCGTGGTCGGTGAGAATGGCGTTTTTCTTCTGGTAGCCGGCAATGACCACTTCGATGCTCTCTTCCAGGTCCGCCTGGGTTGCAAACTTCCGTCCGTCACGCACCGCACGCAGCGCGGCCTCGTTGACAATATTGGCCAGCTCCGCGCCGGAGGCGCCCGCCGCCATGCGGGCAACCTGCAGAAAGTCCACGTCATCCGCGATCTTGATTTTCTTCGCATGCACCTTCAGGATGGCTTCGCGCCCTTTCAGGTCCGGAAGCTCCACGGGGACACGGCGGTCAAAACGGCCGGGCCGGGTCAGGGCCGGATCCAGAGATTCCGGCCGGTTGGTTGCCGCCAGAATGATGACGCCAGTATTGCCGTCGAAGCCGTCCATCTCCGTCAGGAGCTGGTTGAGCGTCTGCTCCCGCTCGTCATTTCCGCCCATGCGACTGCCGCCGCTGCGCTTCTGTCCGATGGCGTCGATTTCGTCGATAAAGACGATGCAGGGCGCTTTCTCCTTGGCCTGGCGGAACAGGTCGCGCACCTTGGACGCGCCCATGCCGACGAACATCTCGACAAATTCCGATCCCGACATGGAGAAAAACGGCACATTCGCCTCGCCCGCAACGGCCTTGGCGAGCATCGTCTTGCCGGTTCCCGGAGGACCGACCAGCAGAACGCCCTTTGGCATCTGGGCGCCGATCTCGCTGTATTTCTGCGGATTTTCCAGATACTCGACGATCTCCTGGAGGTTTTCTTCCGCCTCGTCCACGCCTTCCACATCGCTGAAGCGAATGCCGTCAGACGATTTCACATAGACCTTCGCGTTGGACTTGCCCATATTGAACATCAGGGATCCGGGTCCGCCGCCGGCCTTGTCCATCATCTTTTTGGACAGGACCTGGCCCAGGATGACGAACACCCCGATCGGCAGAAGCCAGGAGAGCAGGAAGGTTGCCAGCGGAGAAGCCTCTTCCACAATCTCGCTGGTAAACTCAGCCCCGGAGGCATGGAGTCTTTCCACAAGACCGGGGTCTTCCATCAGTCCGGTTCTGTAAAGCTTGGTGTCATCTTTATCGGTAAAGATGATCTGATTGCTCTGAATCTGGACCTTGCCGATCTCCTGATTCTCCGTCATGGACATGAACGTTCCGTAATCCACTTCGGTGATCGCCTTCTGCGCAATTCTCGGCGCGATCAGCGCATTGAACAGGAAAAGCAGCAGCAGAACAATCAGGTAGAAATATGCCAGCGGCAGTTTCGGTTGTTTTACTTCTTTCATAACGAATTCCACTCCGATTTCTGTTTTTCCTTCAGAGGCTCTGATACCTCTGCATGACATGATGTATATAACACCACATCACAGCAAAAAGAAACAGGATATCTGTGAACTTTTGCTATCCTGCAGGATACGGGATCATTTCCTGCCGAAGACCGTATGCAGGCCCGCATCGCAAAGGACGCCGATCGCCGCGCAAAAGCATGAGCCGCGGATCTCTCCGGTCCGGTGTCCGGACCTGTATGCCCTCTTGCATTCTCCGCCGCTTTAAATTATAATCACAGTCACACGGGATCGAACCCTTATTCCGCGACATTGCTTCCGTGCAGGAGGATTCCCGATGGCAGAAATCAGGCCGTATGACGGCGATCAGCCTTATATTTTTATCAGTTATGCCCATGCCAATTCCCCCGCCGTGATGGAAGTCGTGCACGAACTCCATCATCGCGGTTTTCGCATCTGGTATGACGACGGCATCGAAGTCGGCAGTGAGTGGCAGGAGAACATCGCCCAGCATCTTGCAGATGCAAGTCTGATGATCGCCTTTGTCTCCAATGCGTACATGCGCTCGGACAACTGCCGCAAGGAAATGCACTATGCGGTCAGCAAGAAAAAGAAGCTCATCAACATCTTTCTGGAAGAAACCAGGCTGACCCCCGGCATGGAGATGCAGATCGGCAATCTCTTTGCCCTGATGAAATACACCATGTCCGACGAAACGTTCTACGCAAAGCTCTGGAACGCGCCGCAGCTTGGTCCGGAGCTTCTCTGCGCGGATTCCCCGTCTGCAAAGTCTGCAAAACCGCAGCCCAGAGCGAAAAAGCAGAAAAAAGTCCCCATCGATCTGACGGTGGAGCAGCAGCGGCAGCGAAAGCGGAAAATCCGAAGGCATGTCCGGCTGTCCATATTTCTCGGGCTGCTTCTGGCAGCTGTGATTTTCGGCATCATCGCCTGGTCCACAGGCCTCGCCAAGCGCGTGGAAGTCCGGTTTCAGCAGGAGGACCTCCGCCTGCTTCCCGATGACACCGTGGTGGACATAAAAAACGAGCTTCTGGAGCAAGCCGCCAGAGAATTCTGCGGAATTCCGGAGGGTGAGATGAAAGTCTCGGACCTTGCCGGTTTGACGGAACTGTATATCTACGGTGACCGGTACTCTCTGCACTCTTATGAAGCCGTCATCGGGGAGGAGAACACGGGAAGCATCGAGGACCTTTCCGATCTGGCTTTCTTCACCCATCTGGAAAAGCTTGTTCTTGCCTTCCAGCCGCTGCGCTCTCTGGAGACCATGCCCGCCTGCCCGGTCGAGTATCTCTCCATCGATTACTGTCCATTGACAAGTCTTCAGGGGATCGGAAGTTTGCTGATGCTCCGGGAATTCAACGCCGACGCCTGTCCGATCCGTGATTTGGGTGATCTGAGCAACTGTCTTGAACTGCGCCGTCTCTGCCTGATGGGCGCGAATGTCTCTGACTTTTCCAGTCTGAAGCCTTTGATTCACCTTGCCGAGGCAGAGCTCTCCAACTGCGGGCTGAATCAGTTGGATACCCTTCTCGGCCTGAGCGGCCTGACCGATCTGACCTTCCGGGACTGTGATCTCCGGGGATCGTTCTTCAAGGACTTTGACAGAGAACGCATCATCGTAAGCCTTACGCTCATCGACTGCAAGCTCAATTCCACGGACAACCTCGATGACTTCAAGGGGCTTACCACCCTGAGCCTTGCCCGCACGGGCGAGACGCTGGACTGGAGCATCCTCTCCAGGCTTCCCGCCCTCAGGACCGTTTATATTGACACGAGCATGAAGGAAGCCATCGGCAGCACACTGTCCGGGACGGATGTGCAGGTCATTGTCTCCGAATAAACGCCTCATGATCTCCGATTTCAGAAAGAAGGTTCACAGCATGGATTTCGTTTTTTCCAAAGAGTTTCCTGTGCTGCCCAGTGTCTGTGACGCATCCGGCCGCCTGAGTTATCCCGGTGCCTTTGAATGCTTCATGGACATCGCCACCCAGCACGCCGATGTTCTCGGGGTCGGCCTGCGTGACCTGAGCCCGAAGAATCTCTATTGGCTCACGGTCAAGACGAAGATCGTCTTCCTGCGCCGCCCGCGGATGGGCGAACGCACCGCCCTGATCACCTGGCCGGAGGTTCCCGGGCGGCTCCGCTGCATGCGGAGCTACGAGATGAAGCACGGGGATGAACCGCTGCTCCAGGGGAAAACCGAATGGACGGTTGTCAACACCGCCACCGGGCGCATGGTTCCGGCATCCGAAGTGTTTCCGAACGGAGATGCCTTCCGGCAGGACTCTGCATGCACGGAGGCCTTTACGATGATTCCGGACCGCTTTGACGGTGTGGAGCCCTATGCCGTTTATACCGTCCGCTCCACGGACATCGATGTCGGGGGACACATGAACAACGCCGCCTATCTGCGCGCCATGTTCGGCACCTTCTCCAATACGGAACTGAACGCCATGAAGATCCGCTCCGTTGACGCGCTGTTCCGCTCCCCCTGTTTTGAAGGGGACGCCCTCGTCTGGCAGCGTGCCAAGGTGCCGGGCGGCCTGCACATCCGCGCCTGCTGCAGCGACAAGACGGTTTTTCTCGCCTCTCTCGAATTTGCGGAGGCGGAATAAAGCACTCCCGTATATAAAGCGAGCCTCGCCTCCGGACGGTATTTTTTCCGAAGGCGAGGTTTGCTTTTATCCCGTTATTCTGATTATTGTAAGAAGCGGAAAAATGGTGTAAAATAGAGTACTACACCAATTATGAGGTAACGCCATGGATTCCGTAAATCTGAGCAGTCTGCTTCAGGCTGAAGAGAATAAAATCCGCACCGAGCTCAAGGCAGACTCTGCCATCGATCAGAACCGCCGGCAGAGCCTTGACCGTCTGAACGAGGTTCTCGACCGTGTGCTTCTGCGCTACAGCGCTGCCAATGCCAATGATCGGAAGCGCCAGGCGGTGGCGGACTGTCAGGCGGCGGCCGTGCGGGATATGCTTGGGCTTCTCCTGGCCGGGACGGCACGGAAGGAAATCGAAAAGCCCCGCTTCCGCGTCGGCGGTGTCATCTGCCTGCTGCTGGCGGTGATCTGCGGGCTTATTTCCGCGCTTTTGATCCGGGATTATTATCTCCCCGGCTGTATTCTGATGGCCGCGGCCGCGCTGTTTGGCTTTCTGTCCGGCCGGCTCTGGTACGGGGAGCGCGAGGTGCGTGTCCACGCCGAGCTGGACGCGGATGTCGTCTGGAAGACGCTCAAAAAGGCCGTCGAAACCATGGACCGCAAATCGGAAGAATATCTGGCCCAGGAAGAGACCTGGCTTCGGGAGCAGAAGGATGCCTTCTCCCCCGCTTCCGCTTCCTGGAGTCCCGAAACGCTCCGGCTGCTGGGTGACCTTCTGGAAGCCCTGTATGCCCAGAACGGCGACTATGCCATCCGTCAGCTGAAGAAGCTTCTTCCCTGGCTGCATCAGCAGGGAATCGAAGCCGTGGACTACAGTCCGGAAACCGCGGACCTGTTCGAGCTTCTTCCCACCAAGCGCGCCTCTGCGACCCAGAGGCCGGCGCTCGTCAGCGGGGAAACGCTCCTGCTCGCGGGTCGCGCTACCGAGCATGTTGATTAAGAGGACTCTGTTATGATGAATTATTGGGGATTTGATCTCGGCGACGGCGAGAGCACCCTCGCCCGCGTCGGCAGCGGCGGCGTCAGCTATCCCGAGATTGTTGATGTCGACGGAAAGAAGGTCACCATCACCGTCTGGGCCGTCATGCGCAACGGCGAGGTGCGGATCGGCGAGAATGCCGCCCGTTCCGCCGCTTCCGCCGTACGCAGTGCAGCCCGCTTCAAGCGGCGCTTTCTGGATATCCAGTCCGACAGCGCGGCCCTGATCCGTGACTTTTCCGCAAGGGTATTTGAGTCCCTGCGGGACAGCGGCGCCCTCGTCGGCGGGGAGAAGAGCAATTCCGTCTACATCGGCTGTCCGGCCGGCTGGGATGCGGAAAACCGCGCCCGCTACCGCCGCATCTTTGAAACCATCGGTTTTCCGAATCCAAAGGTTGTCTCCGAATCCAGAGCCGTCATGGTGGGTGCGATCCAGTCCAATTCCGTCCGGGATTATGTGGATCTTCGGACCAAGTCCGTTCTCGTCATCGACATCGGTTCTTCCACGACGGATTTTGCCTACATCAACAAAGGCAAGGAAACCGAAATCCGCATGCCCGCCACCTCAAAGAGCTTTATTACTCCCGTCCCTCCGGGGACCGGGAAGAGGAATGCACGGATTCTCTCCTCATCACCTATGACGAGCCCGCAATCCTTGATCTTGTCATGAATCGCAAGATGTCCCGCCGCCTGACGGAAAGCCCCTGTGCTCAGCTTCAGGGAAGATCCTTCCGTGAAGTTTTCACCGCCGGCCTGCGCGAGGTCCGGGACAGCATCGGCCAGGAGCCGCCGGAACTTCTCTTCCTTACCGGCGGGGTGTCCCGCATGGAGGAAATCCGCTCCTGGTGCCAGGAAGTCTTTCCCCAGGCCGTCATCTATACCGATCGCGAACCGGAGTTCAGTGTTGCCAGAGGCCTGGCCTGGTGCGGGAAGATTGACGATGAGCTGATCCGCTTCCGGGCGGATGTCGACCAACTGATCTCCTCCAGCACCGTCGAGTCCATTGTGTCCGGGCGGCTGGATGACCTCTACCGTGCGGTGCTGGATCATCTTCTGGATCCCCTGCTGGAGAAGGCGGTCAAACCCGTCCTGCTGGACTGGCGCAACGGAAAGATCACCCGGCTCAGCGATATGGAAACCGCGCTGCAGGAGCGCATCAAAATATACCTCTATTCCGAGGATGCCAAAGCCTGCCTCTACAAGCCGGTAACCGACTGGCTGCTGCGGATTTCCGAGGAGCTGGAGCCCTATACCTCCGCAATCTGTCGGAAGTATCATGTGCCGGACCGCTCCCTGGAAATCTCCTCCGCCCTCTCCGCCAGTGATTTCCATCTCCTGGAAAAGCTGGAGGCGAAGGATGTTCTTGATGGGGATTCGCTCACCTGGACCGCGGTCTTTGTCGAGTCCATCATCTCGCTGTTGATTGCCATGCTCTGCGGCGGAAGCGGCGTCGTCCTGGTCAGCGAAGGCCCGGTCGGCATCCTGATCGGCTTCCTTGTCTCCTTTGTGGTGCTGCTGGCCAGTCATGCCATGGGCAAGAAGGCAATCGACGAGAAGATCCGAAACGCGAATCTCCCCCTGTCCATTCGAAAAATGGCGCTGTCCAATGTCCTGCCCCGGATCGAAGGGCCCAAGCTCGGTCTGTCCGGTGCCGTAAAAGGCGGCCTCGGGAAGCTTCTGTCCTCGGAGGGCAGCAATTCCGACGCGGCGGATTCCGGCGGTTCCACGAAACGCCACCTGCTGCCGCGCATCTCCTGGAGTGATGACGGCATTTCAGACCGCCGTATGCAGACCATCCGCAGTAAGATTCTCTCCAACTATGAAAAGCTTCTGAACAGTGCCGACAGCGCGGAGCTCAATGCGCTCAACGCCCGCATGAGCCGCGACATCTCCCAGCAGATCGAAACCCGGCTCAAGGAACTCGCCGAGCAGGTGGAGATTCCGCTCTGAACCCGGTATCCGGCCATAAAAAAATCACTCCCGAAGGAGTGATTTTTTTATGTTTGGTTGTAAGCCTCAGGCTTAGGCCTTCTTCTTGGCCTGCTCGGACAGAGTCTTGAAAGCAGTGACAGCAAGGATCACAGCCAGGATGACCAGAACGATGGACCAGATCACCTGGAAGTAGGTGCCCCACTGAGCACCGGCAGCGATGGTCTTGAAGCCGTTGATGATCGTGAAGCAGAGAGCCGTGATGGTGGCGCAGAGCATGAAGACCATCGGGAAGAAGAACATC
Organism: Oscillospiraceae bacterium; assembly: GCA_902789835.1. The sequence continues at coordinate 21,852 of CADAPN010000059.1, forward strand.
TTGTTGTTGCGGCCGATCTTGCCGAGCCAGGTGCAGACAGCGAGCATTGCAACGCCGGCGAGCAGCTGGTTGGCGGAACCGAACACGCTCCAGATCTGGCTCAGGCCCATGAAGCCCATGCCGCAGCCGATGACGACCATGATCAGGGTGGAAGATCCTCGTGGGTCTTTCCTTCCGGAGTGAGGAGCTCAGCAAACAGGTAACGGCAGAGACGGGTTGCAGAGTCAAGGGAGGTCAGAGCGAAGACGGAGACAGCCAGGGTGAACAGGTTGTAGATCACCGGATAGCTCTTCTCGCCCGCGAAGGACGCGAACATGGTGGCAATACCACCGGCGAAGATCGTGGGAGGAGCGCTCAGCTGGAATCTGTCGCCGCCGCCGGCGGAGGTCTGGCTCCACACGACCATGATGGCGATCAGGGAGATGACGCCGAGAGCGGACTCAATGACCATGGAGCCGTAGCCGATGATCTGGGCATCCTTCTCGTTGTTGATCTGCTTGGAAGAAGTACCGGAGCTGATCAGGGAGTGGAAGCCGGAGCAGGCAACCGTGATGAACAGGAACGGGAAGAGCGGCTGGCCGGCCGGGTTCTTCCATCCGTAGAAAGCGGGGCCTTCCATGGTGGCAGCGCCGGTGAAGGAGGCGCCGACAATGGCGATGACCGCAATGATCATCATCGCATAGAGCAGGAAGGAGCTCAGGTAGTCACGCGGCTGGAGCAGAATCCAGACCGGAAGCAGAGAAGCAACCGTGACGTACACAGCAATGAAGAGCACCCAGAAGGTACGGCTGAAGTGCAGGCCGATGTGCTGACCGAGGAAGACGATCGCGACAATGCCGAGAATGCCGACGACGGTGGCAGGGCCGATCTTGGCGTTCTTGCGATACACGAAGAAGCCGAAGATTGCAGCAATGACGATGAACAGGATGGAGGTCATTGCCGTGGAGCCGTTGGCCGCATAGGTCGGAGCAGCCGGATCAACCGACACAAAGGTGCCTGCGACAACCGCCGTGAAGGAGGCGATGACGAGGATCAGAACCGCCAGAGCAAAGATGATGAAGAGGCGCTGGGACTTGACACCCATGGAGTCCTTCATGATCTCACCGACGGATCCGCCGTTGTGACGGATGGAGGCGAACAGGGCGCCGAAGTCATGCATGGCACCGAAGAAGATACCACCGAGGACGCACCACAGGAAAACAGGCACCCAG
>CADAPN010000060.1 GCA_902789835.1 Oscillospiraceae bacterium
GCCCAGGGCCAGCAGCGTGAGGTCGACTGGTTTGATTGTGTCGCCTGGCGGCAGGCTGGCGAGTTCGTCAGCAAATACTTCCACAAGGGCGACATGATCGTTGTCACCGGAAGGATGCAGTCCCGTGACTGGACGGACAATCAGGGAAACAAGCGCCGAAACTGGGAGATTCAGGTCGACCACTCCTATTTCGGCGGCAGCAAGTCCGACAGCCAGAGCGGAGGTCAGAGCTACGGAAGCCAGGGCGGCGGCTATTACGCCCAGCAGGGACAGTATCAGGGCGGCGGTCGTACAGCCACTTCCCCGCCAGACGTTACACCCAGCCCGTATGAAGAGCTGGATGATGATGGAGAACTCGGCTTGATCGATGGCAACAGGAAAACGCTATTACTGGATAAAGCTCAAGGACTCCTTTATGAGCTCTGATGCCGTGGATTTCCTGATGGGCCAGCCAGACGGTGCAAACTATGTTGTTCTCTATCAAATCCTCTGCCTCAAGACGATCAATACGGGCGGGAAGCTGGAACGCCATATCGGCGAAGTCATAATCCCTTATGACGAATCAAAGATCCAGCGTGACGCCAAGTGGTTTTCCATCGATACCGTCCGTGTTGCCCTTAATCTCTACAAAGCCCTCGGCCTCGTCTATGTAGACAAAGACGGCGCTTTGTGCCTGACCGATCACGAAAACCTCGTTGGAAGTGAAACGGATTGGGCCGAAAAGCGCAGGCGTCAGCGGTCGGATCTGCCTTTTCCGTCCTTGCCGAGTGGGGACAATGTCCCCAGTAATGTCCCCCAAAATGTCCCCATAGATATAGATATAGAGAATAGAGATAAAGAGATAGATATAAGAGATAAGAGTGAAGAAATAGAGAAAGACGAAGGAACACTTTCTGACGAAAGTGTTTGTCGCCCGCAGGACGTGCGACAGGTAGTTGAAGCATGGAACGCTCTCGGAATACAGAACATCAAGAAGGTTCCTCCTTCGACTACAAAGACCGGGCAGATGCTTCGGGCGCGGATAAAGGAGTACGGTATCGGATCCGTACTGGAAGCAATCGAGATGGTTCGTGAGAGCTCCTTCCTGATGGGCAACAACAAAAAGGGATGGCGCATAACCCTCGACTGGTTCTCGCGTCCGAACAACTTCCCGAAGGTGGCAAACGGCAATTATCTGGATAAATCAAGTCCTCAGCCGGAGAAGCCAAGAAAATATACCACCGCCGCTGAGTATGTACCGCCGAAGCAGGCTCAGTCGATTGATGATATACGCGCCTTGATAGACAAGATCTGATTCCTTGAACTTACTTACCTACAAACATACTGAAAGGAAGATCGACATGACTATAGAAAAATGCAAAGCACTTGTCCCCGTCTGGGCTGCCCAGGATGAACCCACTCCCCCGCCGCGCCGGATACCGCCCCGCTTCGATCCGAAGGACTGGTTCCGGGACTTTAAGATCCGGAACGGCATCGGCCTGATTCTTCTTTTCGCTTGGGCCGCAAGCATGATGCTCGGCTGCTGCATAACCGGCGTGATCGTCCGGCACAACACCACCGAGCGTGTGACCGCCGAGGTCACAAGCCAGCTCCGGCAGGACTTCCAGCGTTACCTTGACCAGATGGAGCAGGAGCAGAAAGCCGCACAGTTTTTGACCGGCGACGCATCCTTCGAGGCTGCTGTGGAAGGTCTTGCTGTTCCGATGGCTCAGGTGATCGCAACATACGCCCAGGACTACGGCGTCACCCAGGAGGGACTGTACACCATCGGCTGGGTCTTCTGCGCCAGGTATGCCAAGAACACCACAGAGTTCGGCAGAACGCCGCAGGAGATTCTTGAGAAGTCAAATGCCTGGGAGGGCAAGGTGGTAGGACACGCCGTGAGGCCGCAGGACACAGAGCTGGCCGCTGAGATTTCCCGTGCGTTCCTCTCTGGCCAGTATCCGGACGATTATACCACGGCGCTGACCTTCTTCACCCGCGAGGCAGGCGGAAAGATCATTGCCCGGAACGAGCTGTACACCGGACCATACACGACATATTGGTGGTTTGGAAAGTGAGGTGGAAAGCATGAACGTCGTCAAAACTCAGGATATGAATATCACCATCCCGCTCCACCGGATCGTCCGGACCACGGTGGAAAAGAAATCAGATGGGAACTGGATCATCACCGCGACGGTGGAAAACGACAGGCCTGTCACGCTTGCTCGATACTCAAACGAGCAGGATGCCATTGCCGCCGACACCCTCATGTGGCTCTGCGAGAATCCGATCTACTACTTTCCTGTCTGCCGGGAGGACAAAACATGAGAACAACTGATATGACCGTCACCCAGGGGAACGATCAGTTCTACCCGACGCCGGCAGCCCTGGCCGAAAAGATGCTCGCAGGGCTGGACATGAACTATGTATCTTCCGTTTTGGAGCCGTCAGCCGGCAAGGGCGATCTGGTTACGGCGATTGCCCGGAAGAATCAGCTGAGCTACCGAAACCGGGAGATTGATGTTGACTGCTGCGAGATAGATCCTTACCTGCGTCAGATCCTTCAGTACAACTTTTCGGATGAAAAGAAGCGCGAGATTGCCGATAAGCAAGGATATCACACCCGGGACTATGATCTGATCGATCACACGAAGCTCCACGTGGTGCACGATGATTTCCTGACCTACTCGTCCATGAAGCACTATGACCTGATTCTCATGAATCCGCCGTTTCAGGACGGCGCGAAGCACCTGCTCAAGGCGCTGCACATGCAGCGGGACGGCGGGCTTGTGATCTGCCTGCTGAATGCCGAAACGCTGAGAAACCCGTACACGGACATGCGGCAGGATTTGGTGAGAATGCTGCAGGAACTGAATGCAGAGATCACCTTTGTGGATGACGCATTCCGGGATGCGGAGCGTTCCGCTTCCGTCGATGCAGCCATTGTCCGGGTACACATCCAGGAGGCAGAACACGAAAGCGAATTCTGGTCGCGAATGAAAAAAGCGATCGCGGAGTCTGATCCGCAACCGGATCCGGAGCTCAAGGCCCTCGTCGCCGGTGACTATATCGACCAGGCGATCACCCTGTACAACACCGAGGTTGCCGCGACGATGGAATTCGTGAAGGAATACCGGGCGCTTGTCCCGTACATCTACACAGATCTGTCTCCCCAGGATAAGTACAGAGCGCCGATCCTGACGCTGACCGTTTCCGGTGACAGAGGGGCAAGCGGATTCGACCAGCAGCGGTACATGCGGACGGTTCGGCTGAAATACTGGCGGGCGCTGTTCAAAAACGAGAAGTTTGTCGGGCGTCTGACCAGCAATCTCCGGGAACGGTACGAGAAGCAGGTCGACCGGATGGCAGACTATGAGTTTTCCGCTTTCAATATCAAGCAGATCATGATCGAGATGAACGCGGAGATGACCCAGGGCGTGGAGGACTCCATCATGGGCCTGTTCGACAAGCTGACGATTGAACACAGCTGGTTTCCGGAGTGTAAGAACAACCGGCACTATTACAACGGATGGGCCACCAACAAAGCCCACAAGGTCGGGAAGAAGTGCATCGTCCCGGAAAACATGTTTCGCGACTCCTGGGGATACGGATCGGATTATCTGGACACCTTCAAAGCGTACAAGGTGCTGTCTGATCTGGAAAAATCCCTGGACTACCTGGGCGGAGAAGGCCCGGATGGCTACGACCTGAACGCCCGCCTTGAGTGCGCGAAGCAGAGCGGTCAGACGCGGAATATTCAGTTGAAGTATTTCGCCATCGACATTTTCAAGAAAGGCACCACGCACATCAAGTTCTACCCGGAGACGATGAAGCTGGTTGACCGTCTGAATATCTACGCATCACAGAAGAAGGGCTGGCTTCCTCCCAGGTACGGCAAAGTCAGGTACAAGGACATGAACGACATGGAGCAGATGGTGGTTGACAGCTTCCATGGGAATGACACCAAAGGCTCAGGAGCAAAGGCTTATGCGGAGGTTATGGCAAACGCCGCGTTCTACCTCACCGAACCGACGCAGAAGCTCCCGGCCCTGATGGCCGCAACTTGAAAGGAGGAAACATGCCCAAAGCAAGCAGATGTTACACAGGGTCCCGGCAATCAGTCGGGACTCCTGCCCTGAACCGGAACCAGTTTATGCAGCAGGTCAAGCTGATCCGGAAGGCCAGGCAGGAGCACCCGCCGACCGTGACGCCTGCGGAACGCAAAAGAGGATGATTATGAAGCGCATTGATGATCCCTGTTACGTACAAGGCTACACTGCGGCAATTCAAGATGCCATTGAGGTTGTCGAGTACATTCAGAAGGATCTGAAAATCCACAAGCGTAAGCAAAACGCGAAAACATATCTCGCTATTCTGAGATGTATGCTCAAAGGGCGGGCTCTGCTGCGCGAATCATCCACAGCGTTTGTGCGGTGCAACGACCACGCCCCTGACGGCTTCGAGATATGGGACAGCCGGTACAATAACATGAGCACCGAGAGAGCTGTGGCTGTGATAGCTGCCTTGTGCGGCGATGAAAAAGCAATGAGGAGGTTGAAAAATGCAAGACAATCTGATTGAAGCACTCCGGTTTTGTGCTGCTGGTAAACTACCGTGCAGCAAGTGCCCGTTCTGGAAGCTACTTGATCCCGCCGATTGTCAGACACAGATCATGCTGAAAGCAGCTGACGAATTGGAACGGCTTTATGGGCAGACGGTAACGCAGAATGAGTAGGCCGGTAAAATTCGGTTCATATAAGATTTGTCCGACATGCGGTGAATCTTTCTATGTTGTAAGGCCTTGGATGTATGCGTACAAAAGAAACGTTGGCCGTGACACGCTGTTTTTTTGCTGCTATTCCCACAAAAGGACGTTTGATATGGAACATGATCTGAAGGTTAAGGAAAACCGCAAGAACGGATGCCTAAAAAAAAAGAAAGGAAAAAACCATGAGCAAACTCCCGCCGCTCCCCTCTCCGAATAAGGAAAAGCAGAAGCAGGGTAAAAAGAACCGGGCAGAAGGCCAACTGTTTGAAGCAGTGCTTGACCGCACGTTTGCCTATTACAGCGAGAATGGATATGCCAAGATCGACAAGACGCCGGAGCCATTCAAGATCATCAAAAGGCTTGAAAACACCCGCTTCATCGGATGCTTCACCCGGAAGGCCCAGCCGGACTACAAAGGCACGATCAAGGGCGGGCGCACCGTGATATTCGAGGCGAAGTACACCAGCACCGACAGGATCTCGCAGGATAGAGTAAGCGACATTCAAGCGGAGTACATGGATCAGGAAACGGCTCTCGGCGCCAGGTGCTTTGTCCTGGCTGGTTTCAAATCCGGAGGCATCTACCGCATCCCCTGGCCGGTTTGGTCAGACATGAAGAAGAAATTCGGCCACAAATACGTGACCGAGAATGATTTGTCAGAATACAGGATCAGTAAATCTTGGAATGACATGCTGCTGATCCTCGAATAAGAAAGGAGTTCAAAACCATGAGCGAAATCGACAAATACGATGCCCAAAAGAAGAAACTCGACAACCTGTGCGAAGAGCATGACCTCACCTATCTCCTGCGGCACGACAGCTATCCGATCACCCTGACGATCAAGCCTCTGACCAGCATGGGCCAGCAGCTGGCCTTGCTGTCTGACGCGGAGAATAAGGACTACATCTCTCAGGATGCGTCCATGGTGATCTACAACAAGGACGGCGAGCTTGCCATGAAGATCAACGGCACCTTCACCATCTCCGAGGCGCTGCGGAACAAGTTCAAGAACATCTATGTCAAGGCTTCCGCTTTCTGGCTGCAGTATTTCTTCCGGGACATCATGGAGCGCAATGTCCTGAACAAGTCTCAGATCCCGGTGATCGACGAGGACGAGGCGGAGGATGACGAGGACGCGGATGTGTCCGATCTGGATGACGGTGAGGTTGTCGCGGATCCGGAGGTTGACGCCGAACTGTACGACGAAGACCTTGCGGACGATACCCAGTCCGGCGAGGATGCTTCCACCGAGGATCTGATCGCCGCTGCAACGAAGCTGGTCAGAATGGAGAACAAAGCATCCATAACGCTGCTGCAGCGCCGGATGAAGATCGGTTATGCCAGGGCAGCCCGCGTCATGCAGGCGCTGGAAGATGCCGGCGTGGTCGGCCCGTACAACGGCAGTGATCCGCGCGAGGTTCTGCCGGTTGATGTTCCCGCGGAGGGATAAGCCGTGGCCGATCTATACACCGCCGAAGCGGTAATGGATTTCTGGGACAAAAACACCACGCAAGAGGCAAAGGACGAGCGATACCGGATCGAGCAGATCAAGAAAGACCGTGACACCGCCCGGAAGTATCTGAAGGACGCTCTTGCCCGGTATCGCAAGGACAAGACCAGAAGCCGGAGTAAGGCGAAGGCTGCTGATCCGTTTGCCGATCTTGAGCAATACAGCTCCCGGGAAGATATCCGGGACTCTTACGGCTGGGAGCTTATAACGGAAAAGGAAATGGACCGGCTGATAGAGCTGTGGGATCTTCGGGAGAAATCCAGGAGTAAGTCCACTCTTGAGGATCGCGTCACTGAAATGCTGGAACAGGCCTTCCGGTCATGTGGATCACAGTATGACGAAGAAATCCTGTCCTATGAGGAAAAGCGGTCAAAGCAGTGGCGCGAGGCTGAACGGATCGCCCGTGAAAACCTGATGAGATCATAAGGAGGAATCGTAATGGCAAAATGCAGATCATGCGGTGCTGAAATCGTCTGGGTGCTGATGAAGTCCGGGAACTCGATGCCCTGCGATCCGGCCCTCGTTCCATTCTGGGCAAAATTTCACGGAAAGGGCAAGGTTGTCACCCAGGAGGGAGACGTGGTCAGCTGCGAGTTTGAAGGCCCGCTGGATGATATGACGAACGTTGGTTACATTCCGCACTGGGCGACCTGCCCGTTCTCCCGGGCACATAAGAGGAAGAAATAGCATGGATGAGCAGAGATGTTTTCTCTGCGGTCGGAACGGCTCTGGGGATCCATTGGAACTTCACCATTGTTTTCCCGGAGTCGCTCTCCGGAAAAAGTCAGAGAAATACGGCCTTGTGGTCTACCTCTGCGGGAAGCGCTGTCACCGGGAAGGGCCGAAGTCAGCGCACCGCTGCCGGGAAACTCAGCTCATGCTCAAGCAATGGGCGCAGCGCAAGGCCATGGAGGAAAACGGCTGGTCTATGCAGGACTGGCTCAGAGAGTTTGGAAAGAATTGGTTGGAGGAGGATTGATGAGTGTGACAAATGCCGAAACGGCAAGCGAAAATGCAGTTGTGCGGAAATCGAAATCTTCGGTGTCTGCTCCCTGCTCGTATGAAGCATGGGACGAAGTGAGGCATAAGAACGTCCAGGTGTTTCCGGCTGTCAACTGCGGATATCATTGCAGCAGCTGCGGCTGGAATCCTGAAATCGCAAAGAAGCGCGTGGAGAAGATGCAGGCCGAGCTTGATGCCAGGAAGAAGGAGAAAAGGTGATGTTGCAGATCTTGACCTTATGCGAGTCTTGCCGGGTTTTCTTTTCCGACAGCTTTTCCGTAAAGCCGATTTCTATTGCGACCACTACGGAAAAAAAGAACCACTGTGAGAAGTGCGGTCGGAAGTTTGGCCCGTATGACCTGAAGCAGTATATGATCCAGCGGAGGGATGAAAGATGAAAAACTACAGTCCTCGGGAACGGTACTGCGCGATTTGCGGAAAACTCATTATCACCCGCGATCCGCAGCGATATGTTTATAAGCGTCAGGACAACCGTGCCGGAAGCGAGACATTTCACAAGACTCTGTTTTTTTGCTCCAACGGCTGCATGAACATTTTTGAGAAGGCTTATCCGGCAAGAAAGAGGATTGTAAGAAATGGCTGAATACATCAATCGCGATACGCTGAGAGATCGGATGGCTGGTTTTGTCCCGCCATTTATAGACGAAAGCAATCAGGCTTATGTTGACGGATTAACAGATGCCTATACGCTGATTTGCCAAGCTCCAACCGCCGACGTTGTAGAGTGGAAGACTTGTAAGAACGTCGCAATAGAATATGATGATTGTGACCAGTTCGTGTGTTCCGAGTGCGGTATTGAGTTACAAGATTGGCGCAGAGTTGAGCGCGACGAAGATGACGGAGATGTTACATACCATGAATATCGGTTCCGGTTCTGTCCAAACTGCGGCTCGAAGATTAATGGAGGCGATGAAGATGAAGACGTATGAAGAGCAGATACAAGACCTTCGAGACAAAGCTGAATTCCTGCGGAAAACAAATTACGACAGCAACACACATAATTCTTTTGCCGAAACAATGAGCCAAGCCGCCGATGCAATAGAGGAATTGACCAGAGCACATGAGCAATGGATAGAGCAGGAGCGCAACGCTATGCTGAAATCTATCCCGAAGTGGATTCCGGTGACGGAGAGGTTACCGCGAGAAAAAGAAACCGTCCTTACATGGGGAAAAAAAGAAACGATTCTGTTTGACTGGCGGTACGACAATAAATGGTGTTGCTTCGGTGGTGTCACCCACTGGATGCCGCTTCCAGAGCCGCCGAAAGAGGAAACAGAATGATCTACACACGTGGAGATTTTGGCGTTTCTGTGAGTCAGATTGATGGGTTCGGGAAAAACCCAAGCTTATGGATACACTACAAAAACGAAGCTTTTAAGGTTGCAAGCTTTAAAAACGAAGAAAATGCAAAACTGTTTATTTCATATTTAGAATGGCTCTTGTTTGCTGATACAAAGCCGCCGAAGGAGGAAACATGATACCGAATACAATTAACATTGTTGGCGTTCCCCATAAAGTAATTCTTTGCAAAGATAATTTTACAATCGATAGTCATTTTGGTGAGATTGATTATACAAAGGCTGAAATTAGGATCAATCAAGACATGCCAGAGGCGATGCAAATGCAAGCTCTTTGCCACGAATGGTTGCACGGGGCATTGGTAATGCTTGGATTTAACGAGCAATCACAGAACGAGCAGTTAGTACAGGCTTTATCAGCCGCAATTCATATGTCTTTTGAAATTAAGGAGGAATAAGCATGGTAGAACTGAAAAACTGCGAGAATTGCAAACATAGGAGAATAAGAAACAGTCGAGGGTATCCGTGTATGTGTTGTGAGCTACTCAACCCGATTAGTTTTAATTCAAAGTGGGAAGAAGAACCGCCGAAGGAAGAGGCGAGTGAGCAGTACAACAAGGCATATGCAGAGGAGTATTGCAACGCACATCCTTTTTTATGATGGAGGAATGAGCATGATTGAAGAAATTGCGACGATGTTTTTATGGGGATTTATAACCATTACGTTACTTTTTACGGAATCCATAAGTTTGGAATATGCCTATATCGGCATGTGCATAATGTTAGCCGCTGGGCTTTTACATAAGGAGGAATGAGCATGATGATTCTTTTGTTATGGCTTGGCATAAGACTTTCCATGCCGCCGTTATATTTCATTATCCTTAGCGTGGTTTTTCTTTGTAAGTTTTGGAAAATGTTGGACGATTAAAGGAGGAATGAGCGTGCGTTTTCCAACACTCATAGATGTTCCGCGGGATTGGTGCGCGACTTGCAAACATGAAGATGGTGACTTCTGCGAATTTGGAGACGACTGTATGTATCAGCAGAATGCTGATGGCACATACAACCACGATTTGCCACCGACGGAATACGAGGAGGAATGAGCATGGGAGTTGAAAAAATGAGCGGAATATACATCCCCGGCGCAAAGATCCCTGACGGGGAATATGTGCGTGTGTTGATGTTGCATAAAGATGGAACGTGCGTTGACGGAATTGGAAATGTTTTTAATGTCATTCCCGTCCCGCCGCATGGACTTATAGACCGGGAGCGGATTCTTGATTCTATCAGGATTGAGCTTGCACAAGTCAATGCTGTAAACGACATGGAAGATTATGATTCGTGGATGCGGGTTTTTGATTATGTTCGCAAATTCCCAACCGTCATTCCGGCAAGCGAGGAGGGATGAGTGATGGAACTTAAACCTTGCCCGTTTTGCGGAAGTAAAGCTATCTTGAGAAAAGTGGCAACTGGCAGAAACAGAAGCGGATATGAATACTATATACGATGCGGCAACCTAAAATGCCCTGTATATGTAGTTACATGCAATCGTGATACAGAAGATGAAGCCGTAGAAATCTGGAACCGGAGGGCTGAGTGATGAAAAACTGCACAGGGATATTATGCCCCATGCAATGCGGCACAGTAGACCCAGCAACATGTCAAGCTGTCGATTATTGTCCACAAGCTACGCCGCCAAAAACCAACGCCGACCGGATCAGGTCTATGACGGATGAAGAGCTGGCTAAGAAGATCAGCGGCATTGAATCATTCGCGCTCACTTGTGATGGTGGCTGGCCTCCTGAAAAGTGGCTCGATTGGCTGAGACAGGAGGTAAATAAATGAGCGGTGGACATTGGGA
>CADAPN010000061.1 GCA_902789835.1 Oscillospiraceae bacterium
CTGCAGTGCAGGAGAGGTGGACTTGTAGGTGACCTTTTCTCTGCCTTTTCTCACCAGTTGGTTAAAGGTTGGCATTGTTTTCCTCCTTTCTTCAAGAATAAGTTCCGGCAGAATATCCTCCGCCGAAGCGCGCACTACACCCGTCGTGATGCAATCCACGCAATTGGTGATTATAGCAAAAGAATAGGTTCCCGTCAAGATTTTTCTCCCTTTTCCACAAAATTTTTTCCTGATTTTTGTTCGTTTTGCCGGTAAATCGGATACACCGCAGGATCTTGTGGTTCTGCCCGTCTTCCTGCGTACAGATTGGGGCACATCGCCCCGGTCAGGGGAATTTTCCGCTTGCATTTTGCCGGATCCTGTATTATTGTTGTGTCCGGAGACATCTTTTTTCAAAAATTCTTTCGCTCCGCTCCCGTTTTTTCCGGGAATTTTCGATGCTGTCCGTTTTTTCGGACACATCGTGTGCTATGATATGCGTAACATAAATCCTGACAAGAAGGAGATTGAATCACGATGGCTGAAAAGAAAAAGGTCCCCGTCACCCCCGTTTCCAAAGCCGGGAATGCCGAGGACAGGAAGCAGGCGCTGGAAACCGTCCTGAAGAAGATTGAGCGCGACTACGGCAAGGGCACCATCATGCGTCTTGGCGACGACATTCCCGTGAATGTGGAAGCCCTCTCCACCGGCTCTCTCACGCTGGACCTCGCCCTTGGCATCGGCGGTGTGCCGAAGGGGCGCATTGTGGAAATCTACGGTCCCGAGGCCTCCGGTAAGACGACCCTGGCGCTGCATGTGGTCGCTTCCTCCCAGAAGCAGGGCGGCACCGCCGCCTACATTGACGTGGAGCACGCGCTGGAGCCCGCCTATGCGCGCGCCCTGGGCGTGGACATTGACGAGCTGCTGATTTCCCAGCCGGACACCGGCGAGCAGGCCCTGGATATCTGTGAATCTCTGGTCCGTTCCGGCGCCGTGGATGTGGTGGTGGTCGACTCGGTGGCCGCCCTGATCCCCCGCAGCGAGCTGGAAGGGGAGATCGGCGATTCCGTCGTCGGCGTCCTCGCAAGGCTCATGAGCCAGGCCATGCGCCGTCTGGCCGGCGCCATCTCCAAGAACAACTGCACCGTCATTTTCATCAACCAGCTTCGGCAGAAGATCGGTGTCATGTACGGCAACCCCGAAACCACACCCGGCGGTCTGGCGCTGAAATACTATGCCAGCGTCCGCATTGATGTCCGCCGTGTTGAGACCCTCAAGGTCAACGGTGAGATGATCGGCAACCACACCCGTGCCAAGGTCGTGAAGAACAAGCTGGCGCCTCCGTTCAAGGAAGCCGAGTTTGACATCATGTACGGCGAGGGCATTTCCCGCGTCGGCGAGATCGTGGACCTCGGTGTCAAGCTTGAGATCATCGAAAAGGGCGGCGCCTGGTTCACCGTGGAGGACAACCGGATTCAGGGCCGCGACGGGGTCAAGCAGTTCCTGGTGGACAACCCCGAGGTTTGTGAGCGCATTGAAGCCCAGATCCGCGAAAACGCCTGGAAGCTGGCCGGTGCACAGGGCAAGCGCGCCGCCATCGCCATGGGCCGCACCTCGGCCGACACGGCCGCCGTGGATGTTTCCGCGGACGACTTTGACCTCGGCTGATCCGCTTTCGGAAATATCCGGCCGTAAAAAAGCATCACCCGTTTCTCCGGCTTCGGAGGACGGGTGATGCTTTTCTGTTTCAAAACAGGTGTTATTTCATGTTCTCAAGATAGTCCACGATACGTCCGACGGTGTAGAGCTGGGCGGCGTCTTCATCGGAGATGCTCACGCCGAATTCGTCCTCCAGGGACATGATCAGCTCGACCACATCGAGAGAATCGGCACCGAGATCATCAATCAGATTGGTATCGGCTGTGATCGTCTCCGGGTCCAGCTCGAACTGCTGCGCGAGGGCTTCTCTGATTTTCTCAAAATACATGGCTTTCTTTCCTCCGATCTGTCGAATAGTAGATAAGGTACACAGATACGAGTTACCGGTATGCTCCCGCGCTCAGGCCCACTCTCTGCTCTGGGGCTTCCGGGATGCGGGCTGTTCGCTGCGGACATAGCTGACCACCACGCGGCGGTTCGGTTCCGTACCGGTCGAAGCGGTGCTGACGCCCTCATAGTTCTGCAGTGCGGTGTGGATCACGTGACGCTCATAGGAGTTCATCGGCTCCAGTGCCATGCTGCGTTTGTACTTGATGGCCTTTTCCGCCATTTTTTCGGCGAGCTTTGTGAGCGATTCCTCCCGCTTGGCACGGTAGTTCTCCGCATCGACGCTGACGCGCAGGTGCTTCTCGCTGCCATGGTTGACGGCATAGTTGGTCAGGTGCTGAATCGCGTCAAGGGTCTCACCGCGGCGTCCGATGACCGCACCCATTCCGGGGCCGGCGAGCTCAACAGCGATTCCGCCGCCCTCTCTCTCGCTCATGCTGATCTCCGCCTCAATGCCCATGTGCTCCAGCAAGCCGGTAAGGAAGCTGCGGACCGCTGCGTAATCGTCCGCTTCATCCGCCGGTGCGGCAGGTACGGCAGTCTCAGCCGGTTTCACCGGCGCGGGCTTTTCTGCCGGCTTCGCCGCCGGGGCTGCGGTTTCCTCTGCCGGGCGCACCGGAGCAGGTGCGGGGGCGGGGTCTTCTGTTTCCCAGCTCACGCGAATTTTCGCCGGCTGAGCTCCGATGCCGAGAAACCCGGATTTCGCGCGTTCGACGATCTCGACGGAGACGTCGTCCCGCTCCATTTGGAGCTCCCGAAGGGCGGCAGCGATGGCTTCATCTTCGGTCTTGCCGGTTTTTTCCAGATAGTTGATCATGCGTTTTCTCCGTTCTCTTCTGCGGCAGGCTCAACGTCGGTATTCTGCGCTTCCGTCTGTTCCGGCTCCGTGACGGCCGGGGTCTCCGCCGGCATGGTCACATCGTCTTCCACCGTCTCATCGATGGAAGCTGCATTCTCCGACTCCTGCGCGGCGGCCAGAGTCGCGGCTTCCGCTGCTTCGGGATTTGAGAACCGGTCGGGCACATAGGCGCGGCCTCTCGCATAGCGTCTGTTTCCGACCTGAGAGGCAGGCTTTTCCGTTTCCTTGATGCCGAGGCGCTCACGGCGGGCGGCGCGGTCCGCGCGCTCCAGAGCCGCTTTGCGCTCATCGCTTTTCTGTTTCTCGTTGGCCTGGATTTTTTTCTTACTGGTGTTGCTGTTCTTTTCGGTCTTTCCTTCCGCACGCAGGCGTTCGGTCTCTTCCCGCTGCTTCTCGATCTCCCACTCTCTGGCATCCCGGGCCGCCTTGCGTTCGGCATCCTCGATGTCCAGCTGTTTCTTGTAAACCTTTGTCAGGATATAGTCACGCGCAATGCCGAAGACGGAGTTGGCAATCCAGTACACGCCCATGGCGGCCGGCATGACAAAGCAGATCCAGACGCTCATCAGAGGCATCATCAGGTTCATGCTCTTCATCGTGGCGGCGCTCTGGTCGTTCTGGGCCGTGGGCGGATTGGAAGCGGAGCTGATCTTCATCGAGACCCAGGACAGGAAGGCCGAAATGAACGGGATCAGGAACAGGCCGAGAGCCGGCAGCCAGACATGGGCGTCGCTCCAGTCGGTATTGACAAAGAAGTTCCACTTCGGCTGATCTCCGAGGTTCAGTCCGAGGAACGAGAAGTCGATGTCCATGAAGTTCGGATCAATCTTCCCGGCCAGACCGGACTGGACAAGATCCCAGTTGTCATGGGAAAGTCTTGTGAGTGTGATCTCCACGTAGGCGTCCGCACGACTCGCAACTTCGTAGAGGCCTTTTTCCACGAAGAAGTTCTGCAGCGTGGTGACAAATTCCTCCGCCACAAACATCATCCTGGTCAGAGGCTGACGGATGACGCTGTACAGGGCGATCAGGATCGGGAAAGGAATCAGGGACCACAGGCAGCCGGACATGGGGTTGACGCCCTCTTCGCGGTAGAGCTTCTGCATCTCCGCGTTCAGCTTCTGGGGGTTCCCCTCATGTCTGCGCTGAATCTCCTGGATCTTCGGCTGCAGACGCGTGGAGCGCATCATGCTCTTCTTGCTCTTGGCCATAAAGGGCGTCAGGATGAGGTTGACCGCAAGCGCGAACAGAACGACAGCCCAGCCATAGCTTCCGGTCAGGTTATAGAGCCAGATCATCAGCCATGCAAAGGGTTTTGTAATGGTCTTCCACATGGTGTTTTCCTCAAATCTTCTCTTCTTCGGTTCCGTCAGGGAACCGGATCATAATAGGGGTGCTTCCCGTGATAGAAGGGATGGCACCGACATATGCGCTTCAGGGCGAGCCATCCGCCTTTCAGAGCACCGTATTTCTCAACGGCCTCCAGCGCATACTGCGAACAGGTGGGTGTAAACCGGCAGCAGGGCGGCCGGGTCGGAGAGATATACTTCCGGTAGAACCGGATCATCGTCAGAAGAACCTGCTTCATGTTTTCACATCTTTCTTCATCAGGCGAAGCCTCTCCAGGCAGCTGAGAACATCTGCCTCCAGTCGGTGATAATCAGCCTCCGCCGCACGTCCCCTCGCCACAAGGATCAGGTCATAGCCCTGCTCCGTCCGTTCACCATTCAGGCGCACAATTTCCCGCAGACGCCGCCGGATCCGGTTGCGCAGAACGGCTTTCCCGAGCTTTTTTGACACGGTGAAGCCGAAGCGGTTGGTTCCGAGCCGGTTTTTTCTGCAGTAGATCACGACGCAGGGACTGACAGCGCTCTTCCCTCTTGCATAGATGCGATGGAAGTCGCCGTTTCGTTTGATGCTCGTGCCGGGATTCAAGTCATAGCCTCCCACGGGTCCGGAAAATGCCGAAAGGGCGGATTGCGCCGCCCTGTGAAGCACTTCCGTCTGCCCCATTCCTGCTCATTGTCTTTCGTTACGCTCAGGCGCTGAGTTTCGCTCTGCCTTTCGCTCTGCGGCGGGCAAGAACCTTGCGGCCGTTGGCTGTGCGCATTCTCTTCCGGAAGCCGTGCTCCTTGCTCTGATAGGTACGAAGCATTGTCTGCACTCCTTTCACATCATAATACTCAACATCCTCCGGACCGGCCGCGTCAAGCAGGTCCCGGACCGCTCCGGAAGAAGCAGTTGACAAAATGAAAATCACTCGGCGGTCAGGGCCGCCGAGTGGTTATTATATCGTATGGTGCCGATCGATGTCAACTAAAATTTCCGTCAGCGCAGCAAATCCGCCTTCTGGATGATAAACTCGCGCAGCCAGTCTCCCGCTTCCTCGTTGAGCAGGGCAAAGTCGATGATGGCTTCCAGATAGCCCTTGAGGTTTCCGGTGTCGTAACGCCTGCCCTCAAAGTCGACGCCGCACATCCGCTCCCGGCTGAGCAGTTCCTTCATGCCGTCCGTCAGCTGGATCTCGTTGTTGCGGCCCGGCGCGGTATGTTCCAGGATCTCGAAGATTCCCGGGGTCAGCACGTAGCGGCCCAGGATTGCGTAGTTGGAGAACTTTTCCTCCAGGGTCGGCTTCTCGTTCATATCGCTGATGCGGTAGACCCGGTCGGAGAGCTTCTCCTCCATTTTTACCGAGGAGTACTTCACGATCAGCTCATCCGGCACCTCGTGGATTGCCACCGCGCTGCAGTCGTTGGCTTCCGTGGCTTCCACCAGCTGTTTCAGGACCGGCTTTTCCCCCAGCATGATATCGTCGCCCAGCAGCACGGCAAAAGGCTCATCGCCCACAAAGCTCTTCGCGCGCCAGACGGCGTGTCCGAGGCCTTTGGTCTCCTTCTGGCGGAGAAAGAGGACATCCGCCATATCCGCAACCGCGCGGATCGTCCGGGCTTCCTTTTCCTTTCCGTCCTTCAGGAGCCGCTCCTCCAGGTCCGGCGCATAGTCGAAGTAGTCTTCAATCGGGGATTTGCCCCGGTTGGTGATGACCAGGATCTGTTCCACACCGGCGGCCACCGCTTCTTCCACGATGTACTGCAAAACCGGCTTGTCCACCAGGGGCAGCATTTCCTTCGGGATGCTCTTGGTGTTGGGAAGCAGCCGGGTCCCCAACCCCGCCGCGGGGATAATCGCTTTTCTCACTTTCATGATTGCACCTCAGACTCTTTCTTTTCTTTCATAATCTCCTCAGGAAGATCTTTTCTTACCGAGTATTCGCATCCGCAGTAATCCTGGCGGTAAATGCCGTACTGCTCACAGAGCTGTTTGGACCGCAGTTCCCTTCCGCGTTTTTTAAACTCGGACGGAAGCCACGGGATGCCGAACTCCTCTGCAAACTGTTCGCCCAGGGCGTTGATGCGCAGCGGATCTTTATGGCGGGAAAGCGTCAGCGTACTGCAGAAGCAGTCAAACCCCTCTTCCGCCCCGTAGGCGGCCGCTTCCCGCAGGCGGAGGCGAAAGCATTCCGTGCACCGCTTCCCGCCTTCCGGCTCATGCTCCAGTCCCTCTGTCGCCCGATACCACCGCTCGCTGTTTCTCGGCATGCAGACAAGCCGCACCCGCTCCTCCAGCCCCATGGCCCGAATCAGCTTCCGCTGCTCCTCCAGCCGGAGGTCAAATTCCTCCTGAGGCCAGATATTCGGATTATACCAGAACAGCGTCACGTCAAAATACTGTGTCAGATACTCGAGAACCGGTGCACTGCAGGGGCCACAGCAGCTGTGCAGCAGCAGGCGGGGACGCTTCCCCGCCTGCCGGGCAATGATCCCGTCCAGCTCCTGCTGGTAATTACGCTTCATCGCTCAGCTGCAGCAGTTTTTCCCTCTGCCTCAGGATCTCTTCCATCAGTACATGGCAGTCCGTCTCTGTCCCGGTCGCCGTCTCTGCGCGCAGGAGCTCTGTCAGATCCGAGGCCGGTTTGGAAAGCGGCGTCAGGGAGAGGTTTCCCAGCATGCCTTTCAGGGCATGCGCCGCCTCAAAGCCTTCCTTCCGGTCCCCCTGCTTAAGGGCGGTGTGCAGCCGCTCAAAGCCGGCGTCCCCCACCGCCATATTCACCAGGCGCAGATAGAACGCCTCGTTGTTCATGCAGCGCCCCAGGCCCTCGTCCACATTTGCGCCGTAAGCTCTGAGTTTTTCGATTGTCAGCATGTTTTTTCCTCCTGCACCTTATTTCCGGATCTCTGAAATCAGGCCTTCTGCCCCGCTTCGTCCTCTTCCGGGAACCAGGTGGTCTCCTTTTCGTCCCCCTGGCTGACACTGTCCACTGCGCTTTCGATCAGTTTGATCATTTCCCAGACCGAGCGGAACTGAATGGTTCTGTCCTCTTCCATCCATGTGATTCTCCCCTGCCAGCTGCTGTTTTGCCGGTGCTGGACTCTTACAATGAAGGTCCCGATGTCTCCGTGTTGTGCCAGAAGCGTCTCGTCACTCATGATTTTTTTCCTTTCATGGATTCTGCCGTCCGGCTTCGGCTCTTCGCCGAAGGTCCGGCTGTTGGTTCCCGGGTACGGAAAGCGCAGCCAGTCATAGAGCTTTTCCATCCGCAGCGTCATCTGCCCGATTCCCTGAAAAGGGACCGGTGTCTCGCTGTAACTGTGGTAGAACACACCGCCGAGCTCCCCCGCGTCATTCCGGTTGACACAGAGGACCACCCCGTTCGGTGCGCCGATGTACCATTGCGTCTTCTTCATACCGCCGTATCCCTCACTGCTGCTCCCGCATGCTTGGGTCCGTCAGTTCCAGCGGCGGCACCCAGAAGACGGAGTTGACGTAGTACTGGATCTTGGTCCTTTGCCGTCCGACCAGGAAGCGCTCGTTGATTCGTTTCTGTACCACGCCGCAGTTTTCGCGGGTGGTATTGACCAGCAGCGCAAGATACTGTCCCTTCCCGTACTGGCACATCGCGTCGCCCCGCCGGATGGACCGCCGGACCGAGTCCCCCATCCGTTTGGTAAGCTCTTCCAGCATCGGACCCTCGCGCAGCGGGTTGCCCTTGCCGTCAATGACCGTGCAAAGCATCAGGTAAACCGACTGTCCGCCGCGTTCCAGCATCCGTTCCACCATGCGGTAGATTCCCACAAAGATCGGGTAGCTGACGAGATATCCTCCCGGAAAGTCATCTCCCTTTCCGGACAGCTCCGTCTGAATCACGTCCAGCGTCTCGTGCTGGTGCTGCATCTCGGCGCCCAGGCGCTCAAGCTGCTTGAGCATCTTTCTGGAGGGACGCAGCCCCTGTTCATTGAAGTAGAGCTGCACGGTGTCGTCATAGAGCTGACGCGCTTCGTCATAGCGGCCCAGCGACACCAGCGCCTCCATGGTCAGCGTTTCCCAGTCTGCCAGCGGATCGATTTTCGAGGCCAGCGCACCGAGCTCTTCCAGTTGGAAGTAGTCCTGGTTCTGCCGCAGCATGGCAGCGCCATGTTCCACACAGGCGCAGAACAGCGCCTTCAGCCGCCTCGCCTCCTGCGCAACCCAGATCACCGCCGTCTGGTTCGGCAGAAACTCGCCGGTATACCAGTGTGCCGCTTCCTGATACAGCGCGATTTTGACCTCCGGATTCTCCTCGGCTTCGGCCTCATGGCAGAGCCGTTCGAATTCCGTCGCGTCCTCGACGAGCGGAATCGCTTCCGTCCAGAAAAACACACCTTTACGCTGCTCGATGTAGTTGACCGGCGGCAGCCCCGCCTTTTGCAGCTTCTTTTTCGTATTATAGATGACGCTCTGCAGGGCATGATGCACATTCGCCATGTCCCGCTCTTCAAACAGCAGCTCCTCCAGGCGGTCCCTGGATACACCGTGGGCGCGGTTATGAATCAGAATCTGCAGAAGCGACGTCAGCTGCGACTCGCTCGCCTTGGAGCCGCCGGCGATCAGCTTCCCGTTCCAGCGTACGGAGAAGCCGCCGAGCATTCTCACATACAGGACATCCTGTTTGGCCTCTGTCATCCTCATTTTCTTTTCCTCTTTGCAATCATGAGCCTGTCCGTCTGCTGCCGGACTCAGAGGCTCAGCCGTTTTACCATGTTTTCGTAATTGACGCAGGAGAGCAGCGCGGTGTCTTTCGTGATTTTTTTCTCCCGATAAAGCTTGAGGAGACTTCCGTCCATGGTGCACATACCATCCGCCGCGCCGGCCTGCATGGCCGACTCCAGCTGGTGGAGCTTGTCTTCACGGATCATATTTTGGATCGCCGTGGTGGATTTCATGATTTCAAATACGGCGGTCTGTCCGCCGTCTACAGACGGAACAAGCTGCTGGCAGACGACGCCTTTCAGGATCTGTGCCAGCTGGATCTTGACCTGCTTCTGCTGATTGGCCGGAAACACATCCAGGATCCGGTTGATGGTGTTTGCCGCGCTGCTGGTATGCAGGGTGCTCAGCAGCAGGACGCCGGTTTCCGCCGCGGTCATGGCAGCCGAGATGGTGTCATAATCCCGCATCTCTCCAAGAAGGATCACGTCCGGGCTCTCGCGCAGCGCCGAACGCAGCGATTCCAGATACCCCGGCGTGTCGATGGAGATCTCTCGCTGGGTGACAATGGCCTTGTCGTGCCGGTGAATGTATTCGATCGGGTCCTCCATGGTGATGATATGGCAGTCCCGGCTGCGGTTGATGCGGTCGATCATGCAGGCCAGCGTGGTGGATTTTCCGGTTCCGGCCGAGCCGGTAATCAGCACCAGGCCCTTTTTGTTGTCCGCGAGGGAAAGCACACTCTCCGGAATCCCCAGCTTCACCGGATCGGGCAGGCCGAAATGGATCACACGGACCACCGCGGCAAGAGACCCGCGCTGGCGGAACACATTCACCCGGAAACGTCCCAGGTGCGATACCGCGAAGGAAAAGTCGTCGTCTACGCCGTTGTCCAGATTGATGCGCTGCCGGTGGGCGATTTCATAGATGGCATCCACCAGCGTGCCGATATCGTCCGGGCGAAGAAAGTCCTCCCGGGACCGCTCCTGGCGTCCGCCGCACTTGAAGGTGACCGGCAGCCCCGCCACCAGAAAGATATCCGCCGCATCCAGTTCGATTGCCTTCTGCAGGATTTCCAATATGGTCATGGCATCATTCCTCCGTCCCAAAGATCTCCGATGCTGTCGTCTTCGACCCAGCCTTTTTCCTGCCGCCAGGAGACCACGGTGAAGCCTGCCTCCCGGTCCGGCCGAAAGCCGATCCGCAGGCTGGCGCCGTCCTGTTCAAATTCCGTCCAGTAAACCCCCGCGGCATCGCGTTCCCAGTCCATAAGACCGTAGTCTCCGGGGTCCGTTTCGCTCAGGTTGCGGAGGAATTCCTGTCCCTGCCGCTCCAGCGCGTAGCGCGTCTGTACCGTCTGTGCATATTTCTCCGCCAGGCGCAGATCCGCCCGGGCCGTGGTAAAAGTCAGAATGGCCAGCGTCGTGACGCAGATGCTGATCACCGTCAGAAGCAGCGCCAGCGGTCCAAGCTTGATCGGTACCTGTTTCAAGCGCTCACCCCCGTCCGAAAGCGTTCCGTCTCCAGGCGGTAAACCGGCGCTTCCGTTTCCTCGCAGCGGACCTCCGCCACACTGTGGACCAAGATCCCGTTTTCCGTTTCTTCCGGAAGCCAGGTCACATCCACCCGGTAGTTTCCTTCAGCATCCGGATTCAGGTCCCTGTCATAGCGCGCCGTCACCCCCGCGGGCTCGGTCATCGGGACGGCATTCCCGTTTTCATTCAGCAGCTTCAGAAGCTCCTCCGGCGTCTCACTGGCGGCCACGGCTTCGGCGGCGTTCTGCGCGAGGATCACCGCACCGTTCAGCTGTTTTGCTCTCGTGCTCTGCATCTGGGCCAGACCGAACACCTGTGTCAGGACCAGGATGATCAGCACGAATACCACGATCAGCATCAGCGTCTCCAGGTAGAAGCCCGTGATGTGGCTTTGTTTTTTCATCATCCGTCCCTCCCGCTGCGCAGGTGCAGCAGAACGCTGCCCGCATCGGTCCTCAGCTTCAGAAGATTTCCGGGGAGCTTTTCCGCTTCAAACCGCTCCGTCATGCCGAGCCTCTGTGCCTCCTCCGGATTCAGCGCGGCATCCGCCGAGGCATAGTCCTCCAGCAGCATGCCGTCTTTCCGGTAAATCCTCAGGGCATAGCCGCTGCTGCCGTCTGCCAGGGCAAGCACCTGTCCGACCTCCGGCTCTTCCGTCAGGGAAACGGCGTCCGCGGCGTCATAGGCCTTGACCGTTGTCGAGAGATAGGACTGCAGTGCGCGGCTCTGCATGTTGCCGTTCTGCCCTTTCACGGTGTTGCGGTAGCTCTGGGCCCCGAACACCACCAGCAGAAAGAACCCCGCCAGAAACAGCGCGGCAACCCCGATGGTATAGAAACCGAGGGAAAAATGACGCTCTTTCCTCACGGTCTGTCCTCCTCTCTTTCCATTCTTCTGTCGGTCCCGCCTTCCGCTCAGCGCATGGTGACGCGCACCGTAGGCGGAAGATTGGACGCAAAGGCCTCATAGGTCACATAGAAGTCTTCCCTGTTCACCTGAAGGCCGTAGTTGTCCTCAAGATACTGCAGGTCCGGCGGATAAGCCCCCTCCACGGCGTAGCACTGGAGGGCACTGCGCTGGACCGCTTCCCGGATGGCGGCGGCGCTTCCTTCGTTGAGGCCTCTGCCCCCGTCGGAGAAAATCAGCGCCAGCGCCCCAAACAGCAGCAGAAGCAGCAGGGCCCAGAGGATCCAGCTTCTCCGTTTTGCCCGTCTGTCGGAATACATGGCTCTCTCTCCCTCAGGCGATGGCGTTCATCATGCCGATCAGCGGCAGCATCACGCTCAGCAGAGACAGCCCCACCGTAAACATCAGCACCCCCGACAGAAGCGGGTCGACGATTCCGACCAGGCGTTCCACCAGACTGCCGCAGTTTTCCTCCAGCAGCCCGGTCAGTCTGGCAAGCACGTGTTCCATGTTGCCGCTCCGCTCTCCGGCCAGAAGCATGCGTCCGTAAACCGGCTCAAAGAGATCCTCGTCGTAGGCCGCCTGGGCAATGCTGTGCCCCTGCTCCATGCGGATGACGCAGCGCTTCAGCTTCTCTTCCACCGGCTCACAGTCCGTCATCGGAAGGCTGTTGAGCACCGCTTCGTCCTGCATCTCGCCGCTGGCAAGAAAGGTGCCCAGGGCCGAGGTAAAGCGGAACATGCCCATATTCTCCAGAATTGAGGCGCAGAGCTCATTCTTTCTCAGGATTGCCTCGACCTTCTTCCGCTTTCCACTCCTCCAGAGCAGAAGCCCTGCGACCAGCCCGCCCGCCAGAACCAGCATCAGAACCAGCGCGAACCAGCAGAACACATACGCCAGGCGCACATAGCTGTAGCTTGAGGCTGCAAGGCTCCCGGTCAGGTTGTCGTAGACGTCGGTAAACGCAGGCAGAACCATCACCAGCATCACGGACAGCACCGCGATGATCAGCACCAGCATTGCCGCGGGATAGGTCACGGCATTGCGCAGCTTCTCCGAGATGGTTTTCTGGTCGGCATAATACCGGGCCAGCCGGAAGAGAATGTCTTCCAGGCGGCCGGAGCTCTCCCCTGCCTGGACCATCCGCAGCGCATAGTCCGGAAAAATTCCGCTTTCCTTCATCGCCGCAGCCAGGCCGAAGCCCTGATCTACCTGCTGCTTCATGACGCCGAGGGCTTCCTCCAGAACGCCGCTTCCGTGCGTCCGGTCGCTCTGGAGCAGTGTGATGGCCTCATCCGTCTGGATACCGGCCTGTATCATCATCGCCATGCTCTCACAGAACGCGCTGACCCCAAGATCATCCAGTTTCTTTCCGCTCATTGCTTCACCGCCTGTCTCATGAAATCAGTAATAATAAACGTCTGAATAATTGCTGCCGTCGCCGATAAAGGTGGAATCCGCCCCGTTGGCGGAAAAGGTCAGATCCATGCGGGTCCAGTTTTCTCCCCGAACCTCAAAGCTCACCGTCACCCAGCCGGACTGCGGAGTGTAGAACATGTTCCACGCGTGATACAGTCCCTCCGGCGCCACATAGCCGAAGATCATCTTGGTGGGGATGCCCTGGCTTCGCAGCATGGCGCCCGCAAGGGCGGCATAGTCAAAACAGATTCCCTTTCCGCTGGTCATGGTCTCATCCGGCACCGGAAGATAACCGCTTTTGACGCTTGCGGCCTTTTCCCGGTCATAGGTGACCTGGCCGCATACATAATTGTAGACCGCACTGACGAGGCCCAGCTCATCCGACGCTGCCGCGGCAAGCTCCGCCGCTTTCCGGACACAGGCCGAGTCCCGGTTATAATTGATATAGGTGCTCGGCCGCAGGAAAGGCTGGAATTCATCCTGCATCACGACATCGCAGGTAAAGGAATACAGCTCGGAGTATTTCTTGTCTACGACGTTTTCCATCACGCGGAAACGGTAGCTCCCGTTCCCGCCCTGCAGCGGAAAGATCCCCGGCGTCCCGTCCGACGACAGGTTATAGTTGTATGTGGTCTCATCCTTGACCACCTGGAACTTCAGGCGCATGTCCGAGACGGCGGATACCGCCACATAGCCCTCCGCCAGGCAGGAGACATCCAGCTTGACCCGGTCGCCGATCATTGCCGCCGCCTCATGGAACTGTGCATCCCGGAACTCCGGCGCGGTATAGGCATACGCCGTTTGCTTCGGAAGCAGCGCCGCCGCCAGGACCAGCAGGGTCAGCACCGTACACAGAAAGCTCTTTCCTGTTTGCAACGGCGTTCCTACCTCCTCCCGTGCGGACTGAAACAGCACGCCTTTTTTCATTAAGATTCATATTATTTTATCATAGAATCAGACACGCTTCAACGGTTTCTTTTCGTTCTTTCCTTGCCTTCCCGGACTTGTTTGTCAGGCCATCCCGCGGCGCTCCATGACCAGCAGGCGGCCGGTCGGGCTTTTCTGCTCCGCGATGCGGTGAAATCCCTCCCGTTCGTAGAATGCACAGGCCGGCCGGTTCGCCTCCGCCACCTGAAGGCGCAGGCATGTACGGTTCCGGGCCTCATAGAAGAAGATTGCCCTCGCCAGGAGCTGAATCCCGTATCCCTGATACCGGCAGCCCTCTTTCAGATACAGCAGGCTGATCCAGCCGACCCCCTGTTCCGCGCCCCGCAAGGGATCCAAATCCACCAGGCCGACCGGCTCTTCGCCGTGATACATGCGCAGAACCGAACCCGGCTGAACGCGGTCATGCCGCACCGCCGCCATGTAATACAGGTCCGGGCTGAATCCGTACAGCGACCCGTGGGCAGCCCGCCAGGCATCCGCGTAGCAGGCTTCATAGTATTCCCGGTCGCGTTCCGGGTCAAAGCGTTCGTCCCGGAGATCGCCCGCGGTGTTCCAGCTGCTCTGTGCATCCTGAGGCAGATGGGACACGTCGTTCATGTAGTCCACATGAAACGCGCTTCCGTCCCACAGGAGTCTCGTCACCGCGGTATTTCGAAAGATCGGCAGGCGTTCCGGCTCGGAAAGGGAAATCCCCGTGATTCCGGACATGATACAGCGGATGGTAATGCCGTGGCTGGCTACGGCGACCGTCTTTCCTTCGTTCTCCTGCGCAATTCTCCGGAGCTCCGCCAGGGCTCTCCGGCGTACCTCGCCGAAGGTTTCCGCCCCCTCCAGCCTCCAGTGTTCCGCATCCTCCAGAAACGCCCGGGCGAGTTCCGGCTGGGCATGGCGGACGTTTCCGAAAAAGCATTTCTCCCACGGGCCGACGTCCAGCTCACGCAGTGCGGTCCTGGTCTGGATCGGAAGCTGTCCGCGGCGTGCGGCCGCCTCCGCCGTCAGCACCGCGCGGCGAAGGTCGCTGGAATAGACCGCATCCACCGGGATCTTCGAAAAGCGCTCTGCCAGCGCTTCGATCTGCCGCCTTCCCAGTGCCGTGATTGCTCCGTCCCAGGACCCCTGCATCATGCGATAGCGGTTTCCCTGTGCCTGTGTATGCCGAATCAAATAAATTTCTGTCATCTGCTCTCCTCCAACGCTTGACCGCGGGGTGAAGTTCGCGTATAATAATAAAGCTTGATCTGCGATTTCGTATTATAGCGATTCCGCGGAGCGCATACAAGTATCTTTTCCCGGGAGGCGTTGTCGCGCGATGGTCAGAACGGCCGTTCTGGCTTCCGGAGACGGGGCCAGGCTCCAGGCAATTCTGGACGCAGTCTATTTCAACGAAATACCGAACTTCGAGCTGGTTGC